>CAJBME010000268.1 GCA_903954065.1 uncultured bacterium
CACATGCACACCCGGACCGGGCATCCCGCGGACATCGAGCGACCCGGCCCCATTCAAACGACAGGCGAGTTCAGCGGCAAAGGCCAGACGGTCCGCACTCTCCATCCCACTGACAATATACGCATGAGCCAGATGCCCCCGAGCGCGGGCCCGGTCCAGATACTGCAGTGCTGTGTCCGATGAGAATGCCATTGTTCAGAATACGACGTCGAATGATGGAACGAGTTCAGGCCGCTGTCCAAGGGGCAGATTAACCGCCGCGCTTTTGCCATCGCACAGACGCCGCCCTCATGAACACCTCAACTCCCCGCTCGACGTCTTCCGGATTCCGGAGATACTTTCAGCGTGACCCCGGTCAAGGACGAAGGCTTCATCGCTTGGCAGGTGCCGCCTGCGGAAATGGACCGTCTCTGGTCTGAAGGCTGGCGGCATTTTGGACCGCTGTTTTACCGCTACGCGCAGGCCCACCACGGAAATGGCGTTCTTGATGTTCGCCCGCTGCGGATTGACCTCGCTCAGTTTGAACCGTCCAAAAGCCAGCGCCGCATCCACCGAAAAAATGCCGACCTGCAGCTCCGTGTCTATCCCACCCGCATTGACGAGACGCGGCGCACCTTGTTCCAACGCCACAAACAACGATTCACCGAGAACGTGCCCGACTCTCTGGAAGACTTTTTGGGAGCCGAACCATCCATCGGCCCCTGCCTGAATCTCGAGGTCGGTCTGTACCATCACGACCGTCTGGTGGCAGCCAGTTATATGGATGTCGGCGCCTCCGCCGTCAGCAGCATTTATGGGTTTTTCGACCCCTCGGAAGAGCCCCGCAGCTTGGGAATTGCCACCATGCTGGCCGAAATCCAGTGGGCCCAGGAGCGAGGATGCCAATATTATTACCCAGGTTACGCCTACGCCCAGCCCTCCCATTACGACTATAAAAAACAATTTAAGGGACTCGAGGCATTTGATTGGAACCACTGGCTCCCCCACCCCCGCCCGACCTGAAATCCCCAACGCCCTCGCCCCAACCTAAAACGGCAAGCCCCAAGCCACCCGGCGCGCTTCATACTCGGCGCGAGGCAAAATGACATATACCGGCAGCCGACGGGGATCGAGCCAGCCAATCATCGCACGCAATTTGGGCTCACTCATCGTCGTACAACCGATACTGGCCCGCGTCCCGCCAGCACGCCATACATGGAAAAAAATACTGCTCCCTCCGCCGGGCACCACCCGCGGCGGCGCATTGTGCAAAATGAATAACTTCAACGCATGGGCCGGGTCGCCTTGTCTCATTTGCGCCTTCTTTTCCCACGGCGTCTGAGGCTCCCGGTCCAGCCGGATGCGCTGATTGTACCAACGCGATGTAGGGTCCTCAACCCACAAATCCCTCGTCGTAATTTGAAAATACGGCATGTCCGCCTGACGGACAATCTCGCGATCGTACCCGCACGCCGTGCCCACGCCAAAAACTCCAGCCGGCGTCCGCTTGTCACCTTCTACTTTCAACGCCGCCCCCGAGGGGACCGGACTCAATCCTCGCCCCCACACCAAGCCCGCCCCGCCCAGCCGAGCGTCCCACTCCGACCCCACGCGACGCCACCCACCCCCAGACCCACGCTCCCAACACTGCAGCCTGACCGACGTGCTGGACCAGCCGTCCGCTATCCCCACCACCACCTGCCCAGTCGTCGCCGCCAATCGAAACCCTCCAGCCAATTCCCGACCCTCAGAAGCCGCCGCTCCGAAAACCATCAGAAAACAACAATAGACCAATAAAAAACGAGTCATGCCCTCACCCACTACTCGATGTCGTCTCTAAATCCAATCGAAGGTGTTTTTCAGCTTGCGAGCGGGGCGTGTCTGGTCGAGCCTTCAAATGTTTGAATCGTGTTTTCCATCTACTGTGCGCCTTGGTGCTAAGCCTGCAATTATGCGGCGGGCACCTTGGAATGCTGCAGGTTGTCGCTTGGAGCGGCATGTTAGTCAGTTACACGCAGGAGGACGGAGTGGTCGAAGGCGCCCGCAAGACATTTGACGGTGAGCACCCATGTTCGTTGTGCGACGTAATTTCCAAATCGCGTGTTGCGGAACAAAATGATGACCGCAGCCCCAAAGCCCCCAGCCCAGACTGGAGTAAGTTTGGTAAGGAACTCGCCTGCTTTGAGGAACCTCATCTCCCAGCCCGTCTGGATGGCCAGACATCATGGCAGCCAGCCATGGCTCCGGACAAGCTGACTTCAGCTGACCCCGCCACCCCACCTCTGCCGCCCCCCCGACTGGCGTAATCAACCAGTGCGCTCTCGCGCTCTGTGGCCTTGGCCTCTCTGGTTCCTCGGATTCCTCGAGTTCCTTTGACCCAACTGCCTTTTGTCCTGTGGGATGTTGTCGCGGAGGCTTGGGTTTCAAACCCAGCACGTGTTTCACGGCCTGATTCTTCTCTTGGGGAAGACCTTGTTCGAAGACCGTCATCTGTGAGACGGGTCATCAACGAATCGTGCGGGTGAACGGCTCTTCTATGAGTCCACCCTTGATTCGAACGTGATCCGGCACCCCACCTCGATTTTGCCCCTGTGGCAAATCTCATCTGAGTGTCCCGTCGTGCATCCTACCTGGTGGTTCGGGTGGTTTTGTGGCCGAGACATCTCCTAACAGAGTAGATGCCCCGGAAGCTGTATGCCAGACGGGACCTCAGATGAGAATTTTCGGACCTATCGCCTTCCCCCCGCCCCACGGCCCCACGGCCCCACCTCCATTGATCCTCCGCTTTTTTCCCAGGCTTTCGATGCCCACTTTCTCCATCCGCACCGCCCTCAGCCTCGCTCTTGTGCTCGGCACCTCACAGGCTCAAGCGCAAACCGGCGCCACCGCCGCCTATGCCCATTTCGAGGCGCGCCAGACTCATCCCATCGGCCTGACCCCGGATGGCACCCGGCTGCTGGCCCTGAATTCACCGGAAGGCCGACTCTCGGTATTCGACGTCTCCAATCCAGCTAACCCCACACCCGTTCTCCTCGCGGAAATCCCCGTCGGGCTGGAACCGGTCTCGTTGCAAGCGAGGACCAATGATGAAGTCTGGGTCGTCAATGAAGTCTCCGACAGCCTCTCCATTGTCTCACTTTCTCTCGGGGCCACTGTGGCTACCCTCTCGGTCCCAGATGAACCGGCCGACATCGTTTTTGCGCAAAACAAAGCCTTCGTCAGCTGCGGACGAAATAACGTCGTGCGCGTGTTCGACGCCCTCACCCGCCAGGAAATCACCAGTATTTCTCTCGAAGGATTAAACCCGCGCGCCCTCGCCACCAGCGCCGATGGCACCACCATCCTCGCCGCCTTTCAACTCTCCGGCAACTCCACCACCACCCTGCCGCCAGCCGTCGCCCCCGATCCGCCCGCCCCCACCAACCCTGCCCTGCCCGCAGCGCCCAAAACCGGCCTCATCGTCGAGGCCAGTGACCCGCGCGTCCCCTACACCGTTCTCGACCGCGACGTGGTGGAAATCGACGCCACCACCCACCGCATCAAACGCTACCACGCAGGCACCGGAACGAATTTGTTCGATCTCGCCGTCCAGCCGGGCACCAGCGACATCTGGGTCGCCAATACCGACGCCCGCAACCTCGTCCGCTTCGAGCCACAACTGCGCGGCCAGTTCGTCTTCAACCGGGTGACACGAGTGGCCAGCGCCACCGGCAACATCTCACTCCATGACCTCAATCCCGGTATCGACTATGGACAACTACCCAACCCGTCCGCCCTCGCCGCCTCACTGGCTCAACCGACATCGATTGTGTTTTCCCAAGACGGCGCCCGGCTGTGGGTGGCCGCCTTTGGCAGCGACCGAGTGGCGGAACTCTCGGGAGCGGATGGATCGATCGTCCGGCGCATCGATGTGCGGCCGTCGATGGCTGACAGCCGACAGATGCGCGGTCCGCGTGGCCTGGTCTTGCACCCGACCCGGGACCGGCTGTATGTGATGAACAAATTATCGGACACCATTTCCGTGATCGACACCGCGGCCACGGCCACCGCTCCCCTGCTTGCAGAAACGGCTGTGGCTAGCCATGACCCGATGCCGCCACTCGTGAGGCAGGGCCGGGGTTATCTTTTTGATGCCAGACTTTCGGGCAATGGTACCGCCAGCTGTGCCAGCTGCCATCTTGATACGGATCGCGACGGGCTGGCTTGGGATCTGGGCGATCCAAATGGCGTCATGGTCACTGTTAATGGCAAAAACAATTCCATCCATGACTCCACGCCGCGCCCGCGTGTCATGCATCCCATGAAGGGGCCGATGACCACGCAGACGTTGCGAGGCATGCAGCCGCATCGCATTTTCCACTGGCGCGGCGACCGCCCTGACATCCAAAGTTTTAATCCCACGTTCCGCGATCTCCTCGGCGGCTCACTGATCAGCGATGACGACATGGATGCTCTTGCGGCCTACCTGCTCTCCGTGCGCCACCACGCCAATCCCAACCGCCAGCTGGATCGCTCGCTGCCGCCGATGCTCGATCAAGGCAATCCCACACGCGGCCGCGATCTTTTTAATAACCACGTCAAGTCGCATTGTGTCACCTGTCACACCCTGCCCACAGGGTCGGACGAAAACATCGACTTACGCACCGAGGTCGGAGCCAACCAGCCGATCAAAACCGTGGCGCTTCGCACCGTCTATCAACGCGCCCAGTTCAACGGCACCCCGGGCGCCGTGAATGTGACTGGTTACGGACTACTCCACGACGGCACCGGATTTCAACTGCCCCGCGGACACTTTTACGTTCTGGATACTCTCGAGACACTGCAGGAACTGGATGATGTCACCGCATTTTTGATGTGTTTCGACACCGGAACAGCTCCCACCGTGGGATTCTCCCGCACCCTCACCCACGAAACCGCCAGCGACGCCGAAGCCGTAAAATTAATATCAACCTTGGAAAGACAGGCGGCCATCGCCGCGTGCGACGCTGTGGTCCGCGGACGGCTCGCGGGTCAATGGCGCCAATTTTCCTACGAGCCAGCCACACAGACGTACCGGCTGGACACCGCCACCACGCAGGGACTGCCCCGCTCGCAACTGCTGGCCCTGCTCGAACCCGGTGACGCCTTGACGTTTCTCGGCGTGCCTCCCGGTCAGGGGCCGCGCATGGGGGCCGATCGCGACGGCGATGGCCTCGCCAATGCCGATGAAACCGTCCCGTCCCTCGCCATCAGCCTCTCCGACATCAATCCGCAACTCACTTGGCCCGACTCATTCCCGGATTGGACACCCGAAAATAAATCCGCCCTGCCCACCGCATGGCAGCCGCTCACCGCGCCGCGCACCCAACTCCAAAACCACTGGCAATTGAACGTGCCCAACCCGTCGTCACTCGAGTTCTTCCGCCTCCGGCGCACTTGGTAACCCCCCAGCTTCTCGTCAAATTTTCTCTGTTCCTACTCACACCCTATGAAACCACATCCATCCTCATATTCACCCACGATGATCCTCCCGATCCTCGCTCTGGCGTGGGCCCTGCCCGCCTCAGCCGCCATTACGGCAGGCGATCCCAATGCCGGCGGCGTGGGATACGCATTTTATGCCACTCTCAGCGGTCAGGAAACCGCCAGCCAGTCAAACCACGTCGGTGCCTGGAGCTGGCAAGATCAGAGTCTCTTCGGCGTAGGCGAAGACCCAGTGGGATGGACCCACACCTCCAACTGGTTTGCCATCACTTTGCAAACGGACAGCGTGTTCACGCTCAGCATCGAGCGAGACACCACGGTTCCTGTCGCCGGCGGTGGCTTCCGGCCCGCCGATCACATGTATCCGTCGTTCACCATCTGGAGCGGCTGGGACAATGATGCCATTCCTGATGACGTGGCGCTGGCGCTTGAGTACGCAGCAGCGGATCTGCCCGTGCAGGACCATCACACGTACAACAATGACGGGGCCGTCGTCTGGGCCGAGGACTTGGGTTATCTCGACAGCCTAGGCAACAACTCACTGGAGAGCGTGAGCCGCACATGGAACCTGTCCGCAGGAAACTACAGCATTGTCATCGGCAGCGATGCCTCATCCGAGACAAGTCCGCCACGCCAAGGGTACCGCGCCACTTTCACGACCGCCCCGGTACCAGAGCCCGCCACCACCGCGCTAGCAGCCCTGACCGGCTTGGCATTGATCGCCCGCCGCCGCCGTTAGTCCCTATTTCCATCCCATCGCCTTTTGGCCAGAGAAAACCCGGAGTGACGCGGCGGCGACTCAACGCCGCCGCGCCAGTCGCTCCGGGTCAGATGTGGCCACCCGCAACAAAACGAGAAAACACAACCATACCCAGAACAACATGTCACTTATATCACAAATGACGCCGCTGCGCCACTGCCTAGCTGCCGCCTGCGTGCTGGCTCCCTTGAGCGCCCACGCCCACATCAGCTACACCGGACGGAACTTCGGTGCCTTCTCCGGCGGCGAAGCCCCAGTCACCATCGAGAACCAAAACGCCAGCAGTTTTGGCTGGGCCGACGCGACCGACGCTGACTTCGGCGACAGTCACCGTGTGCGTGCCTATCGGTTCACCCTGAATACAGCTCTGACGTTCAGCATCAGTATCGAGGGCATGGCCTACAGCACCACCGCCGGCACGCCACCCGTGACCACCACCCACATCGCCGGCCTTCTGCCTGGCTTCTCCGTGTATTCAGGCTTAGCCCACATCTCGCCCGACAAGGCCGATCACGACGGAGCCCAAATCTCGCTCGATTACCTGGCCACTCTGCCCGGACCAGCCAAGGAAGGAGCTTTTCGTTCGCTCAACGACTGGACCATCGGCAATGACGGTCCTGAATTTAACCTGACCTATCCAGCCGCTTCACTCAGCAACTTCACGTACGTCGGCCACGCGGCAGACGGCACAGCCGCCAACTTCGGCAGCGAGTCAGGCATCCTCGGCGATGGACTGGCCGATGGCAAGGTGACCGGCACGTTCTCGCTGCCCGCGGGTGACTACTCGTTCTTTGTCGGCGGGGTCGACTATGCCTCCGGCGTCGGAGCCGTGGCTCCCTACCAGACCCATGGCATTAAGGCCACCTTCGCCCCAGTGCCAGAACCCGCCACCGCCGCCCTCGGCCTGCTCGGGGCCAGCGCTATCCTGTTCCGCCGGCGTCGCGCCTAAAGCCCGCTGCGCCTCCAGCTCGTTCGCTCCCTAAGCGACTGATGTCGCCCAGACCTCATGCGGCGCCGCCGATGGCGGCGCCGCATCCCACCCCGGCTGCCCTCAACCTTACCCTTTTCTTCATTCCGCCGCCGCAGCCGACCTGATGAGATCCCGCCACCCTTTACTTGTCCTCTCCGCCGCCATCGCCGGGTCCGTTCCGTGCGCCCAAGCCCACCACGGCCAGGAATTCCTTGTCGTTCAAGATGCCGCCGTCCCTTCGCTCTGGACCGGTGTCGCCTTCGGCAGTCTGGAATGGTCCAAAGACGGCGATGACAACACGTTCAGCACCGAACCAGGAGTCATGGTCGGTATCGCCCCGCGCGTCGCCATAGGAGGCACCGTCGGCTTCACCGACGAAAACGGCAGCTGGGCCTTCGAGTCTGTGGCCCCCACGATGCAAATCCAGCTCACGCCGTCCGACTGGCGCGTGCGCGTCTCGGTCGTGGCCGGTTATCACTTTGCCTATTCGTCCAGCGAATCAATCGCCAGCACGCCCGCATCCACCGCCCCGCCCCCGACCGCCCCCGCGCCCGCCGCCGTCCAGCCGCCCGCCCCCACCGACAACGGCTCGATCGATCCCGATCCCGTCCCCTGCGGACCAGAATTCGGCCCGGATGCCCCACCCTGCCCCGACCCAGCCGCCACTACCCCAGGTCGAAAACTGCGGCACGCCATCGCCCCGCCGCCAGCCCCTGCTCCGACGCCCACCTCAGGAAAAAGCCAGTCCACTCCCAAAAAATCGACTTCATCGTCCACCTCCTCATCCTCATCCGAGACCACTTCCACGACCGATTCGTATGATGGCATTCACCGCCATCACGAAAACCATGCCTTCGCTCGAATGATCGTCGAAGCCGACCTGACCTCGAAAGATAAAATCATCTTCAACCTCATCGGTCTCTGGCCTGAAGGGTCAAAACCAGCCTGGGGGTACGCCTGCGGCGTGCGCCATTCGTTTTCCCACATGTGGGCTACCGGCTTGGAAGCCATTGGCGATTTCGGTGAGGCCAACGAGCATGAACTTGTCCTCGGCGGGTATTGTTCCCCTAACCACCATCTAGCCCTCAAAATTGGCGCGGGCATGGGTCTGACTTCTTCCAGCCCGGACTTCTCCGTCCGCACCGGCGTCGTCTGGCGGTTCTAATCAACCATCCATCGCTCAACCCACCCGGCCGACCGGAAAAAATTCATGCAATTTTTCATCTGCCTTGTTCCGGGTCATGCGTATATTTTGACTCTGGATCTGCATCCATTTACTTCATGAACATCCATTCGATTCTTGCTTCCGTCGTCACGGCGACTGCCCTCGCCACCACCACCACCGCCGAAGAGGCCGTGAGTTTTGAGACCTCGATTCTTCCCATCCTCGAATCCAAATGCATCAAGTGCCACGCCACTGAGCATACCGACGCCGCGGGGAAAGTGAAAAAACCCAAAGGGGGCTTGGTCATGGACTCCGCCGCCGGGCTGACCAAGGGCGGCAAAAATGCCAAGGACAAAACCCTCGTCGCCGGCAAACCGGACGAAAGCGAGCTGTACCGCGTCACCACCCTGCCATCGTCCGACGACGACGCCATGCCCCCCGAAGGGAAAGCCGATCCGCTGACCGATGCCGAAAAAGAACTCCTCAAAAAGTGGATCACAGAAGGAGCGAAGTTCGGCGAGTGGAAGGGTAAATAATCCACCCCCTATCCGGACTGAACAGTCTGTCACCCGCGCCCCGCTCCGCTGCCTCGTCTGAACTGTCAGACGACTCGGAGGTCGGGGCTCATTCGTTGTTCCTTCACTGCTCATGCCCGCTCCGCCAGCCCCAGATTTGATGGTCTGGCACAATGGCCAGCTGGCCCATGCCTCCGCGGTCCGTCTCTCGCCTTTTGATCAAGGCCTGACCATTGGGCTCGGCGCCTTCGAAACGCTGATCGCCATCGGCACAGAACCATTCGCCTTCTCACGTCACTGGGAGCGTCTGCAACACTCGTGCCGTCAACTGCAGCTGCCGCTTCCGGAACGGACGACCATCCATCAAGCACTGCGCGAAGTGGCCGCCGCCAACCACCACGTCGGCGGTCGGCTGCGCGTGACCGTCACCCCGGGCGCCGGACCGCCCGGCGCAGCGCGCGCCACTACCAGCCCGCCCACCTACCTCGTCACCTCCGCCCCGCGCCCGACTTGGCCCGCCACCGCCCGCGTCATCACCCTCCCATGGCCGCGCAATGAACACAGCCCGCTGTCAGGCATCAAATCAACCAGCTACGCAGAAAGTTCACTCGGCCTCGCCCATGCCCGTCACCACGGCGCCGATGAAGCCGTTTTTCCCAATACCCAAGGACACCTCTGCGAAGGCACCGGCTCCAACGTGTTCGTCGTTCTCGACACCTGCCTCGTCACCCCGCCGCTCAGCGACGGCTGCCTCGGCGGGGTCACCCGCGCTCTCGTGATCGAACTCGCCACCACCATAGGCCTCCCCGTTCGCGAATCGTCCATCCCCATCGCCCAGTGGTCACACGCGACCGAAGCCTTCCTCACGTCCAGCACCCGCGACATCCAGCCGATCAGTGTGATCGACTCCACCCGCCTCCCCAAGGCCCCCGGCCCACTGACCGCACGACTGATCAGCCAATGGCACGAGCGCCAAGCCGTCACGGTTGATCCTTGAAAACATCCGCAGCAAGCATTCGTTCACCACTCTTTCGTCCCCGTCCCGCCCCGTCCCGCCCCGTCCCGCCCCGCTCGCCCCTCCCACCTCATCGCCACCTCACACCCGCATCTGCATGTCATCCATCGGCACCCCGCTCTCGTCAACCGCCACCAAAGTCCTGCTCTGCGGCTCCGGTGAACTTGGCAAGGAGGTGGCCATCGAGCTCCAGCGCCTTGGCTGCGAAGTCATCGCCGTCGATCGCTACCCCAACGCCCCCGCCATGCAGGTGGCCCACCGCAGCCACGTCATCTCCATGCTCGACGGCGCCGCCCTGCGCCAGATCGTCGAGTTGGAAAAACCCCACTACATCGTCCCAGAAATCGAGGCGCTGGCCACGGACACCTTGGTCGAGCTGGAAAACGAAGGCTTTACGGTAATCCCCACCGCCCGGGCCGCCCAGTTGACCATGAACCGCGAGGGCATCCGTCGCCTCGCCGCTGAAGATCTCGGCTTGGCCACGTCCCCCTACGCCTTTGCCGAATCGTTCGCCGAATTTGAAGAGGCCATCGCCCGCATCGGCTTGCCCTGCGTCGTCAAGCCGATCATGAGTTCCTCAGGCAAAGGTCAAAGCACCATCAAATCGCCGCAGGAAGTGGCAGCCGCTTGGGAATATGCACAAGCCGGCGGACGAGCCGGCCAAGGCAAGGTCATCGTCGAAGGATTCGTCACTTTCGACTACGAAATCACCATGCTGACGGTCCGGCATCTGGGCGGCACCGATTTCTGCGACCCCGTCGGCCACACTCAGATCAAGGGCGACTACCGCGAATCATGGCAGCCGTGCCCGATGTCACCCGCCGCCCTCGCCGCTGCCCGCCACATGGCGGAAAAAATCACCGGCGCCCTCGGCGGCCGCGGCCTCTTCGGCGTGGAAATGTTCGTCCGCGGCGAAGATGTCATCTTCTCGGAAGTCTCGCCCCGCCCACACGACACCGGGCTCGTCACTCTCATCTCCCAAGACTTGTCCGAATTCGCCCTGCACGCCCGAGCCATCCTCGGACTGCCCGTGCCCGCCATCCGCCAATTCGGCCCGTCCGCCTCTTGCGCCCTGCTGGTCGAAGGTGAATCAACCCAAGTCACCTTCAGCCATCTCGAGACCGCCCTCGCCGCCCCAGACACCCAGTTGCGCCTCTTTGGAAAACCTGGTGTCAGTGGATCGCGCCGACTCGGGGTCACCCTGGCCCGGGACACGACGGTGGAGGCCGCCCGCGCCAAAGCCGTAGCCGCCTGTCAGGCCATCGAAGTCACGCTGTAATCTTTAAAGCGGAGATGATGGTTTCACAAAAATACTGCAAATAAATAAAGCTCAGAGAAATGCAGGCGGAAGAAGAGGAAAAATTGGCGCGCGCGCCAGTTCCCTCGGGCCGCGGATACAAAACAACGGCGCAGGCGGCCAAGCCGCCACTGTAGCCGGGTAACGTTGGCCCCGGTTTCCACAACTGGCCCGGGAGCGCTGACGTCCTCGTCGGCGAATACGAAACCGGTGATTCGCATTCCAAAAAAAGACGTTCGGAGAAACGTTCGGCGCCGCGACCGGGGTCAGCGACCCACGGCTACAGAAATCCAAATACGAAACCACCACGCAGGCGGCCAAGCCGCCACTGTAGCCGGGTACGCTGGCCCCGGTTTTCACAATTGGCCCCCGGGCCACATCCCTCAAATCAC
>CAJBME010000269.1 GCA_903954065.1 uncultured bacterium
CGGCCTGCACCATCGCGATCGGGTCTTCGGCTTGGAAGATATTCCGTCCCATGTCCACACCTGAGGCGCCTTGTTCCAGCGCATTATACGACATTTTGAGGGCGTCGAGTTCCGGCAATTTTTTACCGCCAGCGATGACGATAGGCACCGGGCAGCAGCTGGTCACGGTATCAAATTCCGTCTCCGTGTAGTAACATTTCACGAGGTGGCATCCCAATTCCGCCATGATGCGGGTGGCGAGGCGGAAGTATTGGGCGGTCCGGGCCATGCTGCGACCGACGGCGGTCACGCCCATCACGGCGATGCCGTAGCGATTGGCCTGATCGATCAGATCGGTCAAGTTTTTCAACGTCTGGCGTTCGTACTGACCGCCGATGAAGACTTGGACGGCGAGGACGCTGGCGTTGAGGCGCAGGGCTTCCTCGATGCTGCAGGCGAGGCTTTCATTGGAAAGCGGCTCGTAACCGGGGCGTCCGAGTTTCAGGGTGCGGCCGTCGCTGAGCGTCCCTTCCCATTCTTCCATCGGACTGATCATGCTCGTCCCGCCGGAGGCGCGCAGCGCGATCGCTTTTTGCGTGCTGGCAGGCACCACGGAACGTTGAATGCCACGGGTGAGCATGAGACAGTCAACATACGGCTCGAGAGGAAGGATCGTTTGGTCCACGCGCTCGAGGCCTGTCGTTGGCCCCTGGAAATATCCATGATCGAAAGCCAGCATCAACGTGCGGCCGTCCTTCGGGTTAAAAACGCGACTGAGGCGGTTTTTCAGACCCCAATCGTACTGGTGCGATCCTTTGAGAAAAAACCCGGGGGTCTCTTGAGGGACACTGGTGAAAAATTCTTTGGTTTTTTCGGAGGATTTGCAGTCGAGGTCAGCCATGATGATGATGCGGTTGCGGTTGGAATGATGATGGAAAAATAACCCCTTCCAGCCGCCAGAACGACGGCCCGATCGGGTCTGCTGTCTTGTGGCCTGTCGCAGCCCCGGACGCAACCCGAAAGTAGCGCGACCTGACCAGATCCGCGGCATTGCTCACGTCTGAATAGCACCCTGACACGCGCGCCACGCCCCTCGAGCCGCGGATACCAAACAACCACGCACGCGGCCAAGCCGCCGCTGTAGCCGAGTACGCCGGCCCCGGTTTCCACACTTGGCCCGGGAGCGCTGACGTCCTCGTCGGCGAGTACGAAACCGGTGATTCGCATCCCAAAAAAATCGTTCAGAGAGGCGACGTGAACCAAGCATGAGCTACGAAATGGCTTAAAGCGCCGATGTATTCAAAATCCGAATATAAGAAACGCTGCCGGCGCAGGTCTCAACGGAATTGGTGACGACGTCATCGACAAAGAACGTGAGGACTCCGTCACTGGGCGGGACGGCGCGACTGGCGACATCGTTCAGAGACCATTGTTGTACGCCATTGATGGACAGGCCAACCGTCTTGGACTTTTTGTTCCGAGCGAGGCGCACGACGGTGGGTGTATTGAGTGGCAACAGCGCCGTACTGAAGATCCGGCCGTCGGGAAACGTCCACAACCGGCCGTCGTCGGCGCGATACAAGCCAAAGTCCTGGGCTAGGTTCGAGAAGTCGATCAATTTACAAAACGGGAACTGGGTACTATTGATAGTGACTTCGAATTCGATCGAATATTCGCTGAGGTCCAGACCGGAGAGTGGGACGCGCAGTCCCTGAGCCGGACCGAAGACGTAACTCCCATTGGTGACGGTCCCGCCTAGCGACTCGGCGGCCACGCCACTACCGGCCGCGTCTTCGAGACCATTGGCAAAATTATACTCGCGGACGGGGACCGGACTATCCGGCACGGCCGCGCTCCACGAAAGCCGGTAGTACCCTCCACTGGACACCATGGCCTGGGTCAGGACCATCGGTCCGTTATTTCCGCGCACAGGGTCGCCCACGTTCGTCCAAGCCGCTTTCAGATCCGCGGCATACTGAAGCTGATACTGAGTGGTGATTCGAGAAATCCATGTGATCTGCAAATCCGTGTGATCGACTCCCGCGGTATCTTTCCAGATCAAGCGTTCAACCTGCAGGTTTTCCGGAGGCACCGCCGATTGCACCGGCCGCGGCACTAACTTCACTTTGACCGTCTCAACGAGGGTCGATTCCATGGCCGTGCGTTTGGCCCGCAACGCCGGCGTAATCAAAGCGGCTTGACCAGCGGCGACCCGCGCGTCCTCGGCCCAACTGGACAAGTTGATCAGCTGAACTGGCTGACCCGTAAGAGGATCGAAATCCGTACCGCCCTGCAAACGGGTCCGCAGATCATAGAACTCACTCTGCGGAGCCTCCACGCCGTCGCCATCAAAGTAGTAGGCATAGACAAAGTCCTTCTCACGAATGGCCTGAATGCGATTAGGAGGATTCACAATGCCCTGCGGATTTCCGCTGGCATTCTGACCGGCCCAAATGTCGTCATACGTAAACAGAATGCGCTCCTGCACCGGTGGACCGGCCGGATTCCTGATCAAGGCGCTATAATCCGTGCCCATCATACCATACGCCTTCGTGTCAATGCCGAGCACTGAACACAGCGTGGGCAGGAAATCGACGTGCGATACGAGTTCTTCGCAGACTTTGCCGGTTGGGAACTCGATGGGATTAGACCAGACCAGCGGCACGCGCAGCGCCTCTTCGTAGACGGTAAATGATTTTTGACGCAGTCCGCCGTGCGCCATGCCATGCTCGCCATGATCGGTGGTCCGGACAATCCATGTGTGTTCTAACAAGTAACGGCCCGCCGCCGAACCCTCGAGGAAATCAAGGATTTTAGCGTACTGGCTATCGACTAACTTCAGCAGGTTACCGTAGAAATTAAGGTAATTATTTTTCTTTTCCGGGGTTTCGAGTGTCCCCAAACCAGCAGATTTGACGAGAAACTGCAGATGTGCCGTCGGCTTGAAGTTTTTGGCTAAGTCTTCGGTCACGGTGGGGGGCAGTCCAATCGGCGGGGTGGTTGGAGCCAGCCAGTCGGCGACGCCGCCGTAATTATTGGTGTATCCACCGGCTTCCAGCGAGTTCGGGTAACCCAGCACATCGTGAGGATTGACCAGCGCCATCACCAGACAGAACGGCTTTCCCCCAGGAGCGTTGACTTTTTCCTCCAAATAGGCAAGCGCATCGCCGACAAAACGCGTGTCATGGTCGGCAAACCCACCACCATAATCACTCAAGGCCGTGTTGCGCCCAGCATCCGGCGGACTCCACCGCTTGAATTCATAGCGCTCGATATCATCCCATACATGCACGCCGTCGACGCGGTCGATCCCCTTGCTCAGGTGATACTTTCCAATAAATGCCACTTCATATCCCGCATTCGTCATTACCGCCCCCAAATGCGGCAGGGTCGGGTTGAGCTGCAACTCAGCTTCTGACTGGACAAACCCCTCGGTCAGCGTGTCAAATCCCAAGTGCTGCGCTGGATACAGCCCAGTGAACAGAGTGTTGCGCGCCGGAGTGCACATAGCCGTATTCGTATACGCCCGCTCAAAACTCACGCCCTTCGACCTCAGCCGGGTCAAACACGGGAGATTGGCCTCCGCCCAGCCTTCCGGAAACCACTGCAATGCCTGCTCCTGATCCGTGATAAAGATGATCACATTGCGGTTGACCGGGGGCGATTCGGCCCGGACCGGCCCAAGATGAACCACCCCCTGCGCCGCCATCAAAGCCCCGACCCCTCCGGTCACTTTCAGAAAATCTCGGCGCAAAAAGGCGGAATGGTCAGAGGTATCGTGGGTGGTCATAAGTTCGATATTCTAGTTATACGATAGATTTCATTAAGTTTTGTTCAATTTTTTTAAAACCACCAACCTTCCGCCAGGCCGCGACCGCCCTCCAGGACCCCAGAGCCAGATCCGCCGGGCCGCCGCCGCCCGTTCCTGCTTGCCTCGGTCGATTTTACCCGCCAGCTTTTGGTATGGTGTTTCGTTGTTGTGCGCGACCGGACCGGGAAAATCGACCGGACTCCCTTCGTCCTTGGTTTCTGGCGTCCCGTCCCAAGACGCTGCCCGCGGCCATCGTTCCGGTCTGGGCGGGGTCGATGCTGGCTTGGAACCTGACCGGGACATGGTCGCCCGTGTTGACACTGTGCGCCTTACTCAGCGCCATACTCATCCAAGTGGCCACCAACTTTTTTAATGATGCACTCGATTTCAAGAAAGGGGCTGATACGACAGCGCGTTTAGGGCCGGTCCGGGTGACGGCCAGCGGTTTGCTCACGCCGCGCCGGGTGGTCATCATGGGCGTCGTCATGCTGGCGCTGGCCTGCGCGATCGCCCTTCCGCTCATTCAGGCCCGGGGCTGGCCGATGCTCGCCATCGGCCTACCATCGCTTTATTTTGCGTGGGGCTACACGGGTGGCCCGGTTCCGCTCGCCTACCGCGGATTAGGCGAGCTCTTTGTGCTGCTCTTTTTCGGGCTAGTGGCGGTGGCTGGAACCGTTTTTGTGAACACAGGTCAGTGGTTCTGGCCTGAGTCCTTGCTGCTCGGTTTTCAGGTCGGGTGTTTATCGACGGTCTTAATTGCCATCAACAACTTACGCGATCGCGATGAGGATGCCGGCACCGGCAAGCGCACGCTGGCGGTGCGCTTTGGGGTCACCTGGGCCAAACGCGAGATCATGTGGCTGTGTTATGCTCCATGGATCATCGGCGCACTCTGCTGGAACTACCTCGGTTCCAACGTCACTTATTGGATCGCCCCCGGCGTGATTTTTGCCCTACTCGCAGTCGTCAGCCCGGTCCTGCGCACCCCTCCATCAGCGCGCTACAATCGCATTCTGGCCTTCGCCGGAGCCCAGTTGATTTTATTCGCACTCCTCTTCACCTTCGGTTCGCTCGCGGATCGCTACTGGAAATAACCTCCGCTTCCACTCTCCAGCTCCATCCCCCGCCCCGAGCCCCGACCCCCACTTTGCCCATGCTGCACCTTCACGAACCGATCTTCATCCATCGTTACACGCTGCGCTCCAAACACCCACTGAATGCCGTCACCCCGCGCCGGGAATACGAAGGCGCTCTCGTCAAAATCGGCCAAGGCCACGGCTGCCTCCACCCATGGCCCGAACTCGGCGACCTGCCGCTCGACCGCCAACTCTCCATTCTCGCCAAAGGCGGTTTTACCGGCATGATCGAACGCCTGCGCATCTGCTGTAAATTGGATGCCGCCGCGCGTAGCCTCGGACGAAGCGAGTTCGTCGACTTCACCATCCCCCCGAGTCACCGCTACGGCGAAAACGACCCCGGCGTCGTCAAAGTCAAATGCGGACCGAACGTGGCCGCGGAAGCCGCCCGCCTGAAAAACTTCGCCGCTTCCCAGCTGCGCCTCGACTTTAACGCCTGTCTCACGCCAGAAAGTTTTCGCGAATTCCTGCGGCAGCTCGATGACGCCACCGCCGCTCGCATTGATTTTGTCGAAGACCCGTTCGATGCGCCTTTTTATATCTGGGAAAAAGCGCAGCGCGCGGCCCCATTCGCTCTGGCCAGCGACCGGGTGCCAGTGCCAGCCCAAGTCGAAATCATCAAACCCGCCCTGCACACCATGCAGAAACGACGGCATCGGACCGTCATCACCAGCTCGATGGACCATCCCATCGGCCAACTCTTTGCCGCCCGCGAAGCCGCCGCTTATTACAACGCCCATCCAGCCGCGACCGAAATATGCGGACTTGCGTCCCACGTGCTGTATGAACCGGATCCATTCATCGAACGCATGCACTGCGATGCTGAAAACCGGCTGGTTTTTCCAGGCGGTACCGGGTTTGGATTTGATGACCTGCTCGAGACTCTACCGTGGCAGCGCCTGTTTTAGACCCCGGCCAGAGCCGCTTCTGGGAAAGCCGGGAATCGGTCGTGCTGTACAACCCACGCGATGCGACCACCACCTCGGCGGCCGCTGCCCTGCGGTCGGCTCTCGACTTGGCTCCAGTCGCCAACGGCGCCGACGGCGGCGAGACGGATGAGGGACTGATTTATTTTTTCACCTCCGGCAGTTCAGGGCACCCCACCTGTGCGGGGTTTACGCGAGCGGCTCTGACTCTTTCCGCCCGCGCGGTGAACGCGTTTTTAGGTGTGACGGCGGATGACACGTGGCTACGGGTTCTACCGCGGTTTCATGTCGGCGGATTCGGGGTCGAGGCGAGAGCATGGGCGGCTAGCGCGCGGCTTGTGACCATGGACGGCCGCTGGGATCCGAGGGATTTCTACCGACTGTGCGCTGATCAGGCTGTGACCCGGGTCTCTCTGGTCCCCACGCAGGTGTTCGATCTGGTCCACGCCGCACTGACCTGCCCGCCCTCGATGCGCAGCGTCCTCGTCGGTGGCGGCTCGTTGCGGCCGTCCCTGCAAGCAGCCGCCACGGCCCTCGGATGGCCGGTGCGCGCCAGTTACGGCCTGACCGAAGCCGCCTCTACCGTCGCCATTCAAGCCGCAGACGAACCCGACGGATCTCGCCTCACCCTACTCTCACACTGGACCGCGCAGACGGATGCCCAAGGACGGCTCGTCCTCCACGGCCCCGCCCTCCCGACCCGCCTCGGCACCATCAGCTCACTCACTGAGCAGCCGCTCTGGCACCCGGTTTCCGCACTGCACACGTCCGATCGTGCCCACCTCGACGAGAGAACTCTCACTTTCCTCGGACGCGCCGACCGCATCGTGAAACGACTCGGCGAATTGATCGACCTCTCGCTGCTTGATGACCAGCTCGCCGATGCCGCCCTCGCCACCGGCCTGACCGGCCGGGTCCGCCTCCGGTGCGAAGAAGATCCGCGCGATCAACACCGACTTGTGCTCGAATGCCTGCAGCAGGCCGAAGGCGAGGCCGTGGCCAGTCACTTTAACACCACCCAGCCAGCCTTCGCCCGGATCACCGCGGTCCGCGTCGTTCGCGATCTCCAGCTATCGCCACTGGGTAAACCACTGCCAGCCGCACCGTTGTCGCGACCAGTCGCGGGTTTGCACGATACCAGCCCGGAGCTATGATGTTGTTGTGAGTGATCCGCCCTCCACGCCTTTTTTCAGCGACTGTACATCCTGCGGCCACCGGCTCGATGTTTCAGGGGCGGAGCCATTTAGCCGAATGGCCTGTCCAAAATGCGGCATGGCTTGGCGCGTGCGCACGCAATTCGATCATTTTACGATTTTGCGCGAGGTAGGCGTTGGCGGCATGAGCCGCGTTTTTGAAGCGGAGGACGTCTCGCTGGGCCGGCGGGTCGCTTTAAAAATCCTCAATCGTGAATGCTCGCAGGAAGCGACCCGGCTCGCTCAATTTGAACGCGAGGCTCGACTGACCGCCAGTTTCAGCCACCCTCACATCGTCAAGGTGTATTCTGTGGGCAGGGATCAGGGCCATTTTTACATTGCCATGGAATTAGTGCCCGGCGGCAGCCTCGACGATCGCATCCGCGAATCCAAGGCTCAGCCGGAAGCAGACATGCTGCAACTCGCTGCCGAAATCGTTCAGGGTCTTCGTGTTGCTCAACGCGCCGGCCTCATTCACCGCGACATCAAACCCGGCAATATTCTCTTTGCCAGCGACGGAACCGCCAAAATCGTGGATTTCGGCTTGGCTTTGATTCAGGGCGACTTGGACGATTCCGAGGAACTCTGGGCCACCCCGTTTTATGTGCCACCGGAAAAACTCAATGGCGATCCGGACACGTACCGCGGCGACATGTACTCGCTGGGCGCCGCGCTTTTCCACGCCCTCGCAGGCAAACCACCGTACGCCAAAGATACCAACAGCATCGAAGAACTGAAACGCATCAAGGGGTTTCCCGTTCACCTCCGACCGGCCGCCCCCAACTTGTCGGATGAAACCTGCGCCATCATCGACCGGCTGCTCTCCCGCAAACCGGAACATCGGTACCGCAGCTACGATGAGCTGCTGGAACACTTTGAATTCGCGAGCCATTCGCTGCGCACACGGGCCGCCGCAGCCAACCAGCCCAGATGGCGCCGACTGACTGCTTCTCATGGTGGACTGGCTCTAGCCATGGCCGCCGGACTGGTGGCCGCCATCGCTCTCATCCTCGCTTCGCGCCCGCCCGTCCCCGGACCAGACGCCGGTACAGCCGTGTCTGTCGACCGCAGCACCGGCCATCCCACCGAGTCCGCCACCGCCCGCTACCTCCAAGCCCGCGAAA
Source organism: uncultured bacterium (assembly GCA_903954065.1). Taxonomy (GTDB): domain Bacteria; phylum Verrucomicrobiota; class Verrucomicrobiia; order Verrucomicrobiales; family V1-33; genus CAJBME01. Next base: position 8,170 of record CAJBME010000269.1, read on the forward strand.
ACCTGAGCGTCGGCCTCGTGCCGCGGGCGCGCACAGTCTTCGAAGCCCTCGCTCAATCCCCCACCACCCGCCAACCGACCCTCAACTGGGCCCTCGTCCATACCGGGCTTTGTGCCTTGCTCATGAACGAAGCCGAGCCCGCACGCCGCGCTTTCATCAAACTGGCCGATGTCACCCTCACTTCCGAGCCACTCGGAGATGCGGAACTCACCCAGTTTTTCGCCGACCTGGGTACCGTCCTAGGACGCGATGGCCGGGTCGCGGAAACCGAAATCAACCAGTTTTCCGGCCCCAGCCTCCGCAGCCTCGGATTGCTCCCGCTCGGCCTGCGCGCCTGGCTTGATGGCCAGCCCGCCCGCGCCGAATCCTTGCTGCGCCGCTTCTCCAATACGGCACCCCCACCCGGGCAAGAATGGATCGAAGAATACCGCCGCCTCGCCGCCCCCTACCTCGCTGACTTCGACGCCCTCCGCAAATTGCCCGTCGTCGACGAAGACGCCGACCTCGCCACCCATGAGGCCGCCATCGCCGCCACCCAGGTCATGCTCGCCGCCATGCAAGTCCCCGGCGGACCGCTGCGCCCGCAAATGGAGGCCCATGCCGATCAACTCCGCCATCGCCTCGCGCGACGCCAACGCGATCAAGAGGAAATGCTCAGCGCCACCACCACCCAACAAGCCCGCGAAGAAGCCACCACCCTCGAACGCACGCTCGACGAAATCGACCCGCTGCGGCCAGAATATGCTTTTGCCCGCGGCTTGGAAATCCTCCGACGCCTCAGCCCCAGCACCCCGTCCGCTCAGGAACGAGTCGCCGATCACGTCTTCCTCTGGCAGTCAGCCGAAGACTTTCTGCGCTTCCTCGCCGAAGACCTGAATACCTACAGCTTCGCCGGCACCTTGGAACGACGCCCTCCACTGCCCCCCGTGGCCGGCGCCGCCATTACCCGCGCCTCCCGCAATAAATGGCTCGTGCAGGCCGGCACCATCGAGACCACCCTCGACCTCACATCGACCACCCCCGCCTTCGTCGTCTCGCTGGCCGAAGGGTTTATCGATCGCTGTGTCGACTCCGATGGCTACTACCGCCGCCGCGAAGGGGTCATCGCTTTTGCCAAACTCGCTGGCATGGACGAATACGCCCGATTCGCCGGTGAGGTTCTCATGAAAGAATCACCCACCTTCCGCGATCGCTGGGCCCGCCTCACCGCCTACGCCCCACGACCGTAAGATAAGTCCCTGCGTCCATCAGTCCCCCAACAAGGTCGTCTCCCCTTCAAAACTCTTGGGGGCGACCACCGGAGGGGTGGTCGGTTCGTCGGTCCCGGCGCTCACCGGTGCGGCGACCTCCGGCGGAAGCAGCTGGGGCAAAATTTCCTGCCACCAAGCCTGCCGGTCCATTTCATCCTCCACCAAAACCTGCTCCTGATCGGCCGTCAGAAAATCAGCCACACTCGAGGCCACGGATTCCTCCCCCGTCGCCGACCGCGACGGCTGAAACGGAGAGCCGCCGTCACCACCAGTGGACGCCTCGCCCCCACCCGTCCGCATCCCCGGAAGCCACGACGAAGAACGCCGGGCTAGATAGTCAAAAACATGATCCTGCTGCGGACCAGTCAGGTCCAACAGCGCCACCAACCGCTCCAACTCATGGGTCGCTTCCAATTCGACCCGAGCCGCCTGCGCAGTCCATTCAGCCGTCTCAGCTTTCTCAGCCGCCTGCCCCGCCAGCGCCCCCGCCCCTGCCAGGATCCCTGCTTTTGCCTCATCGTCCGTCCAATCGGTCGACTTACTGCCCAGATCCGACCGCAGGGTGACCGCCTGTCCGTCGCGAGCCAACAGAGGCCTCGTCGACTCTCCAGCCGGTTCCAGATCAGTCCCCACCGGGCGCACGCGCACAACCGAAACAACCTCAGACCGAATGCCATTTCTTTCCCTTTCCACGACCTCACGCCATACCAAAGACCCGAGACCCACGAGGCCTAAAACCCCGACCCCAACGGCGGACATCCATACAAATGATCTCATGCTCATGGGCGTTCGTGCGGCTCCCCAGCCAATACCGCTTCGTTTTTAATCATTGCAGGAAATCTCGAAATTATCAAGTCTCTTAATTGCGCGCGACTTTTTTTCAACTGTTTGAGCTGCGCCGGCTGCCATTCGGCCATGCTGGTCATAGTGTCGTGAAGCTTCAGCAGGCGCAAATGCATTTGGAATAAGCCGCGTTCTTGGTCATCGAAGAGGGCCGTGCCCGTGGCGGCCAATTCGCTGGCTAGGCGTTCCTGTTGGGCGGGAGTCAGGGAAAGTTCGGCGGTCAACCGGCGGCGGGCCTCGAGCGCCCATTGTTCTGGACCTGCCTCCATCAGAGGGCGGCTGACGACCGCGGGACGGGGGGCGGTCAAACGGCCGACCCAAAGGCCCGATCCAAACAGGATGAGCACACTGAGCAGGAGCAGCGCAGAGTGACGAAGCAGCGGGCTTTTCATGATCCAGGCCAGAAGGTAGGATTCAGGGCGACGGGAGCGGGAGGATGAAGCAAGATGCCAGCGGCGGCGGGCTCAGGCCGTCGCGGCAGCACGATGGCAAGCAGGCAAGCGGTGGCCAGCGCTCCCATGGCCGCGCGAAACGTCCAGCGGGACGCTGAACCAAGGAGCGACGGGCGAGACTGATCCTGCCAGCGAGCCACCAAGCCGGTGGCATATCCGAACGGGGCTTCCGGAGCGGCGGGGGTCGGGACCGCGCGGACGCGCGCGGTCAGATTTTCCCAAGTCAGTGGATTCCGGTCATTCATGGGATCTCTCCTTCGAGTCGTTTGAGCTGAGTGTTGAGTTTACGACGTGCCCGCATGGCCGTCACCTTGATTTTGCTCTCTCCCCATCCGGTCAGGAGACACGCCTCGCGCACGGATTTTTGTTCTAGGTCCATCAGTTGCAGAATGATGCGTTCGTGCGGCTTCAATGTCTCCAACAATTTCTGCACGAGAGCGATCCCGTCGCGGCCGGGACCGGGATCGATGGCACGGTCAGCGGCTATGACGGCGCCCAGCTCATCGAGGTCAGCTGTCGAGAGATCGGAAAATCGGAGTTCAGGGCGCGCCCGCTGCCGGCGCAACTGATCGTGACACGTATGCAGCGCGATGCGGGCCACCCAGTGAGGAAACGGCTGCTCGGCGCGGTAACTGGCGAGTTTTGCAAACATCTTCATGAAGACCTCCTGCAAAAGATCGCGGGGGTCAGCCCCCCGGGGAAGATGATTTTGAATGATACTAAAAAGCTGCGGGTAAAGCAATTCCACCAGTCGCTGAGCCGCCCCCCGCTCGCCGTCCCGAGCCCGCTGCAGCAGTGGATCCCAGTCGATACCCGCCGCTCCCTCGTCTGGCCGGCCCGGTGCGGACGGGTCCGGGGCCGCAGCCTCCCGAGGCGATGAGCAGTCCATGCTTTCACGGGTCATGGAAAGGTGCGCTGCAGCCGGTACCACCGGGCCGAAGGTAACAATCGCGTCGGATCGACAAAGGCCATGCCCCCGGTCACCCCAGCCATCGGCCCGGAACCGGCCAAATCCGTGCGCCACGTCCGTCCATCCGCCGAATACGCCACCTGATACCGATAGCCCGCCTCCCCGATCCACGTCAACTGCGGAGCATTTTGCGCCGTCCGCCCGATCGCCAACTGATCGCTCAGCCCTTCGGTCGCAATCAAATAATCATCAAAAAGCAGGTAGTTGTCGCCCGGATGAATGTTGCCGGTCGCCGCCTGCACGTTCGAGACGCGCATCAATGCCACCACCGAACCTAACGTCGCCGCCGAAGGTCCGCTGTAAAACGGCAGGTTATCAATGATCGGAATGCCGCCCAGCGATACCGTCCAGCGATTCGTCCTAAAATTGATTCGATACGCCAGAGCCTCAAGCGTTTCCGGCAGGAAACTATAGCCGGTATGCTGATACTCAAACGCCGATCCCGTCCAGACCAGCCGGAAAATCAAACGCTGCGGCTGGCCCGTCACCGTATTCAACGTGGCATTGTCAAACTGCACCCCGCCCAATAGCTGATTGTTCGTATTATAAACAAGAAACTCAAAGGTATCCCGTCGAAACCCGCCCGCCGCCGTGGAATCTTTGATCCCAAAAACAACGCCGAAACCCATCACTTCTTCGCCCAGCCCAACCGGATCAACAACCACCGGCCGCCGCACAAAAACCGATCGGCTCGTGCTCGGCACCACCGCCGCCAACCCACCCAAGGCCGCCGCCTGACCAATGCCCGCTACCCCATGCTGGTTCTCCGCCAAGACCGCATGCAATCCAAGCCCCGCATGCGACCCGGTCCAGCCGTCCGTCCCCACCAACGCATCGTTACCAGTCGAAAAAGAAGTAAACCCAGTGGCATAATGCTCGGTGGCCGCCGCCACCCCCGCCCAAAACCCAGCCCAGACGACCGCCCAGCCCAACGCCGCCGCAAAGCGCCTCACTCCAATCAAGAGGTGGTCAAAATGCACGGCTCCACTCATTCAGTAAGAATCGCGGCGGGACCGATCATGACAAGGAACATATTCGCCAGAAAGCCGGACCCACGCACTCGCAGGCCCGGCATCCACTGGCTCGTCAAAAAGTGTCGTCCGCCTAGCGGCCACCCGGCCGCCCTGGGCCTTTCGGCCCTTCAGGCCCTTCTGGCCCTTCTGGTCCTTCTGGCCCTTCTGGCCCTTCGGGTCCTTCGGGTCCTTCTGGCCCTTCCCCACCGCGCGGGTCATGACCACGGCCCGGGGGCAAGATTTCAGGATGAGCGAGGACAAACGCTTTCCATTCGTCGTAGCTCACCATGCCGTTCTTACTGGTGTCCAAGGTGGTGATGATGCCGGCCAGTTCGACGAACGAGAGCCATCCATTCTTGTCCGTATCAAAAGTGGCCAAGATCGGTTCCACCCGGAGGCGTTCGCCACCGAAAATCTGCAATTTAGGCAAGGGGGGGATGATCGGTGGCAGCGGCTTCAAAGCCGCATTAAATTCCGCCAGACTAATTTTCCCATCTTTGTCATCATCAAGATGTTCCACCATGCGGGTGATGCGCTCCGCATTGATGGCCGGAATGGCTCCCAGCTCAGCCACCGTCAACAATCCATCTTTGTCGGCATCCAGTTCAGCAAAACGCTTGCTCCGGATGTCTCCCACTTTCTGAGCCACCGCGGCCCGGGCCGCTTCTTTCTCTTCCTCGGAAAGTTTGCCGTCCTCGTTCGTGTCCCATGGGTTTTTCCGATCCGGGCGCTTGAGCGGACCGGCTTCGCGCACCGCCTGCTCAAAGGCCTGACGCTCCTCAACGGAAAGCTTGCCGTCGTTATCGAGATCATACGGCTTCAAGAACTCGGGCAGCTCACCCGTGCCAAAAGCCTGACGCGGCGGCTTCGCCTCCTGCCCGTGAACGGTCGCCGCCATCGCGGTCGCCAACAGGGCCGTGATATAAATGGATCGGTGAAGTTTCATGTCAATGTGCGGTGGTTGGGTGTGGGGGTGCTCCGGGTGTGTGCTCCGGAGAGATGCGACGTGCAGTTAGTGTGTGTGTGTGTGCAGACAGTGGGCTGAAATGAAAACCGGCGGGAGGATCCGGTCATCACTCTCAAAGACGTACCAACCGAGGGTCCCGTTACAATTATTTCTCAAAATCTTTTCTTCAGTACACCGTGGTTTTTCCGACTTATCCCCCTTTCACTAAATTATTAATAAATACGAAATAAACCAAAAACATTGATTTTATATAAAATATGATTTAAGGCCCGCCGTCGCACCCCTGTCTAATCGTACACTTTTTGGCTATTTATCGATTTTGTTATGAAAAATTTGAATCACGGATCGCCCAAAAAGCGGGTTTCCCCTCACAGGAAGTTCACTCGGCGGGAGTTGGTGAAATGGGGCATTGTGGGCGGAGGAACCGCGATGTTTGGTTTGCGTCCGGCGTGGGTGCGGGCGTCGCGCAGCGGGAGTTTGTCGAGGGCCCCGGTCACGACTCCTTTTTTGATGGAGCTTCTGCCTGGACGCGGTCTCGCGCCCGTGTCCCAGCCAGTGACGCCCTTTCCGACCATGGAGGATCCGGGCGACTGCATCAATGAGGATCACAGTCAGGCCTTCCACGTGAGCGGGCCGCGCGAGGTACCGCCCAACACTGAGTTTCACCTCATTCAGGTCGCTCCCGTGAGTCATCTCTTTCATCCCGCTCTGCCCGCCAATGTGCTCTGGGGTTACGGTGGGCAGGTGCCGGGACCGACGTTTGTGGCCCGCAGCGGAACGCCACAACTGATTCGCTTCGTCAACCAACTGCCGGAAGACGATGCCGTGGGCATTGGCGTGCCGACGCTCGCCGTTCACCGACATGGCGGCCATCAGGCGCCCCAAGATGACGGCTATCCGCTGGATACGTTTTGTCCCGGCCAGTCGCGGGACTATTATTACCCCAACTCCCCTGCCGCCGGTCTGTTGCAAAACGAGCACTCGACCACTTGGTATCACGACCATGCCATCGACGTCACCTCGCAGAACGTCTACCGGGGGCTGTCCGGTTGCTATCTCAACTTTAACCCGCTCGATACCGGCTCGGAACTTGATCCCGCTCCAGCCTTGGGTCTGCCCAGCGGAGAGTTTGATGTCCCGCTTGTCCTGCAGGACAGATTGTTCGACGCCAATGGTTTTCTTTATTACGACAGCTTCGACCACAACGGCTTCCTAGGGAACAAATTTCTCGTCAACGGACTGATCCAGCCCTTTCTGCGAGTGGCCCGGCGCAAGTACCGCTTCCGGATCCTGAACGGCTCCAACGCCCGTTTTTACAATCTGGTCCTCAGCAACGGACGGCCTTTTACCGTGATTGGCACCGACTCCAATCTCTTAGAGCGGCCGATCGCCGTCTCCAGCTTCCCCATCGGCCCCGGCGAGCGCGTCGAGGTGATCGTCGATTTCCGCGGAACCACCCTGGGTCAGAAAATTCAGCTGGTGAACCGCCTCGAGCAGACGGACGGCCGCAAGCCAGGCGATCTGGTGTCGCCCGGGGTCCCGCTCATGGAGTTTCAAGTCAACCGCGATGCCCCAGACTTCAGCCGAGTCCCCGACGTACTCCTGCCCATCACGGAAGGCCCCCGCGAGCTTCTCCACCAGGTAAAGATTCAGCGGACGTTCAAGTTTGGGCGTTCCAACGGGGCCTGGGTCATCAATGGGGAACTTTTTGATGAAAACCGCATTCAGGCTGATCCCCGGCGGGGCACATCTGAAATCTGGCACTTTGAGTCAGGCGGTGGCTGGACCCACCCCGTGCACCTTCATAACTTCGAGATGTTCATCCTCGGCCGCGACGGCGCTCGTCCACCCTTGCTCGAGCGCGGACGCAAAGACATCATCAATGTCGGCGGGCCCTACCCCAACGCGAGCGTACTCATCAAATTCGACTACGACTTCAGCGAGCAACCCGGCCGCTACGCGTTTCACTGCCACACCACCGAGCATGAAGACATGCGCATGATGGGCCAGTTCGAGGTACTCTGATGAAATCCCCTCTCACATGGGCCCGTCTGACCAGCCTTCTCGGGCTCGGAATGTCATCATGCCCCACCGCAGCCACGCCGGTCACCGCGGCCACGCCCGAAACACTCGCCAACGCTCCCCGTCACCCCGACCGCGCCGCCACCATCCGGGAGCAACATCTCCCCAATATCCCCCTCACCACCCAAGACGGACGCAAAGTCCACTTCTACGACGACCTTGTGAAGGGACGGGTCGTTACTATTAATTTCATGTACACCAAGTGTAGCGGCGTCTGCGTGCCGTCCACCGCGAACCTCGCCAAAGTGCAAAAATCCCTCGGCGACCGCATGGGGCGGGACGTCACATTTCTTTCGTTCTCTCTCGATGCCGAAGAAGATACTCCCGAGACACTCAATGAGTTTGCCCGAGATAACGATGTGGGACCAGGATGGTTTTTTCTCACCGGCCAGAAAGCCGACATCGAACTGCTACGTCGCAAGCTCGGCGCCTACGAACTAGACCCAGCCGTCGACGCCGACCGCTCACAACACACCGGCGTCGTCATCCTCGGAAATGAACCCAAGGGCCGCTGGCAAGCCATCTCCGCCCTCTCTCATCCAGTCAGAATCCGACAAGCCATCGAGCGCACCCTGCTGCCACCGAGCCAGTGGCGGGTCGGCCGAGAAGCCATAGCCGAGGTTCCCTTCGAAAAAAGCCCAGCCAGTCAAAAGCTGGTCGAGCCGGTCGACCTCTCCCGCCTGCCACCGCTGGATCCCTGATAAGTCAGAAGCGGGTACCGAAATGGCTCAATCCGCCTCCACCGTCGCTTCATTCGCCACCAGGCTTCGGACATTTTCGCCGAACCGAGAAGGCGTTTTTACACGCACCTTACAGACGGCGCGCGTGATCTCCGCTAGAATGCAGGCTTATGAAACTCACTCGTTTCCTGATTCCGCTGGGCGCGGTGGCCCTGAGCGCCTTCTCTTCCGTCTTGGAAGCGACGCCTGACGCCACCGGCCCCAACTCTCTCTCTAGACTCCCGGTGAAAGAAGTGACCGTCTTCAAAGATGGTCATGCGTTTGTCGTGCACGAGGGCGCCCTGCCAACGAACGAATCCGGCAGCGTGGTCCTCGATGCCCTGCCCGCTCCGGTCATCGGAACTTTCTGGGCCTATTCGACGGATGAGACGACCAAAGTGTCGAGAGTGGTCGCCGGATCGCGGCGCCGCGTGGTCGAGCGCACAGCGCTGACACTCAGCGAAATGATTGCCGGCAACCCAGGCGCCGAAGTCGAGGTTACAGAAACAGATGGCACCAAATACCCGGCCACTCTCATCGGCCAACCCGTGCGGCCACCAGATGAACCTGCCGTCACGAATGTCTCAGAAGCCCCCGAACCTGCGGTCGCCAAAAGTTCACTCGTCATGCTCAAAACCCCAGAAGGCATCAAGGTCATGCCGTTAGAGCGCATTCGAGACCTCGTCTTCCGCGACCCTCCCCACTCGAAGACCGGACAGCCGGAACTCCAGAACGCACTCACACTGCAACTCGACTGGAACGGTCAGACACCGAAACCGTCGGCCCACGTCGGCCTCATGTACCTGCAAAAAGGAATCCGTTGGATCCCGAGTTACAAGATTGACCTCGACGGTAAGGGCATGGCCCGCATCAGCTTGCAGGCGACCGTACTCAACGAACTCACCGATCTCGATGAGACGACTCTGCAACTCGTCATCGGTGTGCCAACGTTCCATTTCAAAGACATCGTCGATCCGATAGCCCTGCAACAAACGGCCGCCCAGTTATCCCAGTTCTTTCAGAGCCACCCCTCCCGCGGCCTCGCCAGTCATTTGGCCAACAACTTCAGCAACTCCATCATGACTCAACAGGTCGCGCGCGCCGGAGATTTTTCTCAGGGCTCGGCCGCCGCCGCACCCAACCCGGCCGGCGACCCGTCAGAGGGAGAAAAACAGGAGGACCTCTATGTCTTCACCGTACCCAAGGTGTCGCTCAAAACCGGCGAGCGCCTCGTGCTGCCGCTTCTCGATATCACCGTACCCTACGAGGATGTGTACACTCTGCAGCTCCCGTTCACACCGTCGGGCGACATGCGCCGCCAGCTTGGCAACCAGTCGCAAGACGAAATGGCTCGGCTTTTCCTCGCTCCAAAGGTCACCCATAAAGCGCGGCTCAAGAATAACAGTCAGGTTCCATTCACCACCGCACCCGCCCTCGTTTTGCGTGACGGCCGCGTCCTTGCCCAAGGGCTCATGAGCTACGCCGCCCCCAACGCCGCCGCCGATGTCACCATCACCTCCGCCCTCGACATCACTGTCAAAAAGACCGATCGCGAAACCAACCGCACGCCCAATGCCTTGTCGTTTAGCAATAGCTCATTCATGCGCGTCGATCTCGAGGGCCGTATCACCCTCACCAACCATAAATCAGCCCAGGTCGAAGTGGAAGTCATCCGCCACGCCCTCGGCCATATTGACACCGCCGACCACGATGGCGTGGTGGAAATGAGCAACGTCTTCGAAGGCGAGAATGGGGCCACTGAGGATGGGCTTGGCGGGTGGTGGCGCTCGCACAACTGGCCCTCGTGGTCACACCATATCAACGGTGTGGGTCGCATCACCTGGAAAATCAAGCTCGCTCCTAGCGAATCGGTTGATCTCGGTTATGGATGGCACTATTTCTGGAACTGAACCATGGCAACAAAACGGGTCTTGGTGATTGAGGACGACGACGCCATTCGGCGTGGGGTTACTGACGCCCTGACCTTTGCCGGGTACGAGGTACTGGCGGCCGCCACTGGCCAAGACGGCCTCGCGAGTGCCCTCCACGCCACGGTGGACTTGGTATTGCTCGATCTCATGCTCCCCGGCCCGTCGGGTTTCGACATCCTCAAGGCCGTGCGCGAGGCGCGCCCAACCCTTCCAGTAATCATCCTGACGGCCCGAGGTGAGGAGGCTGACCGTGTGCAGGGACTGCGTCTGGGCGGCGACGACTATGTCGTCAAGCCATTCAGCGTTCGGGAACTCTTGGCCCGGGTGGAGGCGGTTCTCCGTCGATCACCCGAACGCCCCGACACGGTGCAGCGCATCGCACTAGCCGACGGCGTGGCTGATCTCGCGCGCTGCGAAGTGCGATTTGACGATGGTACCCGCCATGAACTCTCCGAGCGCGAGGTCGCCTTGCTCGGGTACCTCGCCTCGCATCGGGGACGAGCCGTTTCGCGCGAGGAAATCCTCACCCGCGTTTGGCGTTTAGACCTACGAGGCCGCGAGACGCGGACCATCGATGTGCATATCGCCAACCTGCGAGCCAAACTCCGCGATGATGCCGAATCACCCAAGGTGCTCCTCACTGTGCGTGGCAAAGGATATGTCTTTGCCACACCCGCCTGATCGATGAATCGTCCTTGGTACCGCTGGTTCGCCTTTGCCGCCTGTTTCGCCGTCCTGCTCGGCGCGTTGGGCTGGATGACCGTCACCCTGCTGCATTTCGAACAGAAGCAGTCGGCCATGCTCCGGCAGGCCCAACTCGAAGAACGAGTCAGACTCGCCCTTTGGCGCATGGACTCCGCGCTCACGGCTCTCATCGTCGAGGAAAGCGCTCGCCCGGCCAGCGCCTACCAGACACCGCCTCACGGAGGCTCTCCCATCTCGACTGCCCTCCAGAACTTTCCCTCGCCAGGAATCCGGCTGCGTTTTCAGCGCGAGCCGGACGGCAGCCTGACCTCGCCGCAGGTACCTCTGTCGCCCCCCCAGTCCACCAGCCATGGCCAGGACTTGAGCCTGCGGCTGGAGGCGGTACGCTCGCTGCTCGACCAAACAGCCACCGCGGCGGCGTTCCACGAGCCCGCCTCCATGAAGGGACCTCATCAAGAAATGACTCGCGTCCCCGCGAACAATTGGGATGTCCTCATGCGGGAAAGCGCGGTGGCGCCGGGACCGATTGAAGCACCGGGCCATGATGTCAGCTCGACCCGCGCTCTCGACACTGACCAACGGCTGCTTAACAGCAATGAACTTCAATCGCGAGCCAACGTCTTTCAGCAAGCGACACAACAAGCTGCCGCTAATTCGGCCCTCCTGCCAGACACCGGCCCGTCGGCTCGCGAAGCGGGCGCTCTTGTCTTCAAAGCGCTATGGCTCAACGGAGAGATCGTCCTCGCCCGCCGCGCTTTCACCCCCGCCGGACCGGTCGTGCAGGGAGTGTGGCTCGACTGGCCGCATCTGCGCGGCTCGCTGCTCGACTCCATCCGCGATCTGTTTCCCAATGCCGAACTCAGACCGACCACACCCAGCACCGCCGGGGACGCGGGTCGCCGGTTTGCCACGATGCCGGTCGAGCTGGTGCCTGGCCCTGAAGCCGAGAGTACCGTCGGCTCGCCCTCACCGCTCCAGCTCAGCCTCGGCCTCGCCTGGGCTGGCATCCTGCTGGCCGCCGCCGCCGTCGCGACCTTGCTTCACGGCACCATTTCCCTCAGTGAACGACGCGCCGCTTTCGTTTCCGCAGTCACCCACGAGCTCCGCACTCCGCTGACAACGTTCAAGCTCTACTCGGAAATGCTGGCCGAAGACATGGTTACCGACCCTGCCCAAAGGAAAAATTACCTCACCACCCTCACCACCGAAGCCACTCGCCTCAGCCACCTCGTGGAAAACGTGCTGGCCTACGCCCGCCTCGAACGCGGCCCCGCGCGCCCCCCCAGCGATCACCTCACCGTTCGCGCCTTGGTCGATCGCCTCGCCCCACGCCTCGCGGCCCGTGCCGAACAGGCGGACCTCATACTCGTCACGGACACCAACACTCCCGCCGCCACAGCGAAGCTGGCCATCGACGTCTCAGCGGTCGAACAAATCCTTTTCAATCTCGTCGACAACGCCTGCAAATACGCCGGCCCCGATGCCACCGAAAAGCGTCTCCACGTTGAAGTCATGCCCGCACCCGACGACGCACGCTTCGCCACCCTCCGCCTCCGCGACCACGGCCCCGGCCTCTCCAAAGAAGCTGCCCGCCGCCTGTTCCAACCGTTCAGCCGATCGTCCTCCGCCGCCGCCCGCGGCGTGCCCGGCGTCGGCCTCGGCCTCGCCCTGAGTCAACGCCTCAGCCGCAGTCTCGGCGGCCGATTGTCTCACGATCCAACCATCACTGATGGCGCCGCTTTTTTGCTCCGTCTTCCCCTCGCGTCGTCTTCCGAGCACAAAGCTTGATGACAGAGTCTCGGGTGAAGATCGCCGTCTCCCAACAATCAGCTGGGACCATGGTGGATGGCTTCAGTTGTTGACGGCAATCTGAAGGGAACTCGCTCAGTGATTGGATCTACCGGTAAACATCGCTGCGGTGACGGATCCGCACGACGAGAACGATCAAAGCGTCATCATAATATCGTAGATTACACGATAGTCCCCAATCCTCAGGCGGTAAGTATGATCGGAACCCACCAGCTTCTTGCAGCCGGACGGTCGGGGTTCCGCCTTCAGGGTTTCTATGGTCGCCACAATCTTGGGAATCCACATCCGGTCGATCCCGCGAAGTTCTTTGGCGGCAGACCTGGAGATCTCAACGCGGTAAAAGACCATCGGCGGTCAGTTGTTCTTTGAGTTCGTTGAGGGAAATGCGGTTGTCGTCTCTGCGCTCTGCTACCGCCGCAGGATCAGCAACATCCTCCATAAGTGACTCGTAGTCAGCAATAGGAATAACAACTGCGACCCTCTGACCGCGGTCATCAGTGAGGAATTGAGTGGTCATAAGAAAAGAATACCATTGTCGCTCAGAGACTTCAAGCGAACGATTGGAAGGGATCCTCCAATGGGAACGAGGCTTCGACTGCGGGTTGAGGTTTGAGTATTCATGGCAGCTAAAACTCGGGGCGACTCAAGGGTTCGGCGCTCCATCTTGTTCCTCATTTTTGTTCAGCGAGTTCGCCAAGACGCGATGCGATCCAGTTGTTCAAGCTCTCGCCATCATCTGCACTGAGTTGGGCCAGACGACGATGTAGAACTGGGTCTACGCGCAGCAGAAACTTGCCAGAAAATGGCTTGTCTGGATCTTCACTTCGACTTTCGCAAAACTCTAGGTAGTCATCGATCGAGTCGTGGAACGCCTGCTTGAGTTCGTCTACGGTCCTGCCTTGAAAAGTCACGACATCCCGTAAACCAATGACTTCACCGTGAAAAAGCTCGGCTTCGTCATCGAATCGAACAGATCCGCTATAACCTTTGTATGTCATCATGGCTGTATTCCTGCTTCAGTTAAAAATCGCCGGACGGACTTCACCGCTCCCTTGTCTGTAGTCGGCTCCGGATGAGGACGGTGAAACACCGCCCGAACCCTGTTCAGCACTATTCTGACTCGTGAACCCAGGCCCTAAGAAATCTTCTTTCCTGTCTTCACTTGTGGCTTTTGCCCAGTGCTCAACAAGTGCTTTGATGTGTTGCTCAGGTGTTTTCATTTTCTTGTCGAACGTTTGAAGTGTGACACGGCGCTGAAAAGGCGTCCAGAGCGAAGCGGACTAGCGGCGCTCATCGCCGTTGCGACCACTGACTTGTTCTGCAGGTTTTGTTCTCCATCGGCCATCTGTGTAGAAATCCGGCAGTGCCGGTTGGCGCCCCAGCTCGTCAAACATCGCTCGGTGGCCTCCGCAGAGGCGCGGCACCCGTCGCCTGCCAGCGGGAGACCCAGTGGGCAAAATGCGGCCGGACCTAGGGGCGGATCTCCGGATCACGATGCATACGGTCCAGAAAGAGCGGACAGGGAGCCATAGAACGAGAAGATAGACTAAACCGATCGGACCGATTGAGTGGTCGTGCAGCGCGCGACGCCGGCTCAGTGAAGTTCAGAGTCGAAACCCTGATGGGTAAGGGGCGCTCCAATACGACCTCGAACAGATTCCCAATCACCATCCTACTTTGAAATGACTCAATCCTACCTCATTGGATTGTAATGAGTCGGGGCGGCCAGATTCGAACTGACGACTTCCTGCTCCCAAAGCAGGCGCTCTACCAGGCTGAGCTACGCCCCGTTGCAGACGGGTCACTAGAGTCTATCACTTTGGCCATTTCGCAACTGACAATTTCGCACTTCTTCAATATTCTTCAATATTCTTCGGGATGGCGGCGGACGGACGGGACGGGATTAGTAGTCGCCTGGTTGCGGGTCTGGGTTGGAGTGTGGCGATTCGGGATGGCGGGTGGCGTCCGACTCGAGTCCGTAGGTTTTTTGCAGGCTGGCGGCGACTTCGGTGAGGGTGTGGGTGGCGGCATTGATGACGGCGACGAGGCCATCGACCCAGCGTTCACGAGCGAAGTCGGCGGTTCCGTGTTGAATAATGTCCTGCAGCAAGTCGACTCCGATGAACGGTTCCAGTCCATATCCGACCATGAGGGAGGCGCGGGAGGTGGAGGTATCGAGGGTGAGCAGCAGGTCCCGACTTTTCCCGCCGCGGGCGAGTTCGGAACAGATTCCCCCGCGATTAAAAACCCAGAAAGCGTAAGCGGTCAGCGGTTGTTCGGGCTGGAGGGTGGTGGTGACCACTGAAAAGGAGATTTGCGGAAAGGCTTCGTGCAGGCGAGCGGCGGCATCGTTGAGGCGCCGGATATCGCGGGGACGAAACACCCCGGCCAGATCAGAAACCCCCGGCGAAAGGCGCGGCATCACGCCATAGAACAGGCCGACCCGTTCCAAGGAGAAACCGCAGCGCGGGCACTGCGGTGTGGTTTCAAAGGCCGGGGCCTGGCAATAGGGACAATGCATCGGAGAGTGGTCGCAGACATAGGGCGCGCGCGGCCCGGCGTCGAGCGGGAAAACACCGTTCCTCGGGCGAATGGCCCGAGAAGCCGGGGCCGTGAACGGATATTTTCCTCGCTTGCCAGACTGGCGGCGTGATGGCAGGAAACTCCCCATGTCTGATCTTACTGATAAAGTTGCTGTCGTGACCGGAGCGGGCCGCGGCATTGGTTTGGCCATTGCGGAGCGGTTTGCTGCCGAGGGGGCCCGTATTGCCATCATCAGCCGCACGGAAGCGAATGCGCAGAAGGCGGCGGAGCAAATCAATGAGGCCCATCCCGGAGTCGCCCGCGGGTATGCCGTCGACATGGCCGATACGACGGCCGTGGCGGAAGCGGCCCGTCGGATCACGGAGGATTTCGGCAAAGTCGACATCCTCGTCAACAATGCCGGGGTGACTCGCGATGGTTTGACCATGCGGATGAGCGAAGACGACTGGGATGTAGTGCTGAACACAAATTTAAAGGGAGCCTTTAATGCCGTGAAGGCGTTTCAGCGGTCGCTCTTACGGCAAAAAGATGCGCGCATCATCAATGTGGCCAGCGTGATTGGTTTGATTGGCAACGCAGGTCAGGCCAACTATGCGGCCAGTAAAGGCGGCTTAATTGCTATGACGAAGTCGCTCGCCAAAGAGTTTGCCGGCCGCGGGGTGACCGTGAACGCACTGGCTCCCGGCTTTATTCAAACCGACATGACCTCAGTGTTAACCGACAAGCAACGCGAAGGCATTCTGGCCCAAATTCCATTGGGAATGATGGGGCAAGCCGCGGACATTGCTCATGCGGCCGCATTTCTCGCCAGCCCAGGCGCCCGGTATGTCACCGGACAAGTGCTGGTGGTCGATGGCGGTATGGTCATGTAAGCCGGACCTGTCAGGCGGATGCCGCCGAGAGTCCATGGACTGGCTGTGACAGATCATGGACAGGCCTGGGGCAGGCCATGGGCGAGGGCCCATCACCGTATAGCCCCCTGCCGGGAAGCTTGACGCGGGGCCGCCCCTCCCCACGCTACAAGAACATCATGAAACTCACCTTCTGCGGCGCGGCCGGCACCACGACAGGATCCCAACACCTCCTTGAAGTCAATGGTCAGAAGATTCTGCTCGATTGCGGGCTCTACCAGGGACGACGCCATGAATCGGTTGAGCGCAACCGTCATTTTCCTTTCGACCCGGCCTCGCTCGATGCGGTGGTCCTCAGTCATGCGCACATTGACCACAGCGGCAACCTGCCGAATCTTTCTCGTCAGGGGTATCGTGGAAACATTTATTGCACCTTTGCCACGCGGGACCTGTGCCAAATCATGCTCGCCGATTCGGCGCGGATTCAGGAAAACGACATTGAATGGCTGAACAAGCACCGAGCCCGGCGCCACGAACCCTTGTTACAGCCGCTGTATTCACCGCCGGATGCAGAAAAGTGCCTGCGGCAATTTGTGACGTTTGACTATCATCGTAAAATGTTGATCGGAAACGGTGTAGAACTCACATTTATTGATGCTGGTCATTTGTTGGGCGCCGCTCAGGTCATTCTGGACGTGACAGAAAACGGATCAACCCGACGATTTCTTTTTTCGGGCGACATCGGTCGTGGCGGCGACGTCCTGCTGCGCGATCCCGAACCCGCTGAAAACGTCGACTTCGTCCTGATGGAGAGCACCTATGGCGGACGCGAACATGAAATGTCGCCTCAGGCGCACCAGAAAATCGAGGGCATCCTCCAGCAGGCGCTGCAAGACAATGGCAAGGTGATCATCCCAGCATTCGCCGTCGAACGCACCCAACTCCTGATCTATGTCCTGAACAATCTGCTCGACGAAGGACGGATCCCACGCGTTCCGATTTTTGTGGACAGTCCGCTGGCGGTCGACGCCACCGAAATCTTCCGCCTGCACCCGGAATGTTTCAACGAACAGGTCTATGAGTTTCTCTTCACCAAACGCAATCCCTTTCACTTCGACGGCCTCACGCTGATCCGGTCGGCCGAACAATCACGCGCCCTGAACACGCTGAAAAAACCGGCCATCATCATTGCGGCCTCGGGCATGTGCGAGGCCGGTCGGGTGCTCCACCATTTGAAAAACAATCTGGATGATCCCGGCACAACCGTGCTTTTTGTCGGGTATTGCGCGGAACAAACGCTGGGATGGAAACTGCGAGAAGGATTCCGCGAGGTCAACGTGCTCGGCGAACGCGTCCGCGTCCGGGCCCGCATCGAGACGCTCGATTCCTTCTCCGGCCACGCTGATCACAGCGAACTCTTGCGTTATTACCAGCGCCTCTCCGGACGCAAGGAACAAACCTGGCTGGTCCATGGCGAACCCGAACGCAGCCAAGCCTTGCAAAAGGCGCTCCGCGAAACCCATCAAGCCACCGTCGAGGTCGGACGCCTCGGTCAAACGATCGAATGGTAAGCGCCAGTCGGCCTCTCCCGTTGAACTCGAGGCCCGCCACACCGATGGCGCCTTTTCCAAGCTCACTCGCAGCGCGAGTGCTGAATCGTCCCTATAAATCGTTTATTATTCTGATGTTTAATTACTTGTAGATTTTTTGATTCGTCATCCTTGCTTTCAGGATAACCGATCACGCGAGGGCGGTAGCCAGCGCGGCGCCGATCGCGGCGGCCAGAGCCGAGTCTTGGTCGGGAAAGACCGTTCGCACATCGATTTTAAGCACACCGTTCGCCACGTATCCGACGACGGGGGGATCACCGAGGCGGAGGCGGCGGGCGAGGGCATCGACGTTTCCCCCGGCGGGCGTAATGTCCACCGTGACGGACGGCACCGCGCTGCGCGGCATAGTTCCCCCGCCGCAGCGCGACAATCCGCGGCCGACGGCGGCTTGCTTCCCGATGAGGTCTACGAGGTGGGCGGCACGATCACCCAACACTTGTTCCTTCTGCGCGAGCAGAGTGAGAACTGGTACATCTGGAATGGCGTCACCCGCCGTGGAAAGATAAGCCCGCGCAGTTTCCTGCAGGGCAGCCAACATCAATTTGTCACAGCGCAACACCCGGAAAAGCGGATCCTGACGGACGCGCCCCACCCAGTGCGCGCTGCCCGCGACGATACCAGCCTGCGGACCGCCCATGAGTTTATCTCCGCTGATACACACCAAATCCGCCCCAGCCCGCACCGACTCCAGTACCGTCGGCTCGTGCTCCAGAGCCGCCAAAGCCGCCGTATCGACCATGGCCCCACTGCCTAGATCATCGATCAACGGCACCCCCGCGCGGCGAGCCAGCTCTCCCAATGCCTCCAGCGACGGGGATTCAGTAAATCCTTCCTGATAAAAATTGGATCGATGCACCCTCAAAATGGCAGCCGTGGCCGGACCCAACGCTCGTTCATAATCAGCCAGCGTCGTCTTGTTCGTAGTCCCGACTTCGCGAAGAACCGCCCCGCTGGTCTCCATGATTTCCGGGACCCGAAAACCGCCGCCAATCTCAATAAGCTCACCGCGCGAAACCACCACCTCCCGGCCAGCTCCGCGACACAGGTGCTGCAGCACCAAGACCAGGGCCGCCGCACAGTTATTGACCACACAGACGGCCTCAGCCCCCGTGAGCGCCGCCAACAGATGATCCACCAAGGGAGCGCGGCGCCCGCGATCCCCGGTTTCTAAATCAATCTCCAACGAGCTGTACCCCGCAGCAATCGCCCCCACCCGCGCCGCCACCACCGGCCCCAGTGGAGACCGGCCAAGATTCGTATGCAACACCACCCCCGTGCCATTGATAACCGGTCGCAGCGCCGTCCGCTCCAGCCGCTGCAACTCGTCACGCACCCGGCTCACTCCCTCCGCAAAGGTCACCCCCTCCCCACCCGCCACCACCTGCTCGCGAATGCGGGCCGCTTCGGCCCGAGCCACCCCCGCCACCACCCGCCGCGGCAGCCCGACCGCGCCCGCCACCGCTTGCACCAGTTTCTCGACCGACGGCACTTGCCGCAAATTGACGGAATTCATGAGGCCCAAAATACCGCAGATGCCCGATCGCGCCACTCCCCGCTGACCGCTACTTGCGACGCGGCAACACCGTCGTGAACGTGCCCAATCCCCGTCGCAAATTCGCCGGCTCAGCATATTCATCCATCAATTCACCATCGTAAACGAGCCGTAAAACAAATCCACAATACGTGCGGCGACCAAGCTGCTTGACCAGCTCAGCATCAAATCCCGGCTGTAAATACGTAAAATCGACTTCCTCATACGCCGCCTCCTTCCAGTCAGGCAATGCCGAGAGCCACGTCACCGTCGGCGTGTCACATGAACTCAGATCGATTTCCTCGCCATTGACAAAATCGAGGAAATATATCTGCAGGGTAACTTTCGACGGGTCAATTTCTCCGTCCACCCCAGCCCGAGCAATGGCCGCTTTCACGTGTACCGTCTCGCCGCCATCGTCCTGACGGACCACCGGCCCGCTTTCTACCTTGGCAAATTGAAGGGCTCTCGCCCGCGGCGGACTGCCGGCCGCCATGACCCGAGCATACCGCTCAACCCCCACCGCCAACGCCCGGGCCAGCTGACGGTGATAGTCTGGGTCGTTCCCCAGCTTCTTGCCTTCAACCGGATGGCCCAGCCGCCCAAGATTGCACACCACCGCCGGCATATTCACTCCCTTCAACTCCTGAAAACGAGCCCGCCGAATCCCCAGATCCTCCGTGTCCGCACCCGCCACCAACGCCCCCTGCAAAGCCGTCGCCAGCGCCATCGATTCCCGGTCATTGATGTTACCAGGGTAAAACTTCGAGTCAGGCGTACTTCCCTCATCCCCAGCCGTCGTAGGCGTCCCGCTCGGGGCTAACGTGAACATTTCCACGCCGCGTTCTTTCTCACCGCCAAATCCACAGTGAAGACTGACCAAAATCGATTCCTCTTCGACCTCGCCCGCCCGCTTGATCCGCGATGGCACATCGAGCACCGAATCGTCCGATCGCGTCATCACCACTTTATAACCAGCATTTTCTAATTCTGTTTTCGCCAGCCTCGCCACGGCCAGAGTCACGTCTTTTTCCACCCCGAACCGCGACTTCTGGCCGACCTCACTTCCTCCTCGCGCCGCATCCAACACCACCACTTTCAACTGCGATGACTCGCGCTGCTGGTCCGGACGCAAAATCGGATCAATCACATGAATCAAATCAAAGGAGGAAATAATGACCCGTCCATCACGCCACGCCACCAAGGGGTAACTCAAGTAAAACTTCAAAGCATTGATCGATACCAGCTTGGAACCAGCCTGCCCGTGGCATCGGATAGGAAATTCCCTCCCATCAAGCCGCTTCGATTTTTCCAACGTCACGGACTTTCCCTCCCGGGTATACGTGGGAAATTCGAAAAACTTGGCGACTTCCGCAAGGTCAAGATACGCTTGCCCACGGTAATCAATCACATTCCACCCAGGCTTGGCCCGAGTCGGCGCCGGCCCAGTAGTCGATTTTTCCGGTGTCCCGGCCCCGGCCCCGGCAGTCGCCGGTTTTTTCTCAGTCGCCGGTTTTTTCTCAGCTGCCGGTTTCTTTTCAGCCGCGGGTTTTTTGCCCGCGGCCGCTGGCGTCGCTTTCGCTTTGGCGGCAGGTTTCGCCCCTGAAGGCGGTGCAGGCGCAGTTGTCTCGGCCCGCCCGAAAACAGACAGTATCACACTGCACAAAAAAATGATGAGGAGATGATGACGCATGAGCGGCCGCGGATACAGCCGCGGTGAAGGGGCGGGCCGGGCACGCCGACACCGCTCTACTCGTCATGATAACGCGTCATTGTCGCCCCATTCAACCGGCCATTGCAGGAAACAGACGCCGCCCGGCCCGGTCGCTGGACCACGCCCGGTCAACGCCCATTCCCACTCCACCCCCCCGCCATGTGACCGCTCACCCGAAATCACTCCAGTCCGGCCCAATGCAGCGTGGCCCTTGCGTGGCAGGCGAATCCGGTGCTGATTAGTGCATGGAAGACACACCCGCCGCGTACGCCCATCCCGAGGCCCTCGTCAGCACCTCCTGGCTCGCCCAGCATCTCAATGACCCCACCCTGAGGATCATCGAGAGCAACGAGGACATCCTGCTTTACGATACCGGTCACATACCAGGTGCCGTGCACATCGATTGGCGGGCAGACCTGAATGATCAGCTGATTCGCGACTACATTGACCCTGAACACTTTGCCGCACTGTGCGCCAAACATGGCATCACTCCGGAAACGACGGTCGTCTTCTACGGCGACAAATCAAACTGGTGGGCGTGTTACGCGTTTTGGGTTTTCCAGCTCTTCGGCCACCAGAACGCCAAGATGTTGAACGGCGGCCGCGCCAAATGGATCGCCGATGGCCATCCGTTAACCCGCGATGTCCCCCATCCCGCCCCCACCGCGTACCCGGTGCCGCCAGAACGTCAGGACGCAAAAATCCGCGCCTTCTACGCCGACACGCTCGCCCACATGCACGCCGGCCTCCCCCTCGTCGACGTGCGCAGCCCGAAGGAATTCTCCGGTGAAACCACCCACATGCCGGAATACCCCCAAGAAGGCGTGCTGCGCGGCGGTCACATCCCTGGTGCCAAATCAGTCCCCTGGGCCACCGCCGCTAACCCCGATGGCACATTCAAAGACGCCGCCTCCCTGCGCCACATTTATACCGAAAACCTCGGCCTTAAACCAGACGACACCATCGTCGCCTACTGCCGAATCGGCGAACGCTCCAGCCATACCTGGTTCGTCCTGAAATACCTCCTCGGTTACGAAAACGTCCGGAATTACGACGGTTCATGGACGGAATGGGGCAACATGGTCCGAAGCCCCGTCGAAAAATCGTAATCACCCCCCGATCGTCGCCTCCCCGATCGTCGCTTCCCCGAGAAGCACCGCCCATGGACGAAGTCTGCCCCGAAGGGAGGGATTTGCTCCGCATTTCCCTCTGTGTGCCATAACTGTTAATCCACACCGAGGCTCAATTTCACTGTTCGGCTATAAAATGAAGCTCGTTGCAAAGTCCTCCATGATCGCAATCGCTGCTCTCATGCTGTGGGGACTCACTATCTACCTTTTTACAATCGTTGCGCCCTGGACAGCAGCTATCGAGACTGGTTCCGTTGCTGCAGAGGTGAGAGCAGACGCGACAAATTCCAAATGGATTGCTGCGGTTAATGACCATGGAGTCTGGAGACATTGGGAGCGGGGCACGGTTTCTCAGAGACCGGCATTCTTTGCAGTGCATCTCGCTGCGCTGCTCGTGTGCGGGACGGTCGCATTTCGTTTGGGCTTTCGCGCCTCCAGAATCTACAAAGCCTAACAAAAACGGATGCAGGCAACGGCTCGAAGACCATCTGTCGTGTCAGCGCCGTCTTGCGCTCGCCGTCGCCTGATCCAAGCCGTTCTCCAGAAAATTCCTTGTGACCTAAGCAGCATCGGCCAAATTCGTCATCACTCACAACATCAGCGACTTTCGAGGTTCAGAATCGATGGGCGTTCGCGCCATCACACCTGCCACAACCCTCAATATGATCGGACCATGACTACCTTATCCATCCGTGTTCCCGATTCCCTCCATCGTGCGATCAAAGAACTCGCAACGAAGGACGGTTACTCCATGAACCAATTCCTGATTACAGCGGCAGCAGAGAAGCTTTCGGCACTGGAGACCGTTGACTACCTTCGACATCGAGCCGAACGAGCCAACCTCAAGGATTTTGACAGCCTTCTCGCCCGGGTACCTGATTCCGACCCAGATCCGGGTGACGAACTGCCTCCAAAACACAGAAGGAGAATCGGGTCGAGGTGACGGGACTGCGCCCCTCCCACACCACCCGGCATGCGGGTGTGCCTCGCTATAGCTCGCCCTACGGGCAGCCTATCGGCTGGATCCAGCCCCCAACCCACGCCACCTCCCCATGACCTACGCCCCCTTCTCCAGCGCCGAACCCCGAAAGCAAATTCCTTTCCGACAGGCTCTGGTCCAGTATGGACTGTACTACCGCGCCCCATTTTACACGTGGGATCCCCACGCCCCCCACTTCATCTGGGACCACCAAGATAGACCCGTAGGAGGCTTCCAATGACTGGCTCGACTGTCGCGGCACTTCGCTTGGTCATTTGGCTGGCGACGCTCTGGCCTGCCTGCGGTCTGGGTGCCGCGTATGATCCGGTCATGCGCACGCTGCCACTCACGCATCATGTGTCATTAGATGAAGTCCTAGATTCCGGGCTCCGCCCTCGTCAGCTATCCCGCGATTCATTCCAAGACTTCAGAGTGGCCATCGGATCGGTGCATCTGGATTTTGGTGAGACGAGTTTTGATTTCAAGGATTTCGGCATCGAGCTTTCATTCTCGGGCACGGGAGTGCTCACACGAATGAACCTTCAGTCACAAGGTATCATGAACGCCCCTACAGTCGCCGCGTGGTTTGAAGCCTGGAGCCGGGCTATGGGGGTACCCAATCCCTTTCCAGAAGAGGCCCTGCGTGGTCTCAGTGGCTATGAAGACATCGGCACCCTTACCGGGCTTCGCAAGGACTTTGGCCCTTACGTTATTGCGATCGCCCCTAGGGTAGTCGGCAGAGACCTCGGTAATGGGCGCCGTTACGTGGCGGATGCCACCGTGGTGATTTATGCCGGTGGCAAGCCGCTTGACCTCCCAATCGTTTTCGCGACCGCCGTGCCTACTGAAAGGTACCGTTCGTTGAACTTTGAGTGGTACTCAAGGCAGGAATTGTATGAGCTTCAGATGGTGAGCAACAGCCACAATGAGGAATGGCTGGGCATTCCACCGGAAAAAACCTCAGATATCGAAAAAGCGATCGAATCACTCAGGCGTGGGCTTGGCGCACCACCCTCACCGCTCCCGCCGGCTACAGTGTTTCAGGAGCCGGCGGAACCATCGCGGAGCGCCTGGCTCGTGTGGACACTGCCCGGCCTCCTGATTTTGGTAGGCGCCTGGCTGCTGGCCAAAAAGCGGGGGCCTTCCTAACTGTCCGCACAGGGGCATGAAGAGTGGCGGTCGATGAATGGTCGGCCAGCAACCGCCGGGCCACACGGCGGCCCCGGGCGGTTCCAATCAGACGTGAGGTAACTCCCCGGCTTTCCGTTGGGAGTTTGGTTTGTCACCGGCGTGCAGTCGGATCCAGATTTCTCTCAGTTCGGGCACGCCCTTTTCCTTCAGCTAGCGGTTATTGAGGGCGAAGCGCACGAGGCTGTTTTGACTCATGCGC
>CAJBME010000270.1 GCA_903954065.1 uncultured bacterium
AATACAGAAAAATAGCGGCAGCAAGTATTGCTGTCATATTAAGTACTAAAACACCGCTTCTTACGGCTAAGCTGGAAGCAGCAAACTTATCTGGATTTACAATTACTTTAAGTATCTTTTCCACGACTCCATGGCCCATGTACAATCCGTAAGAAATACTACCAAGCCAAACCATAAATTTGGTGGAAAAAAACCGACTCAAGCAATTATCTCGCTGGCTAAGAGACAAGAGTAGAACAGGAAAAAAGATACTTAAAACAAGAGCGCGACATAAAAAACCTCCAGGCAGTAAAAACAGTAAAGTAATTATAGCTCCAGCCCACAACACAGCCAAGTCAGAAATTGGTGCAATGAAGGACGCGCTCCGCCGATATATGCCGTAGAGAAAAGTGCCAGCGAGAAAACCGCATATTACCCGTAGAATACCCAGATTGGACGTATCGGTTTGTCCGGATTCGAGTGCGAAACTGCTTGCAAGCATCAATAGTGCGGACCCTGCCAGCAACGGCAAAGGCCTCAATTTCTTTTGAAGTAACAACCAGCCCAGAGGAAACACAAAAAGATAGGCGAACCATTCTACACTGATGGACCAGGATGGGTAATTCCAAGGTCCTGCCTCCACGAATGGAAAGTAATGAGTCATGGATAAATGGGCCGGTAACCCACTAATCGGATAATCGCCTTCTACGCTCACACCTGCGAATTTTGCGCCAAACACCATTGCCACGAGTGCTAAAAGTGTGATGAGGTGTACAGGGTAGACCCTTGCAATTCGAAGCCAAAGAAAAGACTTATATTCCTTAACTCCAAAACTTTTGCCTTTAGCGGACTGGGCGTGGCATAAGATAAACCCACTTAATAGGAAGAAAAAATCAACAGCATACCCCCCTTTTTCCGTGATGGGTCTCATAGCTATCCAAGAGGGGAATAGCGTAATCCACTCTTCATCTAAGTGATTGAACACTACCCAAACCGCTGCCAAGCCCCGCACTCCTGTAAGGGCTGGTAAATCGTTTGCGGACTTCTCTTGTGAGTTGGTTACAGACTCATTGTCGCTATCATAAATTGGTCGGTTGCTTTGACAGCGAGGATTGTGACCTAGTTCATGTTGTAGCGGTGGATCGGCCGAGGAGGGTGGTGATGGGATCGGTCGTGGCATGGGATGGTTATTTTCAGCGCAGGTATCAAGTGCGGGGTATGATATAAGGTGCTTGCATGGTGTCGGCAGGGAGGAGTAATTTTGTACGACGCTCGTGGGTGTGGGTTGGCGAGGGCGGTTCATGACCAGCACATAGACTGGAGCGATGGCCACAGCCTGGGCTATAAATTCGTGGTTCTAGATGCACCTGCCAGCCAAGATCTGGCAGCTGATTTCGGGTCGGGGCCGTGAGGCGGTCGAGTTGGTGGCGTGAAGCCTCAGGCAGAAGTGGTTCGATGATGCGTCGGCGGAGCGAGGAAAACGAGAAGGTGGAATCCAATTCCGAGTCGCGATTGGAAGCGGTGCGATCGCAATGATCAACGTAGAGGTGAGTACGTCGCCTTCTTCTGGAAATGAACGGGTTGGCGGAATTCGCCTCGCTGCACCAGACGGCGGTGAAATTCCTTTCGGCCGTCAGTCCGGTGCAGGCATCTCACAGATCGTTGAGATCGTAGACGTGTTCGGTGACGTTGCTGCTTACGACGATATACATGGAGGAGCGGTCGTCTTGAAGTGCGCGTGCCACCGCTAAATGATCGCCCGCCACGATCGGGCCGCGGGCATGCCCATTTTCCCGGCAATAACTTGTGAATCGTGGGGCATCTCAGCGCCGAGGTCCGAATAAGCGACCTGTTCAAATTCCAAGCGCACGGCCAGCAGTGAAATCAGCCCTGACCGCCAAGGCGCCCGAATTGGGTCGGCGATCGCTGAGATAGCGATGGGCGTAGTCCGATAGTCCTAAATCTCCTAATGGAAGCCGTCCATACTGGGCGGCCATGTCCAGAGCGGCCGTCTGGAAGGCGGTATTTTCCATGTTCCAAAGGCAGAACAAGAGGCCGCGCAAGGAGGGGCGATCTCGATGCAGCCGTCTCTAGGCCTTCAGATACGGTGATCCTGGCGCTGTCATTTGCTCGTAGATCCAGGCGTATGTTTTGGCCATGCCGTCGCGGAGTTTGACGGATGGTTCCCATCCAAAGTGTTGATTAATGAGGGTATTATCGCTGTTGCGACCGGCGACCCCTTTGGGAGCGTTGAGATTATATTTTCGTTCCAGTTTAATGCCGGCGATGTCTTCCACGATATCGACCAGTTGGTTGATGGAGACGAGTTCGCTGCTGCCGAGATTGAGGGGTTCGATGACGTCATTTTCGAGGAACATGACAGTGCCGTGGAGGCAGTCATCGATGTACATGAACGAGCGGGTCTGGTGACCATCGCCCCAGATTTCGATTTCATGATTTCCTGACAATTTGGCGGCGATGACTTTGCGGCAGACGGCGGCTGGTGCTTTTTCGCGACCGCCTTCCCATGTGCCTTCGGGTCCGTAGACATTGTGGAAGCGGGCGACGCGGGTTTGCAGGCCATAATCTTCGCGGAAGTGGCGGCACATGCGTTCGGAGAACAATTTTTCCCAGCCGTAACCGTCTTCGGGCATAGCGGGGTAGGCGTCTTCTTCTTTGAGGGCCGTGACATTGGGGTCGCGTTGTTTTTCGGCGTTGTAGACGCAGGCGGACGAGGAGTAGAAGAACCGTTCGACGCCGGCCTCCTTGGCGGCCATCAGCATGTGAGTGTTGACCAGCACTGAGAGCATGCAGAGAGCTTTATTGTTCTCGATGAACCCCATGCCGCCCATGTCACAGGCCAGATTGTAAACGTGTTGCATGCCTTGGGTGGCCATTTCGCAGACCTCGCGGCGCGAGCAATCGGCGACATGATTTTCGGAAAAGTCATGCACTTGGTACCATTCCTCCAGCGGCTTGATATCGACGGCCCGGATCTGGGCGTAGCCGAGGGACTTGAGGTGCTGAATCAAATGGCCGCCGATAAAACCACCAGCTCCTGTGACAACGACTGAAGATCTATTCATGGATTTGTATACTGAGTGTGAAGGCTAAAATCAACTGATGGAAGCAGGTTTCCGCGTGCTTTTTCTGTTTTTCAAGGGCGGATGGTGCGTCCGATTCATCCAAAGCTTTTCCGGTTGAGGTACATGTAGAACACCGTGATCCCAGCAAAGACTGTGTGGATGATCAGCGAAAACTCGAAATACCACCCCGTCATCCAGCTGAGAGCGACACCGGCCCGGTAAGGCGCGTCGTCGGTCAGGTTGCCCAAAAGACGTTTTGATCGCTCGTAGGTTCGCCGACTCGTAAGATCCGGCTTGGTTGCCGCTTTTCTATCGAGGCCCTCACGCAGCCATGTGACCACGCTAAAGACTTGTTTGGGAAGGAGGGTCCAGACGAGTAGAAGCGGTTTCCATTCATCGGGGAGCAGTCGGGTCGGCTGGTTGAGGGCTACCACGCCGAGCGCCCCGGCGAGCACGAGGGAGAGGGTGAGATCACAAATTTTGTCGAGAATATGGCCGAATCCGGAAGTGCGGCCGCTTAGTCTGGCGACCATACCATCGGAGCAATCGAAGCAGCAGGATGCGAGCAGCCCGACGAGTAGGGCTAGACCGCCGGTTTGGCGGTCCATGCCCGGCCAGCAGGCGACGGCCACTCCGGCTAGACCTGCGGACAATGCGGCCATGGTGAGCACATTGGGCCCGATGCCGAGCCGCAGGGCTGCCCATGAAATGAGGGAACCAATGCGGTAGCCGAACTGGTCGGCAACCCAGAAGCAGTTTTTGCTTCGGGCATTCCAGCAATCGCCGAGCGAGGGAAAGCGGGAGTGGCCCCGAGAGGAATCAGGCGTCAAGGCAATGGGGGCTGTGAAGGTGGCGTTTGGCGGGCCCAGCGATCACTGGACTCATTCTCTCGGCGAAGCTGGGCATCAATAATTTGGTAAGTATTATCGAGGATTTTTTTCTTAATACCGGTGGTGCTGACGCCGGGGGTGTAGTTCAAATAAACGACTTGGCCACCTTGGGCCTGCATCCAGGCCAAGCCTGCGAGGTGTTTGCCAACCCAGTCGTCGCCAATGGTGACCACGGAGACGTGGTAGTGTTGGAGGAGGGGGATGGGGACCAATTCGTGCTGCACGACCACTTCGTCGGACCATCGCAGGGCTTTGACCAGTTCGAGGCGTTCCTCGAAGGGGATGATCGGTTTCATGCCTTTGTAGGCTTCAATCAACTCGTCGGTGCTGACGCCGACCACCAGTCGGTCGCCCAGCTCACGCGAGCGTCGGATCATGTTGAGGTGACCGACGTGCAGCAGATCCCAACTGCCCGATGTATAAACGACTTTCATGATCTGGAAGCTGATAGGGGGGCTAGGACGAGGTCATGGTCAGCCCCATGAGTGCCGCTTGCCGGCCCATGAGTTGAGCCAGTTCTTCATGATCGGCGATGGAATTTTCTCCGAGGTGGGCGATTCGCACGAGTTTTTCATCCGGCGACGGGAGAATCAACCATCCTTGATCGGCGAGGGCCTGCACTAAGGGGGCGGTTGAACCGTCAAACCGCAAGGCGGTGACACAGGCTGATGGATGACGGGCGGCGCCGCGCCAGCCTTGGGCCGCAAGAGCGGTGCGAAACGCCGAGGCCTTTTCCCTGACTCGGGCTTGCTCTGGTGCGGCTCCGTCTTGGCTGTCTAGCGTGTCCAACCGGCAGGCGAGTTGGGCATAGAGCTGGGCCGCCGGGCTCCAAGGGGCTTGGCCCCGGGCGAAATTGTCTCGATGCCGCTGAGGGTCAAAATAATAACTGAGCGAGTGCGGGGCGGGCGGCCCAAGCGTGGGGCGCATCAGCAGAAAGGCCAGTCCTGGCGGCAAGCACAGGCCTTTCTGGCTGCTCAGGATGGCGGCGTCCACTCCCCAGCGGGTCATGGCGAATTCATCGGCCAGAAATGAACCGATGGCATCCACCAGCAATCGGACGTCGTGGGTGCGGCAGATGGCTCCCAGCCGTTCAAGATCCAGCAGTTCGCCAGAAGAGGTTTCATGGTGCACGGCCATCACGGCTTGATGCCGGCCGGAGGCCAAGGCCTCGGCGATTTTCTCCCACGGGGGCTCGTCGTGGGGCAGCCAGCGGAGACTGGTGGCTCCGAGACCGAGATGGCGGGCCATGGTCAACCAGCGTTCGCCAAATGTGCCGGCGTGCAAAATCAGAATATTGTCCCACTGCGGTCCCCATCCTCCCAGCAGGCATTCGGCCGCCCCGGTGCCAGAGGCCGTGAAGGAAATGACTTCGCCTTCGTCCGCCGCGGCGAGGGTGGCCAGTCGCTGGTGGCACCGGCAGACCAGCGATCCAAAGGCGGCGGTCCGGGCATAGGGAACCTCGGCTGCTCCGGCTGCCCGCACTTCAGCGCCGAGGTTTCCTGGAAAAACAAATAACTTCACGGCCGTGGTGAGTATGAGGCTTCATCTTCTCCCCGCAATGTCATGACCGGTGACATCGTCTCGCGAAAGCCAAACTGGCGGTAAAAATCCTCCAGTCCAGGTAACGCCGTCAAAAATATCTTCATGTATCCACGACGCCGGCATTCCAAGACAGCGTCTCCCACCAAACGGGTTCCCCACCCGTACCCCTGACCCTCCGGATGGATCATGACATCGCAAATGTAATAGAAATAGGCGTGGTCGGTCACGATCCGCAGAAACCCGGTCAGAACGCCGTCCACGCGCAGCGTGCACGAAAGCGTGTGAGCCAAGGAGGTTGCTTCCTTGGCCGGATTACGCAATGACCGATGAAAAACCGCCGCGGCCGGAAATCGCATGCCTTGAGATTGATCCATGGCGTCAAGCAAAGCTTCCAGCTCGTCGACGGTGACATTCGGGTCGTCGAAAGTGAAAACGGGGGAGGAAGATGATGATGGAGATGGGGTGCCCGTGGTCATGAGGCGGTCTCAGCGCGTTGGCGAACATCGGAGAGGGCGTGCAGGACGTCCTCCACCGTATGGCGGGCCATCAATTCCAATCCCCGGGGGATATTGGCATCCACGGGGTGAATTGGCGTGTAATCAGGGTCGTTTTGCCGGTGGAGAGCTACACTTCGTGGGCCGCTTGGAGCCCAAAGCGGGAGCGTTCCTACTCCATAAAGAGCAACCAGCGGCACGTGCAACGCATCCGCCAGATGCATTGGCCCCGTATCAACGCTAACAACGCCAGATAACTGACTCAGTTGACGGGTCCATGTTTTGATGGATTCACATACAACAATATCGTTAACGAACGGATGAAGTATTTCGCTCACAGATTTTTTTTGGCCTGGACCGGCAAGGCCTCGCACAAAATAGCCTGCCTCGCGGAGACGTGTGGCTAATCGCTGCCAGGACGATACGGGCCACAATTTACCATTCCATGGTGCTGTCGGGATAAGACCAATGACGCGGTCTGATGACGTTGCGTACAGATCTGCCGAAATTGGAGATAAGCCGAATGAGAATAATCCAATATCGGCATCAGACTCAAGTAACTTAAGAAAGTCTAGATTGGACTGCCAGCGGCGCAGGTTTGGGTCATAATGTGTTAGTTCTGCTGCCCAACTATGATTTTGTAGACTATAACCCGCGTAATGATCAAGACTTAGAACCCGTCTGCAACCGCCAAGCCAAAGCAGGTTGATACTCCTAGTATCGCCACGCGTGTCAATGCCTATTGATCCGCCGGATTTATGTCTTAAATCGCGGAGGAGTGAGCGCATCGGCCCTCCATTTAAGGAAGTAATGCTGTATTTTTTATTTGTATCGTACGAGGCCCAGGGAACAGGGCACTCGATCCAGTCAATTTGAGTTGGAAAAAGTTCACGCCACTGAGATTTGGCGCAAATGGTGACATGCCATCCATAATAAATTAGTCCATTAACCAGAGGTAATAATGAAATGGCATCCCCCAAACCATAAGGTTCGAGGAGAGTGACATTTTTTCTAGGTGGTCCAGATTTCCGTAGGCTGGCCACAAATTGCATTATCGCAGCTGTGATTCCCAATCCGGCCGCCAAAGTGCGTTTCGGAGTTCCAAGTTCTATGGCTGCCGCTGATTGAATGGTCTGCATTTGGAGAAATCAACGATGTTCGAGGAATGTGAGATTTGAACATATCAAATGAAAACCTACTCTTTAAGCAATCTGAGGCGAACCAAAGATCGATTAGCTCCTCCTTCGTTGGAAGATGTGGACAGAATTTTTTCTTCCAGTGAAGTGGAGCCCGGGCCGCGGCTTACTATGGTTCCGGGGGACAGCCATTTCCAAGTGTCTGGGGTCAAGGAGATGCTGGATTCCCACCGCGCGCGGTTGGCCCAAGATCTTTGGCTGCTGCGCAGTTGAAGTAGAATGGTCTGAACGTCGCTGGTGGTAGCTTTAGAAATGCTCCATGGTTCAGTTGTTTCCACGATTCGGGGGGATGTTAATAGAGCATATTCCAGGGCATTAGAGATGTCATCGCCATCGATATCCTGTTCCGCTTCATTTATAGAAGCATCTAAGTTATGCAGGATTTCCCAAGCGTCGTGCATCCCGTCATTGTCACCATCCATCCAGACAAAACCGGGGCGGTTTGCGAGGAAAGCTTCAGAATTAGTGATGCTATCCCAATCTGCATCATCCGTGGCATCGGCAAGGGCGGCGTTACTGCAGGCTTCGTGTTCCCACCAATCTGGCAGCGTGTCCCCGTCGGTATCGCCGCTCAATGGCCCGGTGCCAAGCCATTTGCCTTCAAGTACACGCTCGGCAAAGCGCCGATGCAGCGGCAAGAGTGCACCTGCATGAATAATCACTTCGGCCACATCGGCAGGCCAGGCATTGGCACCGCCGAGAGACAATATACTGGAGGTGGGTGGTGTGAGACCGTTGACCTCAGCGATCGTTGACCCGTTGAGGATTAGACTAGCTGGCTCGGCGCCTGCTGCGAAGACCCAAGTTAAAACAAATGGGGTGCTCGGAACCGCTGTTGTGGAACGTGTGACCACCTCGCCATTGGCATAACGCAGAACAAAAACACCACTTTCGATTCCGATAACCACGCCACTGAAAGCCATGAGTTGGTTAAAGTCTGCCGGTTGAGCGATGAGGGGTGGGCGTACTGCCATGGTAATCGTTGCTCCTCTGGAGTGGAGTACGGTCGTAGGATCGACCGGTTGGGTCGAAACGATGGCGTTGGAGGAAAGTCGAACGACGGTATGGTTTTTCCATGGTTCCGGCGCTGTGAGGATCGGAGTACTGGCATCTTGCGGTGTGGCGTTATTGGCTGCCGCGCCACTATTGGTCCATCGAAGGAGGCCCAATGGACTTGCTTCCACGCCTGAGTCTCCACGCCACCAGAGCCGGCGTTGGGTAAAGGAGAGAAAAGGGGGATCGAGATCGGAGGAGAACGGATCGGAACCGTTTTGGAACTCTTGGAAATTGCTCAATCCATCCTGATCGGGGTCGTCCAAACTGTCTGCCAGAAGGGGATTTGTTCCCCATTTCACTTCCCAGCCATCAGGCAGGCGGTCGTCATCCGTATCTGATTTGTTTGGATTCAGACCAAGCTGGAACTCGCTTAGATTAGTCACCTCGTCACGATCTTGATCAATGAGGCCTGTGGGTGTCAAGGGATCAAGTTGATTGGCGGTTTCCCATACATCGGAGAGACCGTCGCGGTCATCATCCGCATTCTCAGCGAAGCCGGTCAGATATTTTTCTTTAAGAAAGCCTTCAACTGAAAGTCGTTCCTGTGACGTGAGACGCCGCTTGAAGATGACAATGTCACCAAAGAGTGCGGGTTGTTGAACCACTCCGCCAATAATTCCCAGCATGAGCGTGCCAGTGCTGGGAATGATGGTGCCTGAGGAACTAACGGCTTCAAGGCGACCGTCCAGATAAAGCGCTGCACCCCGGCCGTCAGGTTCAATGCTGAGGCTGATGATGTAAGTCTGACCGGCCTGCAGCCGAGTAAATCCGGCCATGCTGGCCGTGCCCCCGCTCTGGCCGGCACTCATTGCAAGGTACCCGCTTTCTAGGCGCAAGCGAAAACCTTCTGTGAGGTAAACTTCATTGGTCAGTATCGCCCGCCAGTCTCTCGACAAATCGATGGATGTGGGTTGGAACACAAAACTCATGGTCGAGCCGCTCGAGATGGTTCCCCATGTGGTGGCTTGGCTGGGTACGTTCAGGGCAATTCCAGGATTGACCATCGAGACTCCCGTGGGACTAGAGGACGCAATGTATGGCGTTCCGAGCCACCCGATTGGAAGCTGGTCCATGCCGCTTTCGAACCACTGTTGCAAATTTCCGCTGGGATCGGTGGTCAAGTACGACGTTGGGGTAAGCCAGATGGAGAGAGGGTTTTCGTCGGTGGCCAGATTGAGTCGATCTGGGGTCAGGTATGGAGTGCCATCCTGCCACTCTTCGAGGGCGCTTCGACCGTCGTTATCCTGATCAAGATTGGAATCATAAGCCAAAGGATTGAGGTTAAATGAGCTTTCCGATGCATCCGGTATGCCGTCTATATCGGTGTCTAGATTATTCGGATCCGTGCCAGTGGTGACCTCCATGGCATTGGTCAGGCCGTCGCCATCAGGATCGGCCGTTGAATCTTGGCTGCTCAGTGAACCAAAATTCTCGCGTTCCCACTCGTCGGCCAGCCCATCAAGATCTCGGTCGACTGTCGAAGGCGGCGGGCGACGAGTCAGTTCCTTTTTGAGTGCACTGTACTGAATGCCAGTGGCACTGAGAATGAGAGCTTCTTGGCCCAAACCGAACGTAGGGTATTCAGTGGGTGAGAAACCTTCGATTGTACTGCCCGCATCTTGTTCTGTGACCCAGTCCTCCCACAGAAGCCATCTTCCCACGACAGCATCCCAATTAGGCTGCCGCCGCCAGCTCCATCGATGATCCAACGGTTGGCCTACCAAATATCGGTTTTTTTCCCAGACCAAACCAGAGGCAAGGAAATCCTCATAAGTGGCCCATCCAAGCGTACCATAATCAACCCCATGATGACCTCCTGAGGGGCTGACGATGATGTTGTTACTGACGTGAACGTCATGGGCTCCGAAGTCACCCTGATAACCGATTTGGCTGGAAGCCCGATCATTCTGATTGATGATAATCACCCCTTGCCGCGAACCCCATTGTGAATTGAAATCAGGGCCCGTCTCTAGATAATTATTAGTAATCTGAGCGGACGATGAATTCTGAACACAGATTTGAGCGCCCCACAGGTTGCGGCGATGATTCACGCCATTCCATCGACACACATTCCTGCGGATAACGGCTTGCTCACTAATCTCCATCAAAATCCCTTCCCAGTCATTAAACTCAATAATGTTGTCCTCAACGACCATATGTGTCGTTTTAATGTCCCACCAAAGTCCACAACCGTTGTTGTGATGAATGTAATTTTTACTAAAAACCATACCTCGACTTCCGGCCACTTTGACGCCACTGCTGTCCCAATCCTTACCCGCATACATGGGCCAAACATTCTCAGAGATTTCACAGCCTTGAACGACGGCTTCCATGCCGCTGCCTCCAATGGCGCAGAGGCCGTTGTCGCCAATGTAGCAGTCTTTGATCAGGGCGGGACCACGCATGAGTTGGATGCCATATGAGTGGGAGGACAGCACATGGCAGCGATTCACAGCTCCTCCTCCGCCGATTCTGATGGAGCCGACCTGAGGGGGGCATGGATATCGCTCGATGGTGAGATTTTCGATCACAACGCCGAGGCGCTGGGGCTGACCTGGAGGTGCGCAGTCAATGGCTGTACCGGCTGGGCCTCCCAGTTCGGCTTCGAGATTAGTGGGGTCTATAGCGATATAAATAGTACCAGAAACCCGGTCCAGAAACCATGTTTTATCGTTTGTGACACGATCCAGAGTTGAGACCGCTTGCAATCTTTCACCATCAAGATAAAAATCCTGAGTTTGTAGGCACATGTAATCGGCGCACACTATGCCGTTGGAAGGCCATATCGGATTAAGTACCGGAACTTGATGGATCCACCAGTCACCATCTTTCTGCCAGTTTTCCAGCAGCAGACAGCCATTAAGGGTCGCTCCGGGTTCGCCGGCGATGACATCACCGTCTTTCGGAATTAGACTTTGGGCTCTATGCTTGCCAGTAGCCAAAATATATTTTGTGCCCGGGGGATGGCTGTTGATAATCTGTTGGATATGAGCGCCCAGAGCGATGGGCACAGATTCTTGGGCGCTCACTTCCAGGATTCCGATTAACACCAGGACGGCAATGAAAAGTCGCAACAGGGTGGTTGGCCGGGATGATACAAATGTGCGTCTCAACGCAATAGCGATGCCAGTGAATGAAAGTGATGTCGAGTGGGTAGGATACATGAGGGGGAGTGAGGATCAGATAGATCGCGACGGGGTAAGTCTGTTTGGTGCCGCGTCCTCATTGGAAGCAGGGAGAAGTGTAGGCTGGGCCGCTGAAGCGACAGTTTCAGTGGACGGGACCTGTGTACGCAAATTATCAAGATAGGCATATGACAACCCCATGCATGTCCAGAATGGTATCGCAGAATAAGGAGCCTCCCAAGCGTATTGAAAAAATGTAATGACGAAAGCGCAAATATTAGAACCCCATAAGAACGCTTGAGTTGGGGGAATTTGTCCTTCTCGGAAAGCAGATATCGCACGTCTAAAGTAAGACAATTGAACAACTACGACACCGAGAAACAAAATTGCTCCGAACCATCCCATTCGGGCCAAGACTGTAAAGAATGCGTTGTGCGCCCCTCGGGTGCGAGCGACATCTGGATTGTTGGCAGTTGTTCTGAAGAACTGCTGGTGAAACTCCGTCGTAATATCTGCTCCGAATCCAAATCCAAAAACTGGATTAGACGCATTCACATCCCTAGCGATTTTTTTCCACCAAAATAGACGCCATTCAGCCGTGTCAGAGTCCTGATTCTTACCGCTACCAATCATGCTCGGATTTACAATCACCTCTAATTGATCCCCGATTTGCTTCAGACGGCCTCGGCCGATGGACGGATCAATTTCAGCAAGTATTAGGAGTCCACAGAGAAGAAAAACCACTCCGCCGAACAAAGTGACTAACAATTTAAGTTGGCGCGCTGCAATGAGAAAAAGGCAAACAACTGCAAATGAAATATAATTAGCTCCACGACCCATAGCTAAAATATAGGCGGTTATCCCGAACATTAGGAAAATATAGAAAATGTTGAATGAATTTCTTCCTGTTCCTTTGATGGCCAAAGTCAAGATGAGACCAAAAACGGCAGGATGAATGGCATCATAATGCGTGAGGACGAGCGGATTGCCATTCACCGTAAACGAAGCGATGGACCTGAAAATCCCTGGCGCTGCAAACCCAATAAAGTCCAAAATCATGCCGGGTACGGAAAGCGAGACAAGAACCAGAGGAGCGAGCCTCTGTACTTTCTCGCTTTGCCCAGCCTGATAGGCGACAAAAAAGAATAGTGTATAATAAATCATGCAGGCATCGCGCAACGCCATGATTTGGTATTTGCTGAAATCGTACGGTAGTCTTAAAAGCGCGTAACTCCCAAGCAGGATCAGAGCAATCGCCATAGGAGACTTTGGCACCAGAAAAATCTGTCCTTTGCTTAACCGGTAGAGATAACCCAATAAGCCTATAGCCAACAATATCTCGCCTATGAACAATAAATTTCCAATACTAAGATAAGCAAAACCTTTGCCCGCGATATAAAACCCGCCAACACCAAAGCTTATAATTGTTATGTCTAGCGGGAGATGTTTGCCAACAGTGGCTATTAATAGAAGGGTTAATGAGCATACGCCTAGTCCAATGGGCAGGAAATAATCCCCTGTCCCGACACTCACGGCAGCAGCCAGTCCAACGGCGATGAAAACTATGAATGCTAAAACTAGTTGAAATGAATTATTCATAGGGCAGAAGACATACTGTTAACTTGTGAAGGGCGATTTCTAGTGTGGATACTTTTGAAATATAAAATCCTTCACTATGTCGTTGGGCGCGAGCGGTTTACGACTACAAACGCACAGGCCCGGCTGAGCCACACGATTGCATGTTGGAGGAAGTGTCCCAGAGATCGTTAAAATTTTGAGGTGGAGGCTGGTTGGCGCACGCAGGAGAGTGGTTTTGAGAACATGACTAAAAAACGATCACTGTGGACATATCAAAGATCAGGGAAGTTTTTTTGCAAGGGGAAGAGCATGAGGCGCGCCGGCTTTTGGAGGATGTGTTGAGGTGCTGCGTGAGGGCCTTCCTGTAGGAAGCGATACTAGCGAAAATGAAAGTATTGTGCAGCCCGCGTTGTCAACCAGAGGAGGCCTTTCGCCTTTCTGCCGGTGCGGGCGCGTCACAAGGAAGAAGAGAACTAACGTTGCCGGTGTATGCGGCGACGGCGAGTCAGCGCAGGTGGTGAAGCGGATGGTCGAAGGGCTTGGTCGGCGCGCGGTGAACTATAGGTAATGAAGGACGGTGTTATTAAGACCGCGGTAGGGAGGATGTTGAAGGAGAAAAGCCGGGAACAAAGGGCCCTCCCGCGAGGAAGCCCTCTGGACACGGCGTCTTGCCCCTGATAGTGGATGGAGCTGACGCGGGAGATTTGAGTGGTGGTGGCGTTGGGATAGATGCCCCAGTTGGCTTGTGCCCCCGGCGGACCGAGTCGGTGCGGCGACGCCTCAATTCTTGAATAAAACCTACTCATCCTGAGGATGCCAACATCTAGCCTAGAATAGGGCTATCAATTTTTACTTTTTCGGAAGGCTGTTGTGCTTGTTTGTACAGTAACCAAAAGACAAATAGAACAAATACGACGGCGGCTCCTATATCGACCAACGTGCAGCCTATGACAACAGTCCAAGGAGAAACCCCCTGCGTTGCTAGCCACCCGACACTACATCGGGCTATGGCGATAAGTGCACTAAGAACTAACCCAATGCGGTTGGAATGTAGCAGAGTTGGTATCATAGCGAGCGGAGTCGTGACGAGCCCAGTCGCAGCACCCCAAGCAAGCCAGCGGCTGAAATCCCCGGCCTCGCGCCACGCATCACCATAGACAAGAGAAAAGATGTAAGGTCCAAACCAAGAGAACATAAGTGCGAAGGGAATGGCCAGCATTGTGAGAGCTGCCATTGATCGCAGTGTGAGTCTTCTTAGAGCTGGGGCATCGCTGACAAGTGTCGCCGCTTTGGCTGTGAAAACCTGCCCGACTGCCATGCCGATTAAAACTGCCGGTACTCTGAGTATTTGAAATACGAGGTTGAACGAAGCGCTTGTACCGGGTGTGAAACTCTGAAGTGAAGCAACCAGCACAGCCACACTAGCCATATTTAACGTGTAACCTGGTACGCTGAGGAGAGGTAGTTGGCGGTATCGGTAGGCGGTTTTACTCAGCGCCCGCCAGTTCGGACATCTCAGAGACAGTTTTGGGAGTGTCTTCGTACGGCTTAGTGTTGCAGCAAAAATAGCCGCGCCCACGATGGTGGCGAGGCTGTACGATGCTGGCAAGTTTTCCGAGTGAGCACCCCAGATCAGACAGGCAAGAGCAGCGAAGGCCGGATAGAGTGCGGCTAAAATTACTTTTGTCGTGGACTGCATTCCGAAAAAATGCATCCGATTGCACCACCCAATAAACGTATTGGTTAAGCCTTGTGCAAAAATGGTCGGCGGGATCCATACAAGACTGGCCCATTGTCCATATCCCAATTGACCGCACAGCAAGATAACAGGAATGCTCATGCATGGCATCAGCAAGGTGGTTACGATACTTAAGCGGAATACTTGAGACGCTGCTCGATCACTCTTCGGCATTATAATGCCGACATCATATCTTAACGTGGCTAATGGTGTCAGTGTATTAATCAGCCACAGAAAGTTTGCCACTAGATCCTGCGTGGCGGGAGGATAGAGGTACCTTGCTAATATCAGCCCACCAATAAATGCGATTACTTGCGCAAGGAGTACGCTTCCTGCAAGTTTAGCTGCCCCTTGGGCATAACGGTTGTTCCAAGGCCGAGAAGCAATAAGGGGCTTTAGCCACGATGTAAGGCGTATAGTCAATATAAATTTTATTATATGTTCTCTTTTTCGTGCCTTCTGGACATTAAACAGAATGGATGGTAAAAGTGGATTGGTCCCTCGCTCCTTTAGGCGAAGGGAGCCAACTGTTTCGAGACGCTGCTTTCATCCAATGCCTCATCTGGTCTGGTATCGCTGACAAATTCTTGGATCTACTGGGCCGGTAAACACCCTCGACTTTATTCAGCAATTCTAATCCCGATTCAAGATGCCCAACCACGTAATCCTAAATGATTCGCTTTGCTTGTGGAATGCGAACGCCACAGCAACTTGGGATTCTCTCAATTTACTGAATGATTAATACATTGCTGTGGCGTTGATTTTCTTAAGTTTTTGAGAATCAATCCAATTCGCATTTGTATGCCGCTAATATATCTATGTACAAATGAAGAAATGGGGAAGATGCTTGGAAGCCAGCGGATAAGGAGAAGCATGGCAAATCGTTTCACTCCGATTCTACTCTGCAATGCTTGATAAAGAGATCGACTGGAGTCAGTAATGAAATCAGAATGCCGGAAGTGCTTTTCGGCCTCTGCCTGAGCCTCCGTGGGCAGAGTAGCCCAAGAAATGCTACGCTCTTTGAATAGTCTCAATCCCTGGCTATATTCAGCGACACCTCTAATGTGAGTTTCTAACGTCGGGTTGAAGGCGTAATGTCCTGGGAGCATGCGATATTCATACAGTGATTGCGACAAGTAACGAATCTCACCTAGCCCCTTGAGAACTGCGGCAATACTGTGATCTTCACTCTTCCAGTCCAGAGGCTGGGGCCATAGAATGGTGCGTGCATAATTTCCTCTAATAGCGAAGAAGCCTCCTCCAATGACGCATTTTTTTTGCCACACTTGGGTCAGGGATGCCTTTTCTAGCCATGGACCGTATGGAGTAGCTCTAACCTCCTCTCCCGTCTCTTTATTCAGAATCGTGTAGTCATGGTAGACCCCGCTCAAGTCTGGGCCTGACGAGTCGATGACCTTTCGACAGGCTTCGAGGCAGGTGGGGGCGAGCATGTCATCGCCGCCGAGGAGGTGGATCCATTGACCTTTGGACAGGGCGACGGCGGCATTAAATCCGGCGACTTTGCCTTTGGTGGGGTTGCGAAGGATGACGACGCGGGGGTCTTCCTTGGCGGCTGCGGACATGATTTCCCATGTTGTATCGGTGGAATGGTCGTCGACGAGGATGAGTTCGAGCGACGACTCGCTTTGACGCAGCACGCTGCGAATCCCTTCGGCGAGGAACGCTCCCTCGTTCCAGCAGACGCAAAGGACGCTAAAAAGCGGGGTGGATTCCATAACAGGGGATTTAACAGACTAGGCGGGAGCCGTATTGGCGTCTTTGATCAGCCACTGGTGAGTGAGGGCTAGTCCGGACTGGAGGTGGGTGAATGGGATCCAGCGCAGGGTTTGGCGCGCTTTTTCGATATTCATGACCCGGCGTTGGACGTTATCGATATCGCGGCGGTCGATGTATTGGATCTCGCTGCGGCCGCCGGTGATACGGCGCACGGTTTCGGCGAGCGCGAGGATGGTAGTTTCGACACCGGTACCGACGTTAAAGATTTGGCCTTCGGCGCGCGGGACGATGGCGGCGAGCAGCGTAGCGGTCACGGCGTCGTCGACGTAGGTGAAATCGCGGGTTTGCATGCCACTGCCGTGGATGCCGAGCGGCAGGCCGGCTTGGGCGGCGATGAGGAATTTGGAAATCACGCCGCAGTAAGGATTGCGGGGTGACTGGTGTGGGCCGTAGACGTTCGAGTACCGGACGATAGAGAAAGGGACTTGAAAGAGTTCGTAGAAGACGTGGCAGTACGATTCGGCGGCGTATTTACTAGCGGCGTAGGGTGAAAGGATGTTTGGGCGTTCGTCTTCGGTGCATGGGAGGTGGGATGGATTGCCGTAGATGGAAGTTGTTCCCGAGTAGACCAAGCGTCGATTTTTTCTTGGGCTATCGCGCAGGGCGATCAGGATGTTGAGCATGCCACCGATATTGACCTCGGCATCGGCGAGGACGTCGTTGGTGGAGGACGAGAGGACGCGGGCGGCGAGGTGGAAGACGTGGTCGGCTTCTTCTACGAGGGTATTGACGAGAGTTTTGTCGGTGATGCTGCC
>CAJBME010000271.1 GCA_903954065.1 uncultured bacterium
CAAAAAGACGTTCGGAGAGACGTTCGGCGCCGCGACCGGGGTCAGCGACCCACGGCTACAGTAGACCCGGATACGAAACCACCACGCAGGCGGCGACGCCGCCGCTGTAGCCGGGTACGTCGGCCCCGGTTTCCACACTTGGCCCCCAAGCCACATCGTTCAAGACACGGCTCCGAAACCGCTTTTACGCAGCCGGTCACCTGCCAAAAAGACGTTCGGCGCCACGACCGGGGTCAGCGACCCACGGCTACAGTAGACCCGGATACGAAACCACCACGCAGGCGGCAAAGCCGCCACTGTAGCCGGGTACGATGGCCCCGGTTTCCACACTTGGCCGCGAGGCCACATCGTTCAAGACACGGCTCCGAAACCGCTTTTACGCAGCCGGGCGGTGGCCCCATCTACAGAAACAACAGACATCGTGTCCATCAGGACATTCCCCTCA
This sequence comes from uncultured bacterium, assembly GCA_903954065.1. GTDB lineage: Bacteria > Verrucomicrobiota > Verrucomicrobiia > Verrucomicrobiales > V1-33 > CAJBME01. The sequence continues at coordinate 446 of CAJBME010000271.1, forward strand.
GGCCCCGCATACGAAACTGCCTTTAGGTTGATGCTATTCTCAAAAAGTTCCAAGAGCGGGTACTACTTCCGGACGCAGATGGAAAAACCGGAACTGAACGGCAGGATTGGCGCGGAAGAAATAACTATGCTGGATTCTGCCATCCGGAAGCCAGGTTTGTTTTTCCGCACTGACGAGCGCGGAACGGCTCCAATGAACGAGGTCAGCCGCCTCCTCGAGTGCGATCCGGACGTCGGTAAAAGCGCGACGAGATGACCAGCGGACCTCATACCCCTCTGGTACCGGGACGATGTCAAACTCCGGCGCCAGCGTGTCGCTGCGGGTTGGATCGCTCGAGAACATATACTCCAGGAGATTCGATTTCCCATCGGTATCGGAGTCGAGCGATGCCAAATCGGAGCCGAAGTAGCCCGGGAAATAGCGGTCGCTCCATGCGGCGAAGCTCAGGGTTGTTTCGGGGTCTCCCTGTGACAGCCATAAGACGGAGGTCTCACCCGACGACGAGATCTCGTATTGTAAAGAATTGGGTGCCAGAGAGATGCGTAATGCAGCGACCTCAGGTCCAGCCGGAGCTTCGCCTATTGGGGTCACCGTCAGCGAATGAACGGTCTCTCCCGGGGCAAATCGGAGAACGGCCGGTAGCGCCTGAAAGTTTACCCCGCTGATCAGCGAACCGCCTGTGACTAATGGAACCTCGATGGCCTGATCGAGCCTCCCCGTGCGACTGACCCGCACCAAGCCAGAGAGCCCGGCCGGCGAGTGCATGTGGCGAACGGTCTGGATGGCTAGGGCCGTCGGACTCAGCAAGGTCAGGTCGACACTAGAACCACCCGCACTGACGCCGACCACGGGCAGAGACGTCACCGCCACCGTGAAGGCATCGCCTCTTCTCCCTGGCAAAGGAACCAGATCCAAAACCGCCTCTTTGACACCTCGAGCCAGCGCCACACGGCGAACCCCACCGGTTCCGATCGCTCCACTGATCTGGTAATCCACATCCACGTCGGCCTCTCCTCCCAAACTCAACGGCACCTCGATGGCCGCATCGGCATTCCCGCTTCGACGCACCACGAAACGACGCGCCCCCGAAGGCGAAGGAGGAGCGCCCTCTACTACCGCCAGGGCAATAGCTGTAGCATATTGAAGACCACCGAGCTGCAAACTTCCCTCACCAATCAGACGAGGCAGATCACTGCTGCCAAAACTCACGCCCTCGAGAGTGATTGTCTGGTCCGCGACGGCGCCCGTTCCGTCATAATTCAACTCTAGCCGGGTATCGACCCGCGGTTTGTTATCAGGACCGCGGGTGACCATCGTCACGACCTTCAAATATTGAGACGGCAGGCCGCTCATCCCGGCGAAAATTCCGGCGAGATCAATCGTGTCGCCATCGACCGCCGCAAAATCAACAATCACATCATGACTGCGGGTCTTGGAAAATCGAAAGCGGTCGGCACTCCCCTTTCCGGCCAACCGGTTGCGGCCCGTGCCACCGGATAGAATATCGGACTGGTTGCCGCCCGCGACCTCGTCATCGCCCTCGCCCCCACTGAGCGAATTGCGCACGCCGTCGGCGCCCGTGATTTTCACTGGCAAGACAGCACTGCGATAATTCCAGACCCGCATCCGCTGCCAGCGGGACAACTGATAATCTTCGATCAAGCTCTGATTTTCGGGAGTCACTTCCCTATTGTAAATCAGCACCTCACGCACCGATCCCTTAAGGAAATTCTCGGCACTGAACGAGCTCAACGCCTGGCGGGCGCCGATCGTGGTGAAGGTCGAAAGCGGGGCTCCCTCGTACGATTGCGAAACAAAACTTCCCTCGTCCGGAAGGCGCAACGTAGAAAAATCGATTCCACTGTGGAGAGTGAGTTGCACGGCTTCGCCGATGCCAGCCACCGGTCCAGCGATCGCACGGCCGTTCTGTTGCACGCTCAGGGAACGCCCGTGATGGCCGTCATCCGGCCCGCCAATGCTGACCTCCATGTCGGTGCTGCTGAAAAGCGTCTGCCGAGCGTCCGTCTCGCCATCGAGCTCAAAGGCCATAAAAAAGGTGGATGCTCCCAGTCGCAGTTCTCGGTCATCCACATAGAGGAATTGGGAATCATGGAAACCAACACGCTCTGGGCGGGTCGCCTGCGGCCGGGCGGCCGCCTCTGGCTGGTAACCGTCCCGCCGGTTTACCGACCGGTCGGACCATTCCTCGACCGGTCCGTCTTGTGCGAAGGAGCCCGCATCCAGCCACACATCGGGAGCGTCCTTCGAGCCCTGACCGGGTGAAAAGGCCTCCACCTGCACCACGCTGACCGCCGCGGGCAAGGCAATAGAGTGCAAATCTTTGATACTCAGCCGAAGACGCGCTTTTTGAAAACCCGCCGACACTTCCACCGAAAGCCTGCCTTCGAGCACGTCCGCATAGGAAAACTCGGTCCCGGCAGCCAGCGGTCTGGTTCCTAGATGCCAGGCAAGCCCGTCGACTGTGTCGAGCAAGGCCAGCCGTACATTGGCCGCCGGTGTGTCGGTATCGACCACGGGTAAATAGATGCCGGCGCTGCCGCCCGAGGTCACCACCAGCGACGTATCTTGGAGCAAAGGCACTGTATTAGCGGCGCGTGGATCGGTGCTGTTGAGGAATTCCTTGAGATTGGCCAGCCCATCGCCATCAAAATCCTGAGCGGCATCCTGATGTGAAAGCGGATTGAATCCATACAGAGATTCCCACCAATCGGGAGCACCATCCAAATCGGTATCCGGCAGTGGCACGGCCGCTTTGAAGTCGAGTCGCCGTTCCTCGCCCCGGCGGGCAAACCCAGTGACCACGTGAGCGGCCTCGTTGGGGTCCAGCAACTCAGCGGCATATCCATCAACGGTGACCTCTTGGATCGTGTACGTCACAGGATCTCGGCTAACAACCAGCGTAGTGGACCGGCGGTCAGCGGGCGGAATGGTTTCCTGAGCAATGGAGATCCGGTAAGAAAACAATCCGCCCGGCCCCACCGGCTGCAACGGAATGTTCAGTGGAATGACCTGATTGGGATCTAGCGCGTTGACCAGCTTGACACGCAAAGTGCCGCTGAAGAGCTGATATCGCCCCCCGACGCCGGAGTTGAACACTTTACCATAGACGACCATTGGAGGCTCGGAGTGTGAGGCGGCGGCGGACAGACCAACGCCGCACCACTGCATCAACAAGGCGAAGAGCAAAATCGACAAATAACGGAAATTCATGAGAAAAAGGAGATTCCGGGTGAAGGGATAAAAAAGTGTGGCTCGGAGTCAGGGATTAGGAAATGCCGGGACCGGCTGGGGGGCTGCGGGCGGCGGCAGCGGGGCCAGCGCCGAAAGGCGTTCATCAAACCGTTGCACGCTGGCCGCTGCCACGATGTCGCTCATCAATTGCTGACCGGCCTCGCTGCGGCGCTGCTCAAGTAGGGACCGCTCCAAGCGCGGTTTCGCTTCGTCAAAACTCTGCACGCGGGCAGCCCGCCGCTCGATCACGCGCACCAGAAACAAGCCGCTGGCATTGGCCGTCACCTCGCTCAGATCGCCAGGCTGCTGGAGCGAAGCGGCCGTCTCCAGGACCGCGACCCGCCATGGATCGGTGGACGGCCCGCTGTCCAGCCAGCCGAGATCCCCGCCCTTGAGTCGAGAAGCCGCATGTTCCGTATTGCCCGCCGCCAACTCGCCAAAGCCAGAAGCAACCGGAAAGGCCGCTGGGTCAGCCAGTATCTGACGACGAATTTCCTCCAACCGCGGCCGATAACGAGCCACCAGCGGAGCCTGACCACGAGTATTAAACCAAAGCACCGCCACCCGGGTGCTTTCCGGCTGGCCAAAAGCCTCCCCAGACCGCGCCTCGTACGCCGCGCGCACCTCGGCCTCGGTCACCTTCAGAGCATCCAGATGTGGCTGCCAGCGAGTTTCACGCAAACGAGCGATCAGTAAGGCCTCGATTTGTTCGGCCAACACCGGGTCCTGGTCCAGACCCGCCTGCCGCGCCGCCTGCGCCAGCGCCGATCGCTCAATCAAACGCGACAAAACTCCCGCCCGAACCTCCGGCGTGTCAGCCGCCGGACGGCGGTTCTCCCACCAGTGACGGAAGGTGGCCTCCGTCACCGGACGTCCGTCAACCACCGCCAATACCCCAGCAGGCGCAGCGGTAGCCGCGCTAGCCGCAGTTGCAGATGCGGCAGCTGCAGCGGGATCAGCAGGTCCAACCGCAGAAGCGGCAGGAGTAACACCGGACTCCCGACGGCACGAAGCCGTCGCACTGAGGGCGAGCACCCCAGCAAGAGCGAAAGACCGCAGAGGTCGAATGTCGGACAAGCGGGACATGAGGGTTACATTCCCTGATTGGATAACGTCTCGAACTGGAGTTTGATGTCCGTGACCGTCTCGATAAACCGCTGGAGACCGGCACTGGCGTCTCCGTTGAGAGTGGCTCCCGGAATAATCAACAGCCAGCGAGTATTCCACACGGATCGACCATACAACATCCCCGCACCTTCGGACCGGCGACTGTCGAAGTACGATTCATCCGAATCCGCCGGGGCACTACCGCCAAGGGGAAAAGCGCGAAAGTCCGCCAGTCGGATGCGCTCGGCGAAGGAGCCGTCGAGGCTATCAATCGCAGGCAAATAAGAAGGATCCGCGAGATTGGCGGCATTCATCGGAAACGGGATCGGAATGCGTTGATTGACGATGTTCCAGCTGCGGATGGCCGGCAGCGCGCCGTCGGAGACGCGCAGCACATCGGCTCCGGCGGGCACCAAGTAAATCCGCGGGGCGCTGGCCAGCTGTTGGCTGCCGTCGAGCGAGACATCGTACCCATCGAACCACACCGCGTGAGAGCGAATCTTGGTGGCGAAGTTCGAGACGCTGTACGCATGGTCGCCGGCACCGAGCAGATTACCGAAGACATTACGACCGACGTTAATCTGGGTGGAGAAATCAATGACTAGTCCAGGTTGGGGACCGGCGGCCGGATCGGCGAACGGCCGGCAATACTGGCGGAACTCTGGCACCGCGTGGAGATCGTCGACCCGAGATCCCGCGAGCGCCGCCTTCCAGTTGGCCTGAGACGCGCTGTCGGTGCGGCTGCTGATGCGCATCATTTCGGTGCGCAGCGAGAGGCGCCCGGTCTCGCGCTGCGGATTATTCAGCCCGAGCTGGCCCTTGAGTGAATCATAGTTACCCATCAATCGAGCCAGCACCGAAGCCACACCGCTGCCGCCGGCTTGAGGCACACCGTCCACCCACAGACCAAGTTGGCGGGTTTTGACAATCTCCTCGAGTAAACTTGTGACAGCAGCCGGATGGCCATCGGAAAGACTGGTCTCGTAGTCGTAAGCCCGGGCCGCCAGCCACGTGTAACGCAACGCGTTGTCCATGGCACTCTGGTATTTGCGATTTGCCTCGTTGCGGCTCACGCGGGTCACCATATCGGAATAACGGTTCCGCTGAGCCTTGGAGGCAATCATCATGTTAAGCGCCGTGCGTTCGTTTTGCAGCCGCAAGGCCGCAGATTCCACGGTCCGCACCCGCTCTGCCGCCCTGTGCATGTTGAGCAAGGGCCCGCTAATCGCGAGGCGCTTGATTTCCTCATCCTTCAGCTCGCTGGACAGCTCTTTCAGCAGATCCAGAAATTCACTGTAACGGGCGATCGTCTCCTTACCGCCCGCTTCGGAAAACTCTGTGATTTGGAGGGTGAGCTCGTTCAGACGGGCCAGACTCTCCATTGTAAACGCCGAAGTTTTGATAGCCAAAGTCGTTGTTCCCGCTGCAAATTGGATCCCAGATCGGACGGGGGACAGCGCATCGAGTCCGTTAAAAATGCCAATACTAAGAGGAACCGCCTTTTCGCCGACGTTTGCAGCCTTATGGAGCTTCTCAGCCACGAATTCGAGTGACTTGGCGAGTTCCTCAAAGGCATATTTGCTCGTTTGCAGGGTGATTTTTAGCGTCTCATAATAATTAGCGAATTGTTGTTCCTCCTTCAGTGACTCCATCTTGGATTCGACGAAGGCGGTCAGGATCTGCAGGCTTTTGACATAGTCGCCATACGCTTCGACGGCCATGTCGAGTTCGATCTGGGCGTTGAGCATATCGTTGAGAGCTCGCTGCACCTCGCCGGTCGCCGGTCGCACCCCCCACTCCGGCGGAGCGGTGAAGGCGTAGTCCGAGACCTCCGAAAAGGGAAGCTCAGTGACCAACAGCGTGTCTCCCTCATGCACCAGCTTGCCCGGATCGGAACTCAGGATCGTATGGCCAAAATGTTCGCTAATATAAAAATCATCAAACAATTTCTGATTCTGATCATCCCCGATATTGAGCCCATAGCCTGTATTCGGCCTAAATCCAACGGCTTGAAAATCAAGAGCATTACCTATTGTTTGAATGGAATCAACCCTCGCCTGATACACCAGCGGAGAAGGTTTGTGAGGGGTAATTTTTTCGACGTCGGTCTGGTCGATGTACATGTAAGTCAGTAAGTCTGGCCCTGTATAACCTTCTTTGAACATCTTACCGGCGCCGATATTACCGGCGTAGGGAGTACCGAGCATTTCAATGAGGCGGTTGCGGTAATCCAGATCCTGCATCAACGCCTGACGCTGGAGTTCGGCCGTGTTGCTGGAAATATGGCGCAACTGCTGGTCGGCGCGGATGGCATTATCTTGGGCCACACGGGCATTGGCAGCGGCCTTGACCGCGAGATCATAGATTTGCTCAAAATGACTGCGCTGCTCCCAGTTCACTCCGTCAAAAAGCGGATTCACGCCAAAAGTCAGTGCGTCGGAATCCAGACCGAGTGGGTTCGCCCCTTGATTCACGTTGTCGAGAGTCTGTTGTATCTCGCTCAGCGTCAGGGCCAGCGCGGAGAGTTCCGCGCGATTACCTAGGCGATCGATACGATCCAGCCCTTCAGCGGGCTGGCCGTTGGAGTCCGTGGCCTTGGCCGGTAGGATGGCATTGCCGGTCATCCAGTCGAACAAGGCCCCCTGGCCCGCGCGGGCCGACCACTCCGAAACGCCCCACGCACGGGCAGGATCGGCGTGGTCAGTATATCCCTGCCATTGGCCGGCCGGATCTGCCACATAAGCGTCACGGTACGTTGCGTTGATGATCTCAAGGCCCGCGCGCGCCTTAGAACCGGCAATGCGGGCGAAAGATTTCTCGTCGAGGTAGTCGGTGGGAATGACGTTGCCTAAAAGCGAATACAGTTCGCTGCGGGCCTGCCACGAGAATCCGCTGCGCTGCAGGAGCCCGTAGTGCATCTTACTGGAAGAGAGGAATTGCCCCCATGCGTCGCCGTGTCCCATCGGGTAGAGCAGAGCGGCATCGGATTCGTTGATCAGACCGTCCAGATTGGCATCCTGAATGTGGTAATTGACGTTGTAGGCGGCCTCACCCATTCCTTTGAAATAATTCCAGAACAGGCGGTTTTGAACTGGGGCGGCTTTGACGAAGTCGGTCCCACGAAGAAGGGCCAGTTCTTCCTGCAGAAGGGTGGGCATCTGGTTTTCAAAAGCGAACAATCGTGACCGGACCGAAAACAACCCCTCGAGCGAATCAATGGGGTTGCCGCTTTCATCGGAAAGCGGAATAATGGAAGTCTGGGCGTCGGCATAAGCCTCGCTGCCGAGCAGTTCGTACAAGGCGGACAGAC
>CAJBME010000272.1 GCA_903954065.1 uncultured bacterium
GGAGCGCCGACGTCCCCCCCGGGAGCGCCGACGTCCCCCCCGGGAGCGCCGACGTCCCCGTCGGCACGCGAATGGGCAGCCAACGAAAAAGCCGCGAACGACACTCCGTTGCCACCTCATTCGCAGGCCAACGAGGACGTTGGCGTCCCCGGGGACTTGCGTCCTCACGCCGAAAGAAATACAGGGATAGGCCTTTTAGGCCTTTTAGCCCAAGTTTCTTATTGAAGCGCTGGAAGGCTTATGAGACCGAGGAATTGCTCCCAAAGGCACTACAATATCACTCGCCTTTCGCCCAGGTCTTCTGCGCGGGGAAGGCTGCTTTCCAATCGATGCCGAGCCGCTGGTAAACCGTCGCTTGCTCGGCATCTGGAACGGTCGGCTTGCGCAAATGGAGAACCCGCCCGTCTTCCAGCGTCAGGGACGTGGTCGCCAGCATGTGGGTGGAGAGCAGCCGCCGGAGGGTTTTCCAGTCGCGCAGGTCTCCTTGATCCCGCAGTTTTTCGCGCACCCAGGTGAGCAGGTGATAGGCGAGGACCGAGATGAAGATGTGTCCATCCACCCGGCCTTCAAGCTGATGATAATTCGGACGCATACCCAGGGTGGATTTCAGGGCGCAAAAGCCTTCCTCGGCCTGGAGCAAGGTCATGTAGAGCGACCAGGTTTGCTCGGCATCCAGGGTGTGATCGGTCTTGAGAACATAGTTGCCCAAGGCCTCGCTGGCTTGACCGTGTTTGTCATCGTCGCGTTGTGCGGTGAGCCCTTCCGCCGTGGCGTGGCGCAGGGTGTAATATCTGGCGGCACGCGGATGCTTTTTCTCCAGCCTGCCGAGCCGGCGTTCGATGAGGTCGGGCTTTTTGAGTTTGCCCCCGGCGATGAGTTTGCGAAGCGCCTCAAAGTCGCTTAGGAAACGGGTCTCTGCCTTGGAAAGCATCGCGGTTTCCTTCGCGCGGCGCTGGGCACTGCGGCAAAGGATCAGGCGGCTTTGCGCGTCTTCCGGATCGGTGATGCGGCGCACTTCGACTTGCATTTCGGGTTTGCGCCCGGGCAGTGCCTCAAAGCCGTCTTGGGCGAACTGCTCGGCGTATTTCCGGCGGCGGTCGCGGGTGATGTTGATGAGATAACTGTAGCCGCGTTCCTTGAGCAGGGCGATGTTGGCTGCGGAGGCAAAGCCGGCATCGAGGACGACGACGGGCTTTTGGGTGGTGTCCTTGTGCAGGTCGAGTCGATCTAACATCGTGGCGAGTGTTTTGGTTTCGGCGATGTTGCCTTCGAAGACATCGTGGGCGAGTGCCAAGCCGTGCTCGTCAAATGCCATGCCCACAGCCACCTGGCGGCAGTCGTTGCGCTTTTGTTTGTTTTTGCCGTGGCGGGCTTTTGGGTTCTTGGCGCAGAGTCCTTCGAAATGGGTGTTGGTCATGTCGTAGAGGATGATGCTGCGCTTGCAATCGAAGAGTTCGGCTTCGCGGTGGCGCAGCTTTTGCTCAAGGTCTTTGCGATGGGAGAGGATGAGGTCGCTGGTCTGATAGAGCCGGTCTTTGGTGGTTTTAGTGATGCGGATTCCTAACATCTCAGGCAGGGCGGTGCGGTGTGACCAGTCGATGAGCGCCCATTCGCTGAGGGGCTCGATGAGGCGGTTGGCGACCATGAGCTGGGCGGTGGCGGCCTGGGCGGGATTGAGGCCGGCTTGCTCGAGCAGGCCGGTGAGTCCAAGGGCGTTCCAAGCGGCCATGGCCACGCATTGGGGGCCGAATTGGACGACGTTCTCGGTCTGGATCTTGTCGAGCAGCACGCCATCGATCTTGTCGGTGGCGGCGGGCTTGGCGGCCTTGGAGCGGCCTAAGAGTTGGAGGATGCGGGTCACCCAGGAGGCCGCCTCTTGCGAGAGCGGCGCGTCGATGGGGAGTGGCGGTTTTCCTAACAAATGATCTTCGACGGCACGGGCGATGCCGTTTTTTTCGGCATCGGGCAGGCGGGCATCACCCAGGGATGCGAGGATGCGCTGACGCGGTTGACCTTCCGGGTTGCGGAACGATTCGACGAGTTGGACGACGGGAGTGCCCTTGACGGTTTTGGTGCGGAAATACACGCCGGAGAAAATCGCGGGGTTGCGGATGCGGAGTCAAGAAATAAATATATTATTAGGCACTACAAAACGACTTCAGAAATTACCAATACTTATTATCAATGGGTTATGATCTCGAAATCGTTAGAATTTGCCGAAAAAAGCGAATTTTCAGGTGAAAAATCCCAGAAGTTCGAGAAACGAAAGAAACTTGGGCTAAGTCGCTTGTTTTAAGTGTTTTAGATGGAGGCGGAGGAGGGAATCGAACCCTCGAATGACGGTTTTGCAAACCATTGCCTTACCACTTGGCTACTCCGCCATTCGCATGGCGCGGGGGCGAGTGATTAGGGTGGATCCGGTGGGGTGTCAACACTTGGATTTGTGGAGTTGGATTTCCGCCGGACCCGGGGCGGGAAGCAATCAGCGGTAAATCGAACCTTGGATGACGACCCGGCCGCCTGAGTGCCCCCTGCGATAGCCACCGCCGTGGCCGTAATCCGTGGGTGGCGGGCAGGGTGCTTGATAGCGGGCGCGGACGACCGGACGGCACGACGAGCGGACGGTGCGGTAGCCCCAGGCCGGCGCGCCGCAGCGATCATAACCGACGAAGTAGCGCTCGGTGTCAATCGGCGTGCCGCAGGAGCGGTAACCGCTGACATAGGTGCGGTTCGAGTGGGAGCGGGCATCGGCGCTGGTGACCGAGCTGATCAGTGCGAGGGCGGCGATGGTGAGGGTGATGAGAGTCGATTTCATGATTTGCAGTGATGGTTGGTGACGGGGGTTCGACGGCGGACTTTTGGATTTATTCAAGAATCAGGGGGTGGAAATTTCGCGGATGCCGCAGGAGATTCGGGGCGGGCGATTCTGAGGTTTGA
>CAJBME010000273.1 GCA_903954065.1 uncultured bacterium
CGCCCATCCCCGGCCTCATTCACAAACTCCGGGCCCATACACCCGACGGCGCGCCTCGTTGCGTCTCCTTTCTCATCGCCTCCACCTCTGCTCGATCCCACCCCCATCGTCCTGTCTGACGGGCGACATTCGTGTTTGGTCCTCGGTCGAATCCGGATAGCGTCATCAATCTCATCTTCACCTTCGCGCCATGCGTTTACTGCTGCTCACCACTCTTTTCTCAGTTCCGCTCCTCTCTCTCTCTGGCGCCGACTGGCCGCAATTCCGCGGCCCACTCGGAACGGGACATGCCCCGGGGGCGTCACCGCCGCTGGAGTGGAGTGAATCCCGCCATGTAAAATGGAAAACGCCAATTCCGCACAAGGGATGGTCCACGCCAGTCGTGCAAGGCGAGGTTATCTGGCTGACCACGGCCACGGAGGATGGAAAAGAGTATTTCGCACTGCGCCTGAACCGAAAGACGGGCGCGGTCGAACAAAACGTGCGTCTCTTCACCAGTGAGGCGCCGGAGCCACTGGGCAATACGGTCAATGGCTATGCGTCATCCAGTCCGCTCATCGATGGCGATCTCGTCTTTATTCATTTTGGGAGTTATGGCACGGCGGCGCTGGATGCGCGCACCGGCGAAGAGAAGTGGCGCCGCACGGATCTGCCCTGCCGCCATTACCGCGGACCGGGCTCATCGCTCGCTCACTTTAAAAACACGCTCATCCTGACCATGGATGGGGTGGATGTACAGTATCTCATAGCCTTAGACAAACAAACGGGCCGGACGGTGTGGAAAACCGATCGCACCACTGATTTCAAAGACATCGGCCCGGACGGAGAACCGGAGTTGGAAGGCGACCTCCGCAAGGCCTATACGACCCCGCTGATGATCGAGCCGAAAACCGGAGAACCTTGGTTTATTTCCACCGGCGCCAAGGCCACCTACGCGTACGACTCAGCCACCGGTCAGGAACGATGGAGCGCCCTCTATGACGGCTTTTCCAATGCCTCGTCCCCCGTCTTCGCCCACGGTCTCGTCTTCATCAATACCGGCTACGGCAAAGCCAACCTCCACGCGTATCCAGTCGACGACTCCACTCGCGGCCGCCTCACCACCGATCAACTGGCCTGGGACTGCCTCAAACGCGTCCCTCAACGCTCCACCCCCGTCGTCGTCAATAACCTGCTCTTCATGTTCGATGACGGCGGATTCGCCTCCTGCCTCGATGTCGCCACCGGCGAAATCAAATGGTCGGAACGCCTAGACGGGAATTTTTCCGGATCCCCCGTCGTCCTCCAAGACGGCACCATCCTCGCCTGCACCGAACAAGGCGCCAGCTACGCCCTCGCACCCACCGCCGAGAAGATGACCGTCCTCCACACCAACTCCCTCGAAACCGGCATGCTCGCCGGCCCGGTCGCCGTCGAAAACGCCCTCTACCTGCGGACAAAATCCCACCTGTACCGCATCGAAGGCGAATAAACGACTTCCCACTTCCTGCCCACCCACACGCCTCCCGCCCCCACCCCAGCCGACTCACAGCCTCAACGCGACCGCTCCTCCTCGATTCCTCATTCATGTCCGATTCTCCGCCGCTTCCGCCCCAGCCCGGCCCCGCCACCCGCAAACTCTTGCGAGCTGAGACGGCATTGCAGCAACGCGTTGAATTTGAATCATTTGTTTACCGCATTCAGAATCATTTTGTCAACCTGCCGGCCTCGGAGCTTGACTGGGGGGTACGGGAAGCGTTGACGGCCATGGCGGAGTATGCCGGGGTGGAGCAGGCGCATTGTTTTCGGGTTCATCATCAGGGGCTGGTGGTTGACCACACGCATGAGTGGACAAACCATGGCCAGCCGACCGGACTGTCCTTATTGCGCCGGGTCTTATTGGACGACGTTTTTCCATGGGCGGCCCAGCGGTTGCGGAGGGGTGATGGTTTGGCTATTTATTCGGTCGCTTCTTTGGCGGAGGCGGCCACGCTGGAGCGGGCGCTTTTCGCCCGCGAAGGGATTTTGTCAGCGCTCTTGGTACCGATGTTGGTGCGTGGTGCGCTGGTCGGGTTTTTGGGACTGGCGTCCAGCACGAAGGAGATCCAGTGGGACAACGACGCGGTTTCGCTGTTGAAGCTGGCCGGAGGAAATATTGCGGATGCCTTTGAGCGTCAACGAGCTGAGAACGCGAGAGCCCAACTAGTCAGCATCCTCGACGCCACGTCCGACTTCGTCGCCATGGCCGAACGCGGCACCGGCCGACTGCTCTACCTCAATCAAGCCGGACGACGTATGATCGGATTCACCTCCGATGAAGAAATCACGCAATGGCGACTCCACGACATCGTGCCTCCATGGGGGCAGGACCTCCGCGAACACGTGTGTTATCCGGCCGTGGAGGCCCGCGGCTCGTGGACCGGCGAATCTTCGCTGCTGACACGCGACGGACGGGAAATCACCGTCTCCGAATCCATCTCCCTGCTGCCCAGCCGCACCGACGAAGGCGCCGAATGCTTCGCTCACATCATTCGGGACATCACCGACCAGAAACGCCTGGAAAAAGAAGTGCTCGACATCGCAGAACGAGAACAGAGCCGGTTCGGTCATGACCTCCACGATGGCCTTGGGCAGCACCTGACGGGCGTGCAATTCATGGCTCAGGTCCTTCAACAAAAACTCGAGTCGCGCGGCGCCGCCGAGGCCGCTGAAGCGACCGAAATCGCCAGTCTCATCCGCCAGGGAATCACTCAAACTCGCGATCTCGCCCGCGGCCTGTCCCCAGTAGTCCTGCAAAGTAAAAGCCTCCAAGACGCGTTGCGCGACCTCGCCGGTGGCATCACCCGACGCGGTCAGGCCCTGTGCGAAGCCGAGCTCGACGATGACATCGCCATCACTGATTCAGAAATCGCCATCCAACTGTACCGGATTGCCCAAGAAGCCGTCAACAACGCCCTCAAACACGGCCACGCCAGACACATCACCATCTCGCTCCAGCACGACGACACCGGGCTCGTTGACTTGACGGTTCACGATGACGGTCACGGGTTTCCCGACGATTTTCAGCCAGATCTCGGCATGGGACTGCGCGTCATGAATTACCGCGCCGGTTTGATCGGCGGCTCGCTAGAAATCGTACAGCGAGGGACCCAGACGTCCGTCACCTGCACCGTCGAGGAAGACGGCTTGGAGCGAACGCGCACCATGGCACCCCCGAGCCCAGTTATCCGCCGGGAGTAGCATAGCATGAGGTTTTCCCCAACTAACAAATGCCTTGCACTGCATCCGCACGGCCTTTTCGTCCCCCTTCACATTCATTGTCCTCACGTACCCACACCCCATGAGCAAAAAACACCGCATCTTCATCGTCGATGACCACCCGATCATGCGCCAAGGCCTCGGCCAGCTCATCAATAACGAGCCCGATCTGGAGCTCGTCGGCGAAGCCTCAGACGCACTCAGCGGACTGACCGGCGTCATGGAAAGTAAACCCAAACTGGTCGTCATCGATATCTCCCTGCCCGGCAAAAACGGCCTCGAATTAATCAAAGACCTGAAGGCCAGCACCGAAGGCGTCCTCATGCTCGTCCACTCCATGCATGACGAATCCCTCTACGTCGAACGCGTCCTGCGCGCCGGCGCCCACGGGTACATCATGAAACACGAGGGCGGAAAAAAAGTTCTCGAGGCCATCCGCAAGGTGATTAGCGGCCAGCCCTACGTCAGCCCGGAAATGTCTGGCAAAATCCTCGAGCTTTTTTCCTCCGGTCGACGCACCTCCAGCACCGATCCGGTCGTGGCCCTAAGTGACCGGCAATTCGAAATCTTCCAGATGATCGGCCAAGGCAAAGGCACCCGCGCCATCGCCGAAGGACTCAACGTTTCGGTCAAAACGATCGACGCCCATCGCGCTCACATCAAAGAGAAACTCGGACTGAAAAGTGGCAACGAACTCGTGCGCTTCGCCGTCCGCTGGGTGGAAAACCAAAACCTGAGCTAGTCCCAGCATGGCTGAACTCAGCGAGAGAATCATAGCCGCTTGGCATCAGGCGGCCGCCGATCTGAATTTCACTTTCACCAGCCCATGGCACGTGCTCACGCTGGACCACCGCCGCGTCACTTACCTCGGACGCGTGCACGGGTTTGGCGGCACCCAAGGCACCCTCATCCGCCTGCTCCACCTCGGCGAATTGAGCGTCTATGAAGAATTCGATCGCGACCTGCACGAGGCCAAACTCGGCGAACGCCATGCCTCCTACGACCGCCTCGTCTTTCGCGGCACCTTGATCGAATGGGGGTATTCCGGCCCGCCCTCGCAACGCCCGACCTGGCTGCCCGCCCCGCGCTGACAGCCCAGCCACTGGAGCGATTCTTGCACGGCCCCTCCTCCGCTCACGGATCTTCCTCCGCGAACAACCGCTCCATCATCCGTTCTGGCCGGAGCATGAATTCCCGGGTCAGGCGGCAAGCCTCGGTTTCCTCGTAGCGGACCTGCTGCAATCCATCCTCGTGGCATTCGTAAATGAGCGCATGCGGGTAAGCCAGCAGGATCGGAGAATGTGTGGCAATGACCATTTGTGATCCATTTTTCACCAGAGCATGGAGATGCGTCAGGACCGCCAACTGCCGCTGCGCGCTCAACGCCGCCTCCGGTTCATCAAAGAGATACAACCCGCGCCCACGCAGTCGCAGGGTCAACAAGGCAAGAAACGCCTCGCCATGCGATCGCTCATGCGGCGACTTGCCGCCCCACTCGCCATAAGGATGCGGCGCCTCCCGCTCGTACGCCTCCACCTGCGTCATCAACGGATAAAAACTCTCCGCACGTAGGAAAAATCCGTCCGATTCACGACCCGCCGCCTGCATGCCGTCCCGCACCACCGCCAACACTTCCGACAACCTGGAATGCGTGTCCTTCGTCGCAAAATGATAATTCCGGCTCCCTCCTTCCGCCGGAAAACCCAGCCGCACCGCCAACGCCTCCAACAGCGTGGATTTGCCACTGCCATTCTCGCCCACCAAAAAAGTCACCGCCCGATGCAGCGGCAGTTCCTCCAAATGACGTACCACCGGAATGGAAAATGGATAACTCCCCCAGTCCTCCACCCGCTCGCGATGCAGTCGCACCGAAGCCACAAACCCTCCCCCCAAAGGTGGTTCCACACAGGGAAAAAGCTCAAGTTGCATGAGAGAACGCCAAACCTACCGCCGCCCCCCTCACGGTCCATCAAAATGAACGCCCCAGCACCGCACGAATTCTTCGGATGCCGGGAAAAAAAACCTCAAATAAAACTGAGCCCCCAAGCCACATCCCTCAAAACACGACTCCGAATCCGCTTCCCCGCATCCGGTCCACTGCCCAAAAGACGTTCGGAGAGGCGTTCGGCGCCCCCACTGTAGCCGGGTACGTTGGCCCCGGTTTCCATACTTGGCCCGGGAGCGCTGACGTCCTCGTCGGCGAGTACGAAACCGGTGATTCGCATCCCAAAAAACACGTTCGGAGAGGCGTTCGACGCCGCCACTGTAGCCGGGGACGCTGGGCCCGGTTTCCACACTTGGCCCTCAGGCCACATCCCTCAAAACACGGCTCCGAATCCGCTTCTCCGCATCCGGTCACCTGCC
>CAJBME010000274.1 GCA_903954065.1 uncultured bacterium
CCATTTAAGAGCAGCCGACGAGGACGTCGGCGTTCCCAGAGGGGCGCGCGCGCCACATCCGGTGCGGACGGGCCCCGGGGGCCGATTGGTGCGATCGTGTCGGTGGATTGAAGAGTGTGGCCTGCGGCCATTCATGAGCAGCCGACGAGGACGTCGGCGTTCCCAGAGGGTTGGGACCGGATAAGCAAAAAAAGGGCGAGAACCAGAGGTTCCCGCCCTTGAAGCGTGACGTCGCGCCAGAAGCCGCCAGAAGGCGCCAAAGAACGCCCAAAGAAACGGTCAGCGGACGAACTGTTTGACCTGGCTGATACGATAGTAGTAATAACTATCCAGCGGAGTGAAGTCGGCTCCCGGATTATCCTGAATGATTTTGGCGTAATCGGGAACGTCGGAGTCACTTGGGTCAATGGAGCGTTCCACGAGGTAGGAGCCGCGGTATTCGGCCATCACTTGGTCCCCTTTGAGCGGGTTGAAGGCTTTGACGTCACCCCGGATATTTTTGCGCAGGGCTTGAGCCACCACGTGCACCCGATAGGTGTTCGAGCGGGTCGTCAAACGTGGGTACAGATTGACATAGGGGCGCTCTTTGACGTTATCACCCGTCTGACGGTGGGACGACCAGAAACTGAAGAGGTCATCCATGGTAGAGCCTTGAGGGACCAACCATTGATCGCAGATCTCCGTGGGGGAGATGAACGCACCGGGTTTCCACGAACTTGGCGTGCCCTTGGGATAGACGCCCTTGAAGCGGTCTTCCCACTGGGTCAGCGTTTCTTCGGCGTCGATAAAGTGACGGAAGAGAGCCGGGCGAGTACGGTCGGCCATCTCATACGTCCCATGGGCCCCGCCCTGAGTATTGGCGACTTTATAATCATCGGTCCGTTCGTCAGGAACAGCGAGGATTTTTTCCGCCTTGAACAACGCATGCAGAGCCGTGGCCCGGGTGATGTAGGTGAACGGCAAGATCTGGTAATTCATGTTGATCTTGCCCTTGGTTTCAAAGGGTTCACTGATGGCGTACGGCTGCACCACGGGCATCCAGAACATGTCCAGCATCAAATGGTCACGCGGGAAGCGGGAGCCATAGTGCTGCTTCTGCAAATCCGGCTGGCCGCCATCGGGACGAATCAATTCCAAGTCGGGACGGAAGAGCAGCGTCTGCCATGGCACATTCGTTTGCACCCCGGTCGGAAGGGAACCGAAAACACCAGGAGAGGCTACGACCCGATTCGGGGCAAACATGGCGGCATTGACAACCGGAGCCGCGGTCCCCCGCGTGCGGCCGTCCAAATGTGAGAAGTAAGGCCAGCCCCCACTGCTGCGCGCACCCAGCACATCGCCATCATCGCCGCGGCTCGTGTAGGGGCCATCCATCGACGGGCCCACGCCGGTATCGAAGTCGCCCGTCAGATCCGGGCTCCCCGGACCGCGGGAGTAACGATTATTACCCAGCAAATCATAACGCGTCCCATTGAAGGCTTCCTTCATTGATTTACGATCAGGGCGGCCGCCAGTGAGCGCGCCACGACCAAGATTCGACGTATTCAACGGATGCATCAACAGCACTGGAGCATTGTCAGCCCATGGCTTGATCGGGAAGTCCGGCAAATACGCAGGTTTAAAGTCCATCTCGGTCCGAGGCACGCCACTCGGGCGGGTGCCATCACGATCAAAATAACCATCATCACGGCGGAGCGCCTGCGATGAGGTATAAGGCGTGGCTTCCCGGATTTTTTCGTTCAGCATCGGCTGCGGCTCGGTCAAAGAATGCGCCAGCCGGGTCAATCCGTAATTCGGATGCGCGACGAATGTTGGATAGGTCCGCGCATCGTTGTTCTCCCCTTCCCGACCCTGCCCCTGCATCACAGCCCGCTTGGCCGCCAACAGACGGAAGTCACCATGGTTGGGGACCAACGACTGCACGATGTCGTAGTTGGGATGGATCAGCCCATTGGTGCCATAGAGCTCGCCGTTTTGACCGCGGGCCCGCTCGATGCGGGTCGTCTTACCAGCCGCCGGGCCACCCGTGGCCGCCGGACCCGTAAAGGGGATCGGCTCGGGATCGTTAAAAGGCAGGGCAAATGGAGAGGAACGAATTTCAGGAAAAGCCAGCGGGAGGAACTGAATCAAATTGCCTGTATTCACCGCCGAGCCCACGTCCGCAACATCGGTCGCGTCATTCACAATCAGACGCAAATGGTTCTGGGTAGGACCATTAGGGGAGCCCGAAAAGCTGAAACGCGGCGGATTTTCCCCTTCGCCCGGAGGCAGGGAATACAACACTGGCTTAAAGGCAATGAGACGAGAAACAAACCGGGTGCCCAGCGTACCACCCCATCCCACCCAGTTGCCCGGAGGCGTAGTCTGATCCGTGGCGCTCGTGGAACGGTTCGCCTGAGTGCCAGGGAAAACCAGTCGCTTGCCTGGCCCCATATCCATGTCGCCGATGGAAATATCCTGCGCGGTGCCATTGGCATTCGAGTTGGGCACCCGCTCGCTCTGCTTGTTCTGGCCTTCAAATCCCGCCAGCGCAAAACCAGCCTGCGGGCGGTACTCACCCCACCCCTGACCCGAGGAAAATCCTTCGACCAACACGGCCACTTCGACCTCATAATGATCCCAGTTTTCCGTACCCAGCGCGGCGGCTTGGGCTTGGTTGTCGCCAAAGAAAGTGCCCCCCGGCAAGGCGTTGCCCGCCTTGACTTTGTTACGCAGTCCGACGGCCAGAGCCACTTCGGTGACGGTCAGGAACCGGCCGACCCCTTTCGGCAATGGACGAGTCGCAAAGGACCATGTCGCACTGTGGGGACCACTGCCACCGCACATGCAGATCGGAGTGACCTGACCCCAAGCATTGCTTGCGACATACCACTGGGATGAATTGACGTTGGCATCGGTCAGGTTTTGATTACGAATATAATCGATCATCAACGAGCTGATCGCGTTGATGTCATCCAACAAACCTTCACCGTATTTAGCCCCAAAACTGGCAAACGTGCCCAGACGGTTGTCGGGGCGCACGGTGAACCCTGGCATGCGCTCAACAAAGGTGTTCGCGATATAACGCCAAATCGTTTCATTTCTCCGACTAAACCGGTCGTAAAATTCCGCATGACGACTGCCAACGTCCTGACGTTGAAAGAAGTAAGGAAGGACCGTCTTGCCCCGACGGAGGTGGGTATTAAACCCGATCAGCACGTCGTAGATACTGTAAGCTGAACTCCCGGTAATCAGCGGACGGTCGCTGGCCAATTCTTGGTCCACGCCGCGCTGGCCACCTTCCGAGCCGGGCAGCGGCCACATCGAGACCCGCGGGGTCCCGCTGATGGTGATTTCCGGAGCCGCACTGCGGGTCGTTAGGAAAAAACGACCTTGCTGGACGCGGTCGACTGGCAGTTTGATTTCCGGATCACCTTCCACCGCCCGGCGTTCACGCACGTTGATGTCGGTCGGTCTGCCCCCGATGGCGGCATCGGATGTAGCCGCAATGGTGTAGTCATCGAACGAATTATACAGGTGTTTCGGGCTCGGCTCGCCTTTCAAGCTGCGCAGCTGAGAAGGATTGGCCGGAAGATTCTGAGCCAGACTGGCCGGACGCAGGCGGCCACCGAAGGAGCTCGACTTGGTGGTCGTGTTGTCTTTTTCACCAAAAATATACGGAGACATGCGCCAGATCGACTGAATCTCTTTTTCCTCGAGGTCGTCCATGGCCACCCCTCCGCCCACCGGAGCGCTCGGCGACGCCGAATTGGAGGCGCGGAAACGCTTGTAGGGGAAGAGCACCGAGCTCAAGCAGACCATGGCCGGATGCCCCGGATACCGTTGATACTCACCATTGACCGGCTGACTCGCTCCGAGCCAGCGGTCTTCCTCGGTGCTGACACGAGGCGTGTCCCAATGCACTCCTTCCGAAGCCGTGTTCAGGTTGATTTTACAGGTCTCGTCATCCGTCCAGAACGCGATTCGACCGACAATCGGGTTTTCTTTGGACGGCTGGGTCCCACCCTCGGCAGGATCAAATTCGCCGCCCGCGTTCAAAGATCCAGTCGTTCCATCCGCCAACAAATAAATCCAGCGCACCGGCATCGGCAGCCGTTGGGCATTGGCTTTTCCACCGGCCGGGGTGACCACCCCACTCACTGCGCGACGGTCATAACTGAATCCCTCCACAGAATCTTTCTTTTGAGAGCGCATCGCCCGTGGATCGACAATCGGGAAAACAAGCAGCGCTTGGTCCAGATTGTTGGGGTCAGTCGCGCTGGGCGAGATGGAGGGGGCATTCATGTCGACCCATTGATCAGGCTGCGTATCCCAATCATTGCGAATATCCTCGGAGCTGGCCCGAGAGAGAGAATCCGCCGCCATGTTGCGGGCCGAGTACAATTTGATGATGCTGCGCAGCTGACCGTCGTTGCGATAAACACGAATACCGCCGGGCTGGCTCGACCACGCCAAAAAGCCGCCGTCCGTATTCACCTGAGTGGTACCCTCCCGGATCTGCGAGATAGCCATGTTGACGGCCGCATCCGCCAGCGCGCGTGCCTTCAGGTTTTCCGAATCTTTAATGGCAGTCGAGAGCTCATTCCGCGACATGGTGAAGAACGAGGTGATGAGCACCGTCATGAGCAAGACGATGGCCAGCACTGTGATCAGGGCCACGCCCTTCTCCTGCGGGGCGGGGCGCCGCCCGTCCGTCCGGCGATGAAGTGATGGGTTGAGCTTCATATTGATCCGAGGGTTTTTGAAGTGAAATTCGAGGCCGGAAGGGGAAAAACGTGTAACTACAATGTACAGCCGCGTGACTACATCGACAATACAAATTTAGACGCGAGTGGAATAATTTTAAAGTTTTACCCTAGCTTCCCCTCCAGAAAAAGAGGAATTTTTCGTGTAAAAGCCGTTGCATGGCAGGCTGCAGGCGCGCACCTAACGGACATCTCACATGGCTCGAACCTACCAGCTCAACCCCGAACCAGGGGCCGCCGGCTCTCTGGGGCCCACCTCCACCGAGCCGGTCATCGAGATCGATTTCCGGGCGGAACTCAATGACCAGCAACATGCAGCCGTGACCGCTGCCGCAGGACAAACGCTGGTCATCGCCGGCGCTGGCTCGGGCAAAACGCGCACCCTGACCTACCGCGTCGCCTACCTGCTGGCCAATGCCATCGCCCCGGACAACATCCTCCTGCTCACGTTCACCAACAAGGCCGCACGCGAAATGATCGAACGCGTCAACCACCTCGTCCCCGGTCAGGCCGCCGGCCTCTGGAGCGGCACGTTCCACTCGATCGGTAACCGGCTGCTCCGCCTCCACGCCGATGCCCTCGGATTCACCCGCCAGTTCTCCATCCTCGACTCCGACGACGCCAAACAACTGCTCACCACCGTCATCGACCAAAGCGGCGTCACCCGCGAGACGGCCAACAGCAAAAAAGACGCCACCGGACCCAGCCCCGCCCTCAAACGAGGCCGCAAAAAAAGCGAAGCCGGCGATTTCCCCAAAGCCCAGGCCCTCGGCGGGCTGATCAGCCTCGCCACCAATACCGGCACCCCCATCGAAGAAATCATTCTCAAACGCTTTGGCTACTTCGAGGAGCTGACCGAAAAAATCCGACAAGTCGCGGTCCTGTACACGCAGCGCAAAAAAAATGCCAACAGCATGGACTTCGACGATCTGCTGGCGCTGACGGTCAAACTTCTTCGCGAAAATGAATCCCTCAGAAACTACTACCAAAGGCAGTTTCAGTTCATCCTCGTCGATGAATATCAGGATACCAATGCCCTGCAGTCGGAAATGATCGATCTCCTGGCCGGAGGTCACGGCAACATCATGGTCGTCGGCGATGATGCCCAGTCGATCTACTCATGGCGCGGGGCAAATTTCGAAAACATCCTCAAATTTGCCGACCGGTATCCTGGGGCGCAGATCCACAAGATCGAGACCAACTATCGAAGTGTACCCGAAGTGTTGGCCTTGGCCAATGAATCGATTGCGGCCAACCGCCGGCAATTTCGGAAGAATCTGGTGGCGGCCCGCCCCTCACTGGGCATGAAACCAGCGCTCGTCCGGTTGGACACGCCTTCCATGCAAGCGGCCTTTGTCAGCCAGCGCCTGAAAGATCTTCATGAGAATGAAGGAATCGCATGGAACGAAATGGCCATCCTGTACCGCGCGCACTTTCAATCCATGGATGTGCAAATGCAGCTGACGCAGGACCGCATCCCGTTCGTCATCACCAGCGGCCTCCGGTTCTTCGAGCAAGCCCACGTCAAAGATGCCATCGCCTTTTTAAAATGGGCCGCCAACCCCCTCGATGAAGTGAGTTTCGATCGCGCCGTCCGCCTGCTCCCAGGCGTGGGTCCAGGCGCCGCCAGCAAACTCTGGCAGGCCTGGCTCAAAATACCGGACGCCGCGGCCGCCGCTAGCACCGGCCGCCCTCCCACCAGCTATTCCGCCCTGCTGACCCCGCTCAAGGTTCCACCCAAAGCCCAGCCCACATGGATCCAACTCGGTCACATCCTTGATGAATTCCTCGACCCCTCGAGCGACACCGGATTTCACCCTCCCAGCGCCATGCTGACCAGCGTCATCGAGGGGTTTTACGGCGACTATTTGCTGCAGAGTTTCGACAACGCCCGCGAACGCAAACAGGACCTCGATCAACTGACCGTCTTCTCGGAGCGGTATGACGATCTGGCCACCATGCTGGCCGAACTGGCTCTGCTCACCAACGCCGACGATACCAGCCCCCGCGATGGGTCTCAAGGCCGACGCAAACAACAACCGAATGACGATGCCGTGGCCCTGACCAGCATCCACCAAGCCAAAGGCCTGGAATGGAAAGTCGTCTTCCTCATCTGGCTCACCGAAGGCATGTTCCCCAACGCCCGCGTCATCGACGAAGGCGGTCCCGAAGGCCTCGAGGAGGAACGTCGACTGTTCTACGTGGGCGTCACCAGAGCCATGGACCAACTGTATCTCTGCTACCCAGAATTCTGGCCCAAAGCTTACTCCGGCGACGCCTTCCAAATTCCCAGTAGCTTCCTCCACGATTTCGACCCAGCCCGCGTCGAAGAATGGAACATCCGCGGCTTCTAAGACCCAAGCCCAGCCCACCCCGAAAAACATACAAAAAACAGCCATCTACCTGCGCCGTTGTTTCGTATTCGGAGCTTTTGTAGCCGTGGGTCGCTGACCCCGGTCGCGGCGCCGAACGCCTCTCCGAACGTCTTTTTGGCATGGGGCCGGATGCGAAGAAGCGGTTTCGGAGCCATGGTCTTGAGCGATGTGGCCCGAAGGCCAGTTGTGGAAACCGGGGCCAGCGTACCCGGCTACAGCGGCGGC
>CAJBME010000275.1 GCA_903954065.1 uncultured bacterium
CCTACCACTAGAAACCGCAAGCACTTCGCCTCGTAAATTGGATCCAACGCGATTCCGGAAAACTCCGTCACAGGCGCAGGCCTGTCGTACGGTAGCCCTGCGGCAACAAGCTGAACGCGATCCCGCCACATAGGAGCGTAACGGTCTAGCCGTTTAGTCGGGTCAGCCCCAACCACCACCCCCAAAATCGAGGTGTCGTCAGTAGTTCCAGCGATGACACCCGCCAGTGACATTCCGGATCCAACCGGAACTACCACCCGACACCCCGGTGGAACATTTACCGCCTGGGCAGCAGTAGCGTCCACCGCCAACGGTGTCTGCATACCAAACGGAATGTGAACCCGCCCAGGCTGGGTTGCGGCTTCCCTAGCCCGGGCGACAATGACGGTGTTATATCCGGGCCGATGCGCCACAATCATGGCCCCGGCAGCACGGGCGGCCGCCAGTTCAGGGGTCTCTGGCCCGGCTGGAACATGACACTCCGCGGCCATGCCCAGGTGGGTGGCGACAGTAGCGACGATGTTCACCTGCGGACTATGTCTCGACCCGGCAGTGACCAACGTATGGTCGCCACGGTCCCTGCCCGCGGTGGCTAGTTGGAGACAGGTGCGAACCTTTCCGCCACAGCTGTCGCCGATGCGGAACTTGTCGTCGCGCTTTACCCAGTAATCGCCATGACGTTCCACCGGGGTGAGCGCGGGTGTTGCGAACTGCAACACCTCAGTTAGCAATTCCGTCATCCCACACGTCATCCATGCCTGCCGATGCCCACTCTGCTGACCTCTTGACATCGCCTTTGACAAACACCAGGAGGTGCTGGTGAACCAACGTGGCTTTACGGTTGGCGACAAACGGCCGCCCCGCCCGGATTGGGTGCGCGCCCAGTGGGTCTAGAAGAATGAACTCGTTCACAACCTGCAGGCCGGCATCACGGAATGCATCCACCGTCGCGTGATGGAGACCCCGGTAGCGACCCTTCGAATCACGGACATCACCGATAACCCAGGCGGCGTAACGATCCGGACGGAGCATGTTGCAGGAATCGTGAATGGCCTTGGCGTGACCAGCCAGAAAATCGTCATACGACCATGTGCTGATGTCGTTCGGTTCGTCCGAATACACCTCTAGGTCTGCGTACGGCGGGCAACTGAAAATCATGTCGAACTGTTCGTCAGCGTTAAACGTGTCGCCCAGTCGGGTGGCGTCGCCGAGGACCCAGGTTGGGGTGACGTCAGTACAAAGGTGCATCTGGTTACGGTTGGCGTCGATCTGTTCCTGCCGCACGTCGACACCGACATACTGACGGGCTAGGGCAGAGGCGACGACGCCGCGGACCGACCCGCCACAAAACGGGTCGAGGATCCGTGCACCGGGCGGGCTAAACCATCGGTACACCAGTTCGCAGAGCGCCGGGTCGAACACGCTGGTACCGTCAGAAATCTCGCGGAGCATCATCGACACCGGATCGCTGCCGCCACCGCCCGCGTAGGCCAGTCCGGCGTCGCGGCCAACCTCCGACGCGATACCCATCTCCATCCAGCGGCGTTTCCGGTCCATCCAGTCCCCGCTACGTCGGTCCAGGACACTAAACGGCGGGACACCGAAACGGTCGGCGAGGCTCGGCGCGGGATTCCTCAGGCCGGTGACCAGGGCGCGGGCCTGAAACTGTTGAAGCTCTGGCGTGACCCTTTGGCATTTAATCAGATCGGTCAGTTCAGCTTCGGGGAGCTGCGCGAGGATTGACAGCGTTCTCCATGCGGCGGGCAGGCTACTGCTGTAGCTGGGATTTGAGAGAGTTGGATGTTTCGCGGTTTGCATCAGGTATTCGGCCGTTGATCTACCGAACGGCATCAGGTCTACCGCGGCAAGCCAGTTGCCGTGCCCTACGCGGAGCTTTGCCTCAACCAGCCTTCTGCCGGTTTCGATTATCGAACTGACTGCAGCCTGCCAGGCGTCGGTGACGTATTCGGCGGCTTCCCTGGGTGTCCACTCGTCCGCTAGTAGGACTTCCCCTGTTTCCGCATCCACCAGCACATCATCTCACCGATTGGGAGGGTGTTGCGTTTCGCAACAGGCTGGGCCGCAGTCACTTTGTCGACCTCCAGAAATCCAGCAGTCCATCCAGTGCCGGGATGCCGAAATCGACATCAGGTATGGCTTCATTCAGGCGATCCCGAACCTCGTCGGCCACCTGGGCAACGTCTGCTACGCCGGCTAGTTGCGGGATTTGATCCGCGACGGCCTTAGCAGCAGCAGCAGCAGCGAGCGGGAGAAGGGGAAGCAGCTTTTGAGTGACGATCTTGCCAATGAAATCGCCCACCGCCTGCTGAACCTTCTCGTTTTTCAGCGCGGCCAGTAAAAGATTGACGATGATCGTGTTCATACGGAGAGCTTATGCGTCCTCTGCGGCGGCTTCCAGTGCTTCAACCAAAGCTTCTGCGGGCGTTTCCACAGACTCGACGGCTTCGACGACGGGCTCCTCGACAGGGTCCGCGACGACAGGTTCATCGACGGGGTCCGCGACGGGGTCCGCGACAGTCTCCACGGCGTCAGGCACAACGTCATCCAGATTCTGCGAGACCGCTTTCAGGGCCGCCACGGC
>CAJBME010000276.1 GCA_903954065.1 uncultured bacterium
ATCGATGGTCATGCCATCAATGCCCGGCGCCCCCTTGTTCGCCTTCACCTGTTTCCAGGCCAGGCTCAGATTCGCACTGTCCAGCACTTGGCTGAACAGCGCGTCCGGATTGACTGAAGCCCCTCCATTCTTCCCTCCACACCGAGCTGAACCTGACCCTGGTCGGCCGGCCGTAACGGGCAGGTCCCCCGGTGTGGGGTCGAGTGACTCCTCATTGGTTCGGTCCTTCATCGGCTGAGTCCTCCGGCAATTTTGCTGTGCATCCGCACTCCGGCTCGTTTCCCGACTACTATGACCTCTGCTGACTTCTCAGGCGCTCTCACACCCGAGATCTCCCCAGGTAAGGACGCAGTCCTCCCCCGCACTACCGCCTGATTTACCTCCACGACTTCACCAGTCGAGTTCGCTGTGTTGTGCCAGCTCACCCCATCGCGTCGGCCTTCTATCAGGTTCTTGTTCATCGGCACACGGGTTTCGCATAGTCTTCTTTCAGAAAGACGGTCGCCCGTCTCCCCTTGACCTCTGCTGGTATTCTGTTTTCCATTTTCATGGTTCTGGTTTTCATACAGGGGACTTGAACCCCATTTGGACTGCGCCCATGCTGGGCACACACAAGCCGCGTCATGCAACCACTACCAGCCGCCCTGTTTCGATGATTTTCCGTAATTACCACCCTAACCCCGTGATCGACGTGCGCCGCCGCTGGTAGTGGTGCATGCGCTCATCGTTAGCCGACGTGAGCCACTCGTGATGCGCACGCCAATTCCAATCGCAGGCATTGTCGGACTTGCTGCTTCGGCGCTGGCGATTGGCTCGTGGACGGCAGAGCAGCTCACCGGGCAGATGGCTTTTGAGTTCCTCACCATTCCATTCAAGCTCGCGGTGCTGGCCGCGCCTCTTTTCTTCCTGTCAGACCTATCGGGCTTCCTGCACCAGAGGCCACGAGTTGCGGTTGCTCTTGGTGTCGCCCTTGTCGCAGCCACGCTTTGCGCGATGCTCGCTTACCTACCGTGGCGCGAGGCTTTCACTCACCATTTCAGCAACGCCGTTTACCGATGGTATTACGCGGATATGCCTTCACAGCATCCCGGTTACTACGGCGATTTCGCTGACTGGCAGGCGCGATGGGCGCGTCATGTTCCGCACGCGATTGAGGCGGCACTGGTTTTTGCTTACTATGGCATTGTCATCACAGCTTGCACCCTTTGGCGTCTGCGCCGAGTGAGCGGAGCAGTCGTCGCGGTCATTGGCTATCTGCTGCTTTTCCTTGTCCCGATGATTACCGGTCTCATCGCTTGGGACTACGACACATTTCTTATGGGCATCGCGTTCGACAGCATCTCGATGGATTTGTTCCCCGTTTACTTCTGGCACGCCGGGGATTATTCCATTTTCCTGTATGTGTTCATGCTCATCTTTTTTGGAGTCACAGCAGCATTCATTTATGTCAGACCACCAAACGTCGGCTAACAAGATCACTGGACCGAACGCGGGCGGGCCGCGTCAGTTTCCAATTCGGACGCCACTGGCCGCCCGCGTCGGTCAGTTCTGGCGTTCGGCAAAACCATGAGCACGCTGCCAGCATCGCTGCCCGAAGGATGGTTTCCATCTGACCCTGACAAAGCCCGATTGCTGCACGTTGAGCTTCAGAAGGAGTTGCCGCCTGGCCACATCCTCTATGGTGTCCCAGTCGAGGTTGTTGCGCATCGTGATGGCACGGACGACATCTTGTGCAGACATCGATCCGACCCTGCAAGATTCACCGTCATCCACTTGTCGTGGCTTGGCCGAGAGGAGATCAATGCACAGCATCCGCATGTCGAGGACGATGGCGATTTCGACAGCTTTCTCCACTATGAGGCGGCGTTTTATGGACGATAGCACAAAGGGGATGCCGAACCAGATCACTGGACCGAACGCGGGCGGGCCGCGTCAGTTTCCAATTCGCACCCCACTGACCGCCCGCGTCGGTCAGTTCTGGCGTTCGCCCAACCCAACACGTCACCCATGTTTCCACACGAGCAGAGTCTGGCAGATTGGATGAGTGGCAGCTTGATTGATGATGGCGGCTACTTTGCTCCGTCTCGTTTAGGCGACGAGTATCTCATCTATTCGACGCTCACCAGTCGTCCTCTGTTTGACTTGGTGATCGATGGTTACCAGCCGCCTCCGCCAGCGTGGCATGTTGCACAT
>CAJBME010000277.1 GCA_903954065.1 uncultured bacterium
GTCTCAATGCGCGCGGCGCCACAACTCACCAGGGCTCATGCAGCCCTTTTCTCTCAACCAGACTGGTACACTTTTAATCCGCCATCTGGCACAATTTGTCGCCGCCATTGACAGTCCGGCGTGGGGACGGTCAAGCCGGTGAGTGTCGAGCAGATGGAGAACAACCGGCTGAAGGCCGAACTGGCGCGCACGCGGATGGAGCGCGACATCTTAAAAAAGCGACGGCGTATTTCGCGAAGGAGTCGTCGTGAGATACGCCTTCATCGAGCGGCATCGCGATGTCTGGCCAGTCGTGGTCCAGTGCCGGGTGCTTGAAGTGAGCGCCAGCGGCTACCGGCAACATCGCGCGCGCCTGACCGCGCTAGCGCCGATACCCGTTTTGCACATTCCACCTGGACCAGCCGGTGGGGGCCGATCAATTGAAGAAGCTGTCCGCAACCGCATTGTCGTGACAGTTACCACGGCGGCTCATCGAATGTTCCAGATTGTGAGCGCGCAGGAATGAATTCTAATCCATGCTCGTGAACTGGGCGTATTCAACCGGTCGTCGCAACATCTCAATCATGGAGGTGTTTATGGGACGACCCGCGGGGTGGATGCAGAAGTTGACGGGGCGAGGAGCCATGCGCTCTCCGGGTGCGCCGTCGCTTCGATGTGAGATCGAACGACGATTTTGGGAACAGATCGCGACCGGGATCACGAGTGGGAGGGCCGCAGAGGCGGTCGGCGTGTCGCCAGTAGTTGGCGCCCGCTGGTTCCGTCATCGTGGCGGTATGCCACTGTTCATGTCGAGACCCATTTCCGGGAGATACTTATCGTTCGCTGAGCGAGAGGAGATCGGACTTCTCTGGGCCCAAGACGTCGGGGTGCGCGAGATCGCCCGTCGTATCGGGCGTAGCCCGTCATCGGTCTCGCGAGAGCTAAGACGGAACGCTGCAACTCGTGGCGGGAAGCTCGAATACCGGGCTTCGGTCGCGCAGTGGAAGGCGGAACTGGTGGCCAGAAGACCTAAGCCGGCCAAGCTGGTGACTAACCCACGGCTGCGCCACTACGTCCAAGACCGCTTGGCGGGCAGGATCCAGGCCCATGATGGTCGTGAGATTGCAGGCCCTCGGCAGGCACCGTTCAAGGGTCGCAACAAGCCCCATCGCGGCGACCGGCAATGGGTCAATGGCTGGTCGCCTGAACAGATTGCAAACCGGCTGCAGGTCGACTTCCCGGACGACAAATCCATGCGCATCTCTCACGAGGCCATCTACCAAGCCCTCTACATTCAAGGCCGAGGTGCTCTCGAACGCGAGTTGGTCGGCTGCCTGCGCCGCGGCCGGGCGTTGCGTATCCCGCGGGCCAGGGCTCGGGCAAAGGCATGGGCACACGTCAGCGAGGCGGTGATGATCTCCAATCGGCCTGCAGAAGTAGAAGACCGTGAGGTTCCCGGGCATTGGGAGGGCGACCTGATCATCGGCTTGAACCGATCCGCAATAGGAACCCTGGTCGAGCGATCAAGTCGCTTTACCAGCCTCGTCCACCTGCCTCGCGACAAAGGCTATGGGCTGGTTCAACGCACGAAGAACGGCCCCGCGCTGGCCGGCTATGGAGCTGTCGCCATGGCCAATGCGCTCAAGGACACCGTGAAGACTCTGCCTGCCCGAATGTGGCGGTCATTAACCTGGGACCGTGGCAAGGAACTATCCGACCACGCCCGCTTCACGAGCGAGTCCGGGGTGAAGGTCTTCTTCGCAGCTCCCCGCAGTCCATGGCAGCGCGGCACGAACGAGAACACCAACGGCCTCTTGCGGCAATACTTCCCGAAGGGTACCGACCTGTCGCGGTGGACCTTCCAAGAGATCCAAGCCGTAGCTCACGCGCTGAACAACAGGCCCCGAAAAACGCTTGGTTGGAAGACACCAAGTGAAGCCTTGAACGAATATCTAAAATCTGGCCAATAAACCCAGTGTTGCGACCACCGGTTGAATACGCCCAGTACGCGAGCGGCGACTTCCAGAAACAATTGAAGGACTTCGGCATGAGGGGCTCGTTGAGCCGCAAGGGCGATTGCTGGGACAATGCTGTCACCGAAACGCTGTTCGGATCGTTGAAGGTCGAGCGGCTGCACGGCATGCGTTTCCCCACGCGCAGACAGGCGAAGG
The DNA here is from genome assembly GCA_903954065.1 of uncultured bacterium. GTDB lineage: Bacteria > Verrucomicrobiota > Verrucomicrobiia > Verrucomicrobiales > V1-33 > CAJBME01. Next base: position 2,151 of record CAJBME010000277.1, read on the forward strand.
ACGAAACGATGGAATGGATGCGGTTTTACAACCACAAACGCTTTCATTCGACGCTGGGCTACGTCAGCCTGATGACGTTCGAGGCCCACCACGAGATCGAAAGAAAGGAATCTGGCGAAGAAGAAAGAAACGCAGCATAATCGCCCTGCCTTGGGAGACGCCAAACAGGGGCAAGGTCA
>CAJBME010000278.1 GCA_903954065.1 uncultured bacterium
TCTGACTTTGTTGGGATTTTTGGTAGTGAAAGAGGTGCAAATTTTCCAATGTGGATTGGAGGGGAAGGATCGACCTGAGGCACCTTCTGAGTGCTTACAGTGCGGCCTTTTCGTTCTTCTCGGAGCATTCCTGATTGTCATTGTCACTCGCTGATTTTCAATGACTCAATCTGGAACCATCTGTCGGATTTGAACCGATGTTCAACGGTCTCGCCAACCGTTCACGGCAAAATACTCCGCGTCTCCCATCACCAACCAGCCAACGCCGAATGGAGCGAGACGTTGGGGCTATGGCCCGCCCGGAGCCGGCTTCCGGACAAACCGGACTTGGATAAACCTCCGGTTGGTGGGACCCGCGGCGGCAAAGGCTCGCACTTTCTGCACCGGCCCGTCCACCGTCACCGTCAGCGGAACGGCCGTCCAGTTTTCCAAATCAGCTGACGTCTCGGCCACGTATTCCACATCCGGTAAACCTTTCGGCCGGTCAAAAGTCACCCAGACTCCGGTCGCATCCCGACCGCCCCCCAGCGACGGCGAAAACGCCAACGGATCACTCCCCACCGCATATTCCGTGAAATTCGCTAGTCCATCATCATCAGGATCCGCGGCATCTGCGGCCACACCCGCCGCCACCTGCGCACTCGTAAAATAACGCGCCTGCCAGTCCGCCAGCGGCACTCCGGCAATCGTCAGCGTGGCCGTGGCCCCGCCTGAAAAGTTTGGATTCGTCACGGCGGCGACCACCGCATACGCGCCAAAGGCCGAGGGAGCCGACGCGACACCCTCATAGGTCACGGTCACCGACAGTCCAGGCGGAGTGGTCGTCACTGTCACTTCCTTCGGAAATCCGTCATAGGTCTGCGTCAGCCCGCCCAGAACCACCGCCGCCGGCGCTTTCGTGACCGTCACCTCCGCCGTACCGCGGGGCCCGCCCACCCCCGCCACCGCCGAAATGACAAAGGGTCCGCCCACCGCCGCCGCCGAAAACAAACCACCCGCATCCACGAGCCCCCCACCACTCGCACTCCACTCCAGCGCCGGAGCCACCGCCAGCACGTCCCCAAATTGATCGCGCACCACCCCCGTAAAGAGCTGGCTGCTACCGTATTCTATCGTCACCAGCGCCGGAGAAACCACTGTTTTCGAAGGTGTCGACACCACCTCAAGTCCGGTTCGGCTCGCCACCACGGACCCGTTCCCGTCGCGCACCACCACCTCCAAAACATAAGTGCCAGCCGCCCCAAACGTCGCCGTCGTCACCCGCGCCGCCGTCGATCCATTCTCGCTAAACACCACCGGTCGATCGAAGTTTCCCCCGGTCGCCGACCACGTATAGACCAGCCCGTCTAACCCACCATCATCAGCAGCCGTCACCGTCAGCTCAGTCGTCAACCCAGTGACCGACGCCGCGTCAGCCGCCGCCGCCGTCACAATCACCGGCGGCTGCACCACCACCCCCGTCAGCCGTACACTGTCGACCCGCCACCCCCCGGGACTTGCCACCGAACCATTCGTCGCCAGCCGCCACCGCACTCGTAAAGCCCGGCCCGCATACTTCGCCACATCCGTCAACGCCACCACCACCTCCGTGAAATTCGCCCCACTGTCACCCGTCCACGCCGCCCTCCCCGCCAACGAGTTCCACGCATTCGGATTAAATCCGGAAATCGTCAAACTCATCGGATAATCACCCCGGATAATCGACTCCGCCGCCCCCTCGTTGCCCACTTCAAACCACGCCCCGTTGTCGAGCGAAAACTCCAGCACCCCGCCATCCAAACCTTCCTGCAACGCATATCGATGCCAGAAACTCAGTTTCAAACTGGCAGCCCCAGCCGGAATATCGATGGTTTCGCTCGTCAATGTGTCGATCACACGCGCCGCCGGCCCTGGCGCCAACCACGATGACGGCGGACTGTGGCTCTGGGTGTCGACCACACTCCACTGGGTCAATCCCACAGTCGTCTCGGTCGTCCACCCGGAAAGGGGCGTATCAAAATTTCGCCCCCAGAGTGTGCCAACCACCGCAAATCCAGCTGGCAGCTCACCCGTCAGACCGTCAGGATTGGTCACGGTCACATTCCATAACCCCGGAGCCAGCCCCGTCACATCCAGCGTACACTCGATGGCCGTAGAATTCAAAGTCACCACCACACCCGACACCCGGGGCTGACCGGTCCGAGTCAGACTGACAGTCGCCCCGGCTTGAAAGGAGGATCCATACAGCGTCAGATTGACCGCACCCGATTCACCATCGCTCGGAGTGACCGCAATGATCGACGGCGGCGTGGGACCGGACGGTGCCGCCCCCGTCAAAATCAACGAATACGCCTGGCTCCCCGTCGTAAGCGCCCCCGTGTAACTGACCACCGCCTGATACCCCCCCGGCTGCGGCGGCGCTGAAATATACACCTGCTCGGTATTATCCGTCGAGTTGACCCCCGTCGTCGCCGGGGCATCCATCGAGGCCTGAGTCCACGTGCCGACAAACGGCATCACATACGGTCGATACTCGGACCCATCCGGGGCAATCACTTTCAAATTCAAATCGTTGACCAATCGAGGCGTCCGCGAATCAGCCGTCGACGTGGCCACCCCCGCCGGATCCGTCCACCCCAACGTAGCCCGAATCGGAGAAACCCCGTCCCAAGTAAACGCATGACTGCGCACCACCACCACAGAACCGAGCGCACTCTCCATCATCGCCGGTTGATCAGGCACATCATGCGCCGCCTGGATCAAATCCGACGCCGCCGCCACGTCGACCAGCCCCCACCCAAACTTGTAGTCAGGCCCCACCTGCCCGCGGTCGGTCGCCGTGTGAATCAATAAACTCTTCAAGGTGCTCGCCCTCATCGCCTGCCCTGGAAATAAACGACCAAATTGCTCAATCAACAAGGCCGCCGATCCGCAGGCACTAGGCGTAGACATGCTCGTCCCTCCAATCGCCCCATACGCCGCATCCCCACCGCCCAATGTGGAATAGACCGCCTCCCCATTCGCCACCACATCCGGCTTGATCCGACCGTCATCCGTCGGCCCCCACGAAGAAAAAAAACTCACCGCCGCCTTCGACGGGTCACGAAGCCCGCCCGTCACCGCGTCCGCCACCGATCCCACCGTCACAACATTCTTGGCCAACTCGCTGAATCCAATGCTGTCAAATCCACCGCGATACACGCCATCTCCTTTGGGATGCAATGCCGCATCATACGCCACCGCCGCCGCCCCCGTGGTCAGGACCACTTTTTGGCCGGCCACTGGGTTGTCCGATCGCTCGTTGCCCGCACTGCGAAACATCAAATAATACGGCGCATTGTACGCTAGGGCATCTGCATCCTGCGTGTACGAATTGTACCGGCCAAAATCATCCTCCACCGAGGCAGCCGACGCCCCCGTCCCAAACCACTCCCACGTCACCGCAGCCGATCCCACGTAACTCCAGCCACTGACATACCCGTAACTATGGTTAGAAAGTGAGAGACGCCCGACTTCTCCCGCCACCGTCGCCCCGCGTGCAGCCATCTCCGAGGTGTCGTTGTTCCAATCATACGAATCAATCCGCGCCGCCCCAGCCATACCCCGGGCCGCCCCCACCACCCCGGCCGCCGCCATTGTGCCCGCCACATGGGTGGCATGATCAATCACCGCAGACCCGTCCCTGACCACCACTCGCCCGCCAAATTCCTGATGGCTGCTGCGAGCCGCCCCCCCATCCCACAGCCCGATCACCACCCCCGCCCCGCTCAACGACGCCGGCGCCGGCCAAAGCACATTCGCCCCCGTACTGATCCCAGCATTCACATTGGTCCCCGCCACATACAACGGCTGCCCATTAAACCAATCGACCAACTCCACCACCCCGCCGCGCGGACGTTGCCAGCGCTCCGGCAGTCCGCGCCGCAACGCCTCCCCTCGTGCCAATTGCCGCCGACCCTGCTCAATCCGCCGCATCCCAGCCACCACCCGCCTCCGCTCCGCCGGATTACCCA
>CAJBME010000279.1 GCA_903954065.1 uncultured bacterium
CTTTCAGCATTCAGCCGCGCATGGACCGCGGCACTTGCCGTTCACTATGCTGACGCAGGATTGGTCATGCCGCCGAACCCAAGTAAAGGCGTTAAGCGGTTTCGATTGCCAACTCCGCGCTATAAAAGCGACGTGGATAGGGCCGCGCTGGTGCGAGATGCCAAGGACCAGCTCTCGGTGGATGGGTACCGAACGATCATCCTGTCACTGCAATTCGGATTGCGACGAGCCGAGATCGACCGCCTTAGGTGGCAGCATATTGACTTAGTAGCGGGCCGGATTTCCGTGGAAAGTACCGAGCAAGGAGCAGTCAAAACTGGCGCATCTGAGCGCGTTCTGGACATCGCACCCGGCATGGCTGCCGTACTTGCCGAGTGGGGGACTGGTGTGGATGATGGCTTCGTCATCGCACCAGCAACCCCGCTGCGCAAAAAGAAATGGTCAGGATACCGCGCCGATAAAGCGTTCAATGAAGTTCTGAAATGGCTTCGTGGCAGGGGTTGTGATTGCCCCCAGCCGATCCACAAGAATCGCAAAGAATTTGGCAGCATGGTCAACATGCACTTTGGGGTGTTCGAGGCCAGTGAAGCGCTGGGTCACCGTGATGTGCGGGTGACCGCCAGCACATATGTTGGAACAAAAAAGGCAGTTCATTTGGAGATGCCTCTCTGATTTAGTAGTGTTGTATGTTATCCTAAGGGGCGGGCTACGAATATGAGGACACAAAAGATATTAACTTCACTGGGTTTATATAAAAATTTGATAGATTTGTAATGCGATATTTATACCGAAAAGAAGAGTTTTATTTATGATAGAAAGTTTGTTATATAAATTTAAAAGTTTTAAATTATGTAAAAACTTTTAAGGCAATTTTTGGAGGGATGCCCATAGGTTAAAAAAGAGCTCACGAAGCCAAAATTTCCTACTTGACTGACTTATAGGAGTACGTTAGCGGACATCCGGCGGCTGGAATACACCATCCGAAAACAATATTATATTAACTAATTAAGTTAAGTAATAAAATGGAAAATAAAATAATAAAAAATAAAGTGGCAGATATGCAACTAATCACCGATCAGCAACTCCAAAACCGCTGGCAGCGAACAGATGTCACTTTGTGGCGCCTTCGTAAAGCGGGTGTTCTGCCATTCATTCAAGTTGGAAGGCATCCACGCTATCGTCTGTCCGACATCATCAGTCTTGAAGAAAGGGGCGTGCCTTGTTCGGTCCGCATTCGTCCAGCCACTCGCTAACCCACCAAAAAAAAAGAGCCGCCGCCTCCGCGAGCGAAGAACGACGGCCAGCCCTAGGGGGGCGATTGAGCACCAAACTCCTAATGCTGGTTTAGCGATTTTGCAAGCGGGCGGTGGTGATTCATTCACCATTATGAAAGAGCATATTCTGGCCGCGCGCATCCGCGCCGCCAAGGAGAAGGTGCGTATCGCCGACGCTTGGACGCGACTGGGACTGCCCAACCCTCCACGCGCTGGAAACGTATGTGTCCGGTCACCATTTCGACCGGAGAAGAACGCCAGCTTTGGTATATTCGCGGAAGGCCGCGCATTCAAGGACCACGCCAATGACGAAACCAAGGGCGATGTCATTGATTTCATCAGACTGGCCACTCACTGCAGCAAGCGGGAGGCAATCACCACACTCCTTGAGTGGGTCGGAGATCATGAGCCGCTGGGGCATAGGCGGCACACTGGAAAAATCATCCTTCCATCCGTTCCAGTGGCGGTCGATAACCATCCGGCGACTACGCCAGAGGTCGAAGTGGTTCCTGCCATGGTTGATGCGCCAGCGGATGCCTCTCCTCCGGGGGACATATTCGAGGGTACTGGCCACATCATTCCTGCAAGCATGAGCGCGATCCGACTTGCCTCATCGAGGCAATTGCCGCACTACTCTCTCGATAAATTGGCTGAAGCCGATATTCTGCGAACCGTTGATGGCGAGGAGGAGTGGGTTCTGCTCGATGGGCCGGAGATGCCCCAGGACTTCATAACAGCGGAGAAGCGGCGATACAGCCGCGCCGCATACGGGCACGGGGGCAAGGCCCACACGTGTCCGGGTGCGACAAAGAAGTGGCCAGTAGCACTGAGTCTGGCGATGAAAGATCCATCGCAGACGATCATCCTCATCGAAGGTGGCCCCGACCTGCTGGCCGCATACGCGCTCATCGAATACTTCAGCAGGCAGGATTGCGTGGCCATCACTATTCTTGGCCGCGAGATCAGGGAGCTCATCCCGGAGGCTCAGCGGGCGCTTACTGGCCGGCGCGTCCACATCATCCCCCACCGCGACAAGGACTCGGCCGGAGAGCTCACCAGTGGCCGAGATGCGGCCGTTAAATGGACGGACATGCTCGCGGACGACTGCGGTGTCACCGAGGTCACATGGTCATCACTGGAAGGCCTGACGCGTCCAGACGGGCAGCCAGCCACCGACTTGTGCGAAGCCGTCGAGGACGGCGGTCTCTGGAGGAACAGAGCTCTCTGGGGCGATCTGATGCCCGATAAAAACGAACAAGAAGCCGGTAACTAAAACAATTTCAAACAATTTCAAACAATGGATTCTAATCAAAAACCTAAGGGGAAGGAAAGTCTGACGAAGGCAAAAAGGTCCAAGGAAGAAAGCGACGCCGACGCCATCGAAGCTCAACTGGAGGGGTACATATTACGAACCGGTATCTGCTTCGAGCCTAACCGCGGGCGCTACTTCCTTCGTGATTCTCGTGGGGTTTGGGTGGGATACACTGACCGACACGTAGCAGATGTCCTCGCCCGCTACGGCGTCCCGAGGGAGACCGACCGAAAGGATATGGCCACAGCCGCCCACTTGACTGAGTGTTCTCGATTCAACCGCGTGATCGACATGGCTGGGCCCCTCTGTGGGAGGAAGAGCGGATTCATGACGTTTGCTGGTAGGTCTATCCTTGTCACAACGGAGGCGAAGCTAATCGAGCCACAGGAGGGTGACTGGGGATTGATCCGCGCATTTATTGCCGGCCTCCTCGGATCACGATCAGAGCCCCACGCACACACGCAGTTAAATACCTTCTACGGATGGATGCAGCGATCCGTCCGGTCGCTGAGAGCAGGTGAGATCACGCAGGCCCAAGCCTTGGTGCTTGCTGGCGAGCACAACTCCGGCAAGACGACACTGACCAAGCTGGTTACGAAGGCACTAGGAGGAAGATACGCCGCACCACTGGCATACATGTCCGGAGCGTCTGAATTCAATGCAGAATTATTCGGAGCCGAGTGCCTCGTGGTGGATGATGAAGCGCTATCAAGCCGATCAGCCGACCGAGAGAAGTTGGCCCACCAGCTCAAGCAAATGACGGTGACAGGATCGGCCCGGTACCACGCAAAAGGAGTAGATGCCACGATGTTGCCGACGTGGTGGCGGGTGGTTTTTGCCTTAAACGACAATGCTAAATCGCTTCAAGTTCTGCCTCCATTGGTAGAGGGGGTGCGCGATAAAATCATTATCCTGAAAGGATCAACGCGGACCGAATCCACGTTTCCTGCTGGTACATCGGAGGCCGAAATTGATGCAGCCTATGCGGCAGAACTTCCAGCCTTCCTGCACTGGCTGCTTCACGGGTTTGAGGTTCCGCAGGAGATGAGGAACGAACGCTTCGGCATCGAGACATGGCACCATCCAGAACCCGCAGAGATTCTGATGTCGCTGGACGATGAAGCCCAGCTTCTCAGCCTGATTGATGAGGCGACGGAATCATTGTTCAAGTATGGCTCCGTTTGGGTAGGAACGGCCACGCAAGTACACAGGCTGCTGGCTGATGACTCAAAGACAGGTAGCGCCCTCTTGCGATTGGTGAAAGTCCCATCATCAATAGGAGAGATCTTGAAAAAACTGTGCGAGTCTTATCCTGAGCGTGTATCGTTTAAGCGCACAAAGGAAGGACGGTTCTACACCATCCGAGAGCAGATGGCGGACGGAACTATTGCCTCGCTCCCGGAAGAAAAAAGCGCTCTTCCTGGAGCCTGATCAAGGCGCTGCAATCGAGAAGGAGCCCAGCCTGACCGCTGGGCTTCTTCGTTTAGTGGTGACGGCAGGTGACGGCGGTGACGGCAGGTGACAAAAGTGGTGTCACCCTGCAGCTCCTATGAGATAAGGCTTACAGCTCCAGATGACGGGATGACGGCACTTTCTAAGTCTAGAGAGAAAAGAAACACACAGGCAGTATCTGCAGGGGGCTTGCTTTCTGCCGTCATCCCGTCACCACACGCTGCAGCCCTTATTTCACTGGGCAGGCATGATGACACGGCCACTGTCATCTGCCGTCATTTTCGTGTCACCTCCTTGTGGCATGGCAGGAAGGCCGTCGCGACTGAATGCGGCCCAGTAGTAGGAGCGCAAGCCAGCTGCAACCATCACCAGAACTCCTAAACCGCTTCAGGCACTCCTTGTTGCTGGCCCCCCGGTGGGCCGCTACAGGCCGTGGTCTTCGCACTGGAACGACTGGTCACCTTGCTGCCAGATGCCGCTCCAGAAGGCAGATTGGTTGCGGTGCTGATGTCGCTGACCGTCGAGCCGCCATCGCCGATAGCGCCCACCGATCAGAGCGTTGATGCCGTTCCACCACCAGCACGTGCCACACGCCAAGGACGGGCCAGCAAGGCAGGCAAGGCAACCAGACCGTCGCGAAGGAGCAAGACTGCAGCGGTGCCAGTGCTGGACGCAGCAGGGCGGCTGCAGCATCGAAGATTATTGAGAGTGTCGGTTGCCTGTCGCAGGCCGAAGCTCGACAGGTGCTGGGGCTGACGTGTTCGCAGATGGTGCGGCTGGAGAATCAGAAGGTGCTCACAAGGATTCAGGAACCATCGTCACGGCTGGTTCACTACTCCACAGCCGAGGTGCAACAGCTCCTCAAACTGATCGACCGCGGTGCGGGTAGCTCAGAACCCGACGACGACGACGCGGTGGCCGATTCGATGGCGTGACCGGCCGAGGGGATGGCCAGACCCATTGGATTCACCATACCCCCCCCTATAAGGAGTCTCCTTTAAGTTGTTGAAAAGGAGGTTTCCGTCTCACGCGCACCATTCACATTAACGCAAACTTTTTGCATTAGCTATTTTTGACACTAATTATTCGGCGCTGAGGACGCAAGGAATCGAGTAGGTGTGGAATCCAACGGCATACGGAGCGTATTGCGACGCGACGTAGCGCGTTGTCTCGATTGACAGCATTCCGATTGGTATGAGTCAATCATACTTATCCACCAGCGAGCTGTCCCAACGATGGTCGCAAGCACCGGAAACGATTCGCCGGAACGTCCGTAGTGGCTTGATCCGTGCAGTCCGAGTGCCCGGCCAGCGGCGGCTACTGATCCCGCTGTCCTTCGTGCTTGAATGCGAAAAACCTTACCAGCTAGGTCAATCAAAGTTGCTGTCCTCCGTGTAATAATCGCCACCTGCCTTCTCTCGAATCCGCTAATTTTAACACCGAAATCTAATGACAGAATTACTCAGCATCACCACAAAACCCGCCAGAATCGCCGGGGTGCTTACCTCTGCCGGAAAGTATCTCTCGAACCTCGCCGCCAATCAAATCAACCAATCAGGCCCGGAGGTGACCGAGCTAGAATTTGTTTTGTCCGGCTTGAAGTACAGCTTTTTGACCGTCAAAGTCGAACCCTTCCGTGGCCGATTTTCGGCCGTGCAACCGATGCTTAGGAGCGCGCTTGTCTCGTGGCAAAGTGGTAATGAAAGCCACGCTCAGAATCTTCTCGCATCCGTCCGATCAGCCATGACTGACCGAGACCCGATCGCTGCTGACAAGGCGATTCGCTACCTTGGTGCTGAAGGATTTTCCACCAACGTCATCGGAACTTAACACTTTTTCACACTTAAGTGTGAACGCGCCGGGCGGCGCTAGACGCCGCTGAGGAGTGGCCACCCTTGGATTTCGGGGACATTGAATCCGCCCGGCGCAATCTTTCGAACTATAACAATATAACAATATAATAAAATGACAGATCAACTATCACCATGGCGCAATGTCGCCTCAGACCTTCCTGACGAAGGCTCCATCGTCCTCGCTTGTACCGAACGGGGGGCCCTGGTGGTCATGTGGCTTACCGAGCGAGGTGACTGGCAGACGATTCATCCAATGGAGCCCATGCCGCTTACTCGCCGGAAGCCTCGTGATTTTGTGCCCGATCCGCCTGTACATTGGATGGAAATCCCGACGCCGCCATGGGACCCGACGAGGACTCAACGATGATTTCGATGTACCGATGCCGCTTAGAGAACGACCAGTGGACCCGGGTCGAGTGCCACCACGCTGGCCGAGGATTCGCTATGAAGTCCGAAGCCGTCGAATATGCCGAGGCCCTGAACGCGCGGACGTGGCCAAAATTCGATTGGTTGAGTGAGCCGGTGGAAGCTTATTTGGCGATCCGCATTAAAGCTCAGGTCTTGTCCTTGCGAGGCTGATGCTGGCGACGGTGCCAGA
>CAJBME010000280.1 GCA_903954065.1 uncultured bacterium
AAATGTAAAAACCGGGGCCGGCGTACCCGGCTACAGCGGCGGCTTTGCCGCCGCGCCGAACGATTTTTGAGCAGAGGCCGCCGGCCGACTTCGAATCAATGTATCCTCTGCGACCTTTAAACGCCAACCGTGGTGGTTAGCGGTCGCATTCGCCCATGACGAAGTCGAGTGACCCGAGGATGGCGGGGACGTCGCTCATCATGTGGCCTGGGAGCAATTGGGAAAGGATGCTCAGGTTGCAGAAGCTGGGGCTGCGGATTTTCAAGCGGTGGGGCACGCCCCCGCCTTTGCTGTGGATGAAGAATCCCAGTTCCCCTTTGGGGTTTTCGGCGCCGAAGTAGACTTCGCCGGCTGGGGCATTGATCCCTTGGGTGGCGATGATGAAGTGGTGGATGAGCTCCTCCATGCTGAGCGCCACTTTGTTTTTCGGCGGCAGGATATTTTTGGCATCTTGGACGCAGATTGGACCGCTGGGGAGTTTGTCCAACACCTGCCAAAGGAGGCGCACGGACTGTCGCAACTCCTCCATCCGCACTTGATAACGCGAATAACAATCACCCTCTTCAGCCATCGGGATATCGAATTCGTAGTTTTCGTAGCCGAGATACGGTCTCGCTTTGCGCAGGTCATGCGCCACTCCGGAGGCTCGCAGATTCGGGCCGGTGAATCCAAAGGCAATCGCTTGATCTTTTGTGATCACGCCTACATCCACCGTACGATCGAGGAAAATCTTGTTCTTGGCTAGCAAGGCGTCCATTTCATCGATGACTGGACCGATTTCCTGAAGGAATTTTTTCACGCCGTCGGTGAATCCTGGAGGCAGGTCGCGGGTCATGCCCCCGATGCGTGTGTAGCTGGTGGTAAATCGCGCGCCGGTGAGTTGTTCACACAGATTGTAGATTTTCTCCCGCTCGTTGAACGTGTAAAGGAATGCCGTCATGGCGCCGACGTCCATGGCGTAGACGCCGACCCCCAGGAGGTGGGCGGAAATGCGGGCCAGTTCGCAGCAGAGCACGCGGATGGCTTGGCCGCGCGGTGGCAGCTCCCAGCCCATCAGTTTTTCCACGGCACAGGCATAGGCCACGTTGTTCGCCAGTGGGGCCAGATAATCGAGCCGGTCGGTATACGGCACGAACTGGTTATAATGCATGTTCTCCGCGATTTTTTCGTCGCCGCGGTGGAGGAATCCGACATCCGGTTCCGCCTTGGTGATGATTTCGCCGTCGAGCTCGACGATGAGTCGCAGCACGCCATGAGTGGCCGGGTGAGACGGGCCGATGTTCAGCACCATCTTCTCGCCAATCACATCCTCCGTGCGGGCCTGATACGCCTCGCCTGCCGCCGCAGCACGCGCCGCCATGTCAGGAGCCTCGAGTTCAGTCGTCGTGATCGCCATGTCTAAAGAGAGTCCTCAGGAGGCCCGCCAGCAACCGCCTTTTGTGAAATTTTTCACAAGCCCGCTCGACGGAGCTCAAGAGCAGTCGCGTCGAGCTTTAACGATGGGGCCAGGGTGTTTTAGTGGCATCCGCAACCTGTGCCGCAGCTGCCGGAGGAGGCGCCGAAGACTTCCTCTTGAGTGGGAACGCGTCCTTTTTCGAGGGTTTTGGTGACGAAGCCGTTGACCATATTGGCGATGCCTTGAAGTGTTTCCTGGGCGTCATTGAACTGTTTGACGAGCGGATTGGCTTCGGCTTGATCGCGGAGCAGGGTGAAAGCGTTGATTTCCGCGTCGGTGATTTTCTCGCCACCGTGTTGTTTGTGATGGAGTTCCTGCTGAGTTTGGGCCATGCGGCGGTACAGGCTGACGGCGGACTCGTCGGCGAGGAAGGCTTCGGCTTGGGCGCGGGCGTTGCTGACCTCCTCATCCGCGGCAATCGCGGCACAAAGGTCGTTCAATCGTTCTTCCAATTCGGATGTGGTCAGGGTCGACATCCCTCACTCTAAGCATTTCCTTCGGAAGGATGCCACCGGTTTTGCACAGGATTTGTCTTGGACTGGCCAGAAGCCGCAAATCGTGGAATAGGTTCCCACCGCATGTCCCACGCACACCCCAAAGACCCCCTGCACGGCCTGACTCTGGAAATGATCGTCGTCGCCCTCGTCGATTTTTATGGATGGGAGGAATTGGGACGGATGGTCGTTATCCGATGCTTTAACCACGATCCCAGCGTGAAATCGAGCCTGACATTCCTGCGCCGGACGCCTTGGGCACGGGCCAAAGTGGAGGAAATGTACCTGTGGATGAAAATTGAGGCCGCCGACCGGGCGGACGAGGCGCGGGCCCGCGAGGCATTGGCAGCAGAATCAGGCGACCGAGCGCCAGCGGGTGAGGCGGCAAACCACGCCTTCCCAGCCCCAACGGGGAGAGGATCGTGCGACGAACCACGCCTTCCCAGCCCCAACGGGGAGAGGACCGTGTGACGAACCACGCCTTCCCAGCCCCAACGGGGAGAGGGCCGCGCGACGAACCACGCCTTCCCAGCCCCAACGGGGAGAGGACCGTGCGACGAACCACGCCTTCCCAGCCCCAACGGGGCGCCCTGTGAAAGCCCAGGGCATCGCCCTGGGTTTGAGACGTAAAACGTTGGAAAGCCCTGAAGGGGCGCAATAAAAGGCACGGGCCAAAGTGGAGGAAATGTACCTGTGGATGAAAATTGAGGCCGCCGACCGGGCGGACGAGGCGCGGGCCCGCGAGGCATTGGCAGCAGAATCAGGCGACCGAGCGCCAGCGGG
>CAJBME010000281.1 GCA_903954065.1 uncultured bacterium
GCGACCGGGGTCAGCGACCCACGGCTACAAAAGATCCGAATACGAAACAACGGCGCAGGTCAGTTTACTTCTCGACGAGGTTTAGTACACGCCTTCGATGACTTTTTTCTCCATGGCGCCGAACGGGCGGACGTCGCCGACGCCGTCCCATGGGTAGCGCTCGCACGGTTCGCGGCGGATGGCCTCATCGCGTTCGAGGAAGCGGGGCATGAAGAATTCCTTGGTCAGGGTGGTCAATTCCACGCGTCCGTATTCACCGTATCCTTTGCTGACGGCGGTGTCTTTGGGGTCGACGATGCGCAGGATGGCCCGTGGTTGGGGGGCGTAATAGGTGACGGAATAATTTTTTGCGGCCAATTCCCATGGCAGGGAGCAAGCCAGTCCCATCAGGGTATTACCGTAGGTCGGTACGAACCGGGTTTTATTTTCGCAGACTTCCTCGACGAGGAAGCGCACTGTTTGCGGTGTCATGCTGGTGCCGCCGCAGAAGACGCCTTTGACGCCGCAGCCGGGCAGGGAAACGCGTTCGGCCAAGCTTTCGAGCAGTTTGGGGGTGGTGAACAGGCAGGAAATATTCCGGTGTTTGAGCATTTCCACGCCTTGGTCGATGACGTGTTTTTGGTAGCGTTCGACCTCGTCGATTTGTCCGCGACCGATCAATTTTTTGACCCAGCGGGGGTCGAGATCGACGAAATACGTACTTCCCCCGCGGTAGGCGGCGAGGTGTTCAATGGCCAGCCGCAGTCGGCGCGGGCCGGTTGGGCCGAGCATCAACCAGTTGCTGCCTCTGGGGAAAAACTCGTCTTCGAGTTGATGTGAGAATTGTTCGTAATCGTGTTTGTAGTCGTCCCATCCGACCCGTTGCTTGGGTAGGCCGGTGGTGCCGCCAGTTTCAAACACGTTAAATGGACGCCCGGCGAAGGCCCGTGGGACAAACCGTTCGTTCTTTTCGTCGCGAAGCCAGTCGTCTTGAAAGTGATCGAACAGCACTAAGTCATCGATCGTCTGCACCTTCTCGCGTGGATCCCAGCCGACTTTATCCTTCCAGTCGAGCCAGAACGGGGCGCCCGTCTCCGGGCTGAAATGCCAGTGGATGGTCTCGCGCAAGTGCGCGTTCAGCTGGTCGCGGGCTTCAGTGGCAGTCATGCAATAATTGGGGTCGTTAAAAAGAAAAACGTAAAGAAAACTAGGCCCGTGTCACCTGCGATTCTGTGGGAGCAGACCGGCCGAGGGGCAGATGCGGGCGGTTCCGCAAACGTAACGCTGCGCCCCCCCAGATCGGTTCCCTGAAAAATGAGCAGGCAGTCATGAGGAGGGAGGAAATAATTTTTCCTACGGCGTCTGCGGAGCGGGTTATTTCAGGCCGAGCACGTCTTGCATATCGTACATTCCGGCGGGGCGGGTGGCCAGCCATTTGGCCGCCCGCACGGCGCCCTGAGCGAAGGTTTGGCGGTTGCTGGCTTTGTGGGTCAGTTCCACGCGTTCGCCGGTTGCAGCAAACATAACCGTATGATCACCAACGACATCGCCGCCTCGAACCGCGTGCATGCCGACCTCGCGCCGGGTGCGGGCGCCGACAATGCCCTCACGGCCGTGGCGCACGTCGTTCTCGTATTGCAGGCCGGCTACTTCGCAGAGGATTTCGCCGAGGCGTTTCGCGGTGCCACTGGGGGCATCGATCTTTAGATGGTGGTGCATTTCCACGACTTCGAGGTCAAAATCGGGTCCGAGAATTTCGGCGGCGCGCCGGGTGAGCCAAAATAGGGTGTTGACTCCGACTGAATAATTCGGGGCCAAAACGACCGGGAGGGTGGAAGAAACGGCGTGAATGGCGGCCAGTTCCTCGCTGGTGTGGCCGGTGGTGCCGATGACCAAGTGTTTGCCAGCGGCGGCGCAGGCCGCGGACAATTCGGCAGTGAAGCTGTGGTGGCTGAAATCGATAACGGCATCGCAGGCGGCGAGGGCCGGGGCGAGAGCGTCGCCGGCATCGATTTGGGCGGCGACGACGACTTCCGGATCGGCGGCGGCGGCGGCCAGCACGGCCAGACCCATGCGTCCGCGGCAACCGGTGACAAGAAGATTTAATGGATGGCTCATAAGGCCGGGTCATACCGCACCCTGAGGCCCGCGGCAAGCGATGAGCGCACACCGGCGGCAATCGGTTCGCGCGCCGCTACCTCAAGTCCGGGGACGGCCAGCCGTCGCTCTGGCCGCCAAAAGGGCGTCATCCCGCCGCTTCAGAAACGGATGGGCAATGACCACCCCCAGCATCAACGCCACCCCTAAAAAGAATCCAGGATGCAGATCTTTGTGCTCACCCAGAAAAACGGCCGCCAAAATCATGGCATACAGCGGCTCCAGATTGTAGACGAGATTGACCGCAAAAACACTGAGGCGGCGTAAAAGCTCCACATAGGTGGTGAAAGCGTAGACAGTGCAGACCAGCGACAAAATCAAGAGCCACCCCAAGTCCGCCGCCGCCGGCCACTGCGGTTGACCGCGCCACAACAAGATGATCAGCAATGAGATAAAGGCTCCTAGCATCTGGTAAAACGTGATGACCGCATAATGATGCTGCCGCGCTAAACTGCCATTGAGCACAGCAAATACCGAGCCAACAATCGCCGCGCCAATCGACAACCAAAACCCCAGCGAGTGCCGGAACTCGAAACTGAGCATCAACCAGACCGCCGGAATCATCAGGAGGCCGATGACGATTTCATACGGCCGCGGTCGCTGGCGGAGCCACCACCATTCCAACAGAGCGCACCAGATGAGCGTGGTCGGCAAGCCAGCCACCGTGATGGTGGCATTGCTCACTTTGCCAGCTCCGAAAAAAAGCATCCAGTGAGCGCCAATCAGGACGCCGGTCGCCAGAAGTTGAAGCGTCGGGCGCAGCGGCAGCCGCAACCGCCCGCCCAAAAACGGGGTGATCACCCCCAAGGCGGCCGCGGCCAAGCCGGTGCGCCATACCACTAGCTCCAGTGCCGGGAGGTGGATGAGCACCCCAAGCACCGCAGTCAGCCCCCAGGCTAGCACGACCCCGTGCAGTTTGAGTTGATCGAACAAGCGCTCCACCATGGCGCACCCGAGATCATGTGCCGAACAAAATTTCCGATGTTCTTGTTGGCGGCTTTCGTTAGGCTGGCCTCATGCAGAAGTCACCGATGTTTGGCAAAGGGATGGTGTGGGCCTGGATTGCGCTGTGTGTTGGATTCGCTTCCGGTCACATTCTGGCCCGCGCTGACCGCGTACAATCGCGGGTCCTGCTCGAGCGCATGCGCAATGAGTTTGAAGCCCTCAAGCTCGAAACCAAAGCAGCGGCCGCGGCGCAGATGGAGGTGGTCGCGCTGAAACAAGAACTGGCAGCCGTCCGGGCGGCCGCAACGGCAGCGGCAGCAGCAGCGGCAACGACGGAGCCAGCGGCAACGGCAGAGCCGGGAAAAACAACGCCAGAACCTGTTGATTTGGAATCGGTCGCGCCCGGGGTGCCCGCCGCGCCTGAGGTGTCTGCGGATCCAGCGCCCGCGGATCCGACAGCGTCCCCAGCGTCCCCAGCGTCCCCGTCTGCGGGAACGGGTGGTGGTGGTCGTCGTCTGGGGGTGGAAGGTGAGTTTTCGCGGACGGGGCGATGGATCGTGGCGCGGGATGGGGGGAGCTCGATTGTTTCCGCCTCGCGGGGGTGGGACGTGTCAGCGGCCGGTTGACATTGAACGTCACGTCTATTCAAAACCCATGTTTGTTGATTTCCCATGAACTCGTCATTTCATTCATTCTTCTGTCGTTCCGTGTCGACGGCTTTGCTGCTGCTGTGGGTCGCTCCGGCGGTGGTGCAGTCGCAGCACGTGCGGGTCCTTCCTGGTGGCACGGCGGTGCCGCCGTCGGTCGTGCGCCCGCTGATTCCCCCGGCCATGACCGAGTACATGGGACGCACCATTGCGCCAGCCATGTCCTATCACGGCGGCGGCGCTGGCTGGTTGCTGCGCAAGTTGCGGGAAGAGGAGGAAAAACCTTCGGTGCTGCTGCCGGAGTTGCGTCTGAAACCGGGTCAGACCGTCTGCGACCTCGGTTGCGGCAATGGCTATCACGTCCTCATGATGGCGCCGTTGGTCACTCCGGGCGGGACGGTCATCGGCGTCGATATCCAGCAGGAAATGCTCGACGACCTCGAGAAGCGCGCAGGAATCAGTGGCGTGGAAAACGTGCAGACCGTCCGCGGCGAGGTGCATGATCCCAAGCTGGAGCCTAACTCCTGTGATTTGATTTTGCTGGTCGATGTTTACCACGAATTTTCCCATCCTGTGCCCATGTTGGCGGCGATGCGCACGGCCTTAAAACCGGACGGGGTGGTGGCGCTCGTTGAATTCCGCGGCGAAGACCCAGAGGTGCCGATTAAAACCGAGCACAAAATGTCCAAGGCCCAGATAAAAAAAGAATGGGAAGCGAATGGATTCTCACTGGATCGTGAATTCGACGGGCTGCCGTGGCAGCATTTGATGTTTTGGAAGCGAAAGTAGCCGCTTCGCGCTTGCAAGCCGGGGGGCGCCATTGGAACCTCGCGATCTCCTCTGATGTGTGCTGACTTGCCTCCTTCCGCGGCTCCCACTGCCTCGGCCGACTCCCGGCCGCTGGTGGTGTCGCTCTGCGGCACCTTTCTCAAGCCGGAGATGCAGTCGATTTACCGTCAAGTAACGGGGCTGCGCCGGTTCCAGACGGTCGTGTTCACCGAGCAGATTGACCGTCCGGACTTGTTCCCGTTTGAGCCGGTGGTGGTCATGCAAAAACTCGCTCGCGTGCGGCCCCGGGGAAATTTCCTTTTGCGGTTCTGGTATAAGTACGTGGTGCGCCAGTGGCCGCCGCCGCGTCCGATTGGCTGGTCGCCGGAGTTTTTTCCCTATGATCTGCCGGCCTTGTTGGCCTCCCACCGGCCGGCCTTGGTTCATGTGTATTACGGTCACAAGGCGGTTAAGTACCTCGAGATGCTCCTCAAATGGGGCGGTCCTTTCGTGGTCTCATTCCATGGGGTCGACGTTGTCAAATTTGTTGATAAACCTGGCTATCTAGCTGAGCTGCAGCGTGTTTTCAGTCATGCGCGGTTGGTGCTGGCTCGCAGTCGCAGTCTGCTCGACCGCTTGCGCGAACTCGGGTGCCCGGAAGAAAAACTCCGTCTCAATCGCACACCGATTCCGCTGGACAACATCGAGTTCCATCAGCGTTCGGCCCCCGCAGACGGGGCGTGGCAGCTCGTGCAAGCGTGCCGGTTGATTCCGAAAAAAGGCCTGTATACCACGCTCCAGGCGCTCCCGGTCGTCATCGAACGGTTTCCCAAAGTAAAGTTTATCCTCTGTGGCACCGGCCCAGAAGAAAAACGGTTTGCCGAAAAAGTGCGGGAACTTGGACTGCAGGAGCACGTTATCATGACCGGATGGATGAATCAGCCAGACCTCATCCGGACATGCCAGCAAGGGCATATTTTCCTGCATCCCAGCGAGATGACGGTCTCGGGTGACCAAGAAGGCGTGCCCAACAGCATGCTCGAAGCGATGGCCTCCGGCCTGCCCGTCGTCGCCACTCGCCACGGTGGTATTCCGGAGGCGGTCACTCATGGGATCGATGGTTTGCTCGTCGAGGAAAAAGATGCTGTCGCGCTGGCCGAAGCCTTGTGCACGCTCATGTCCGAGCCGGACCGGCTCGCCACGTTTTCCCGGGCGGCCGCGGCTTCTGTGCGCGCCGCCTACGGCGCCGAGTCGGCGGTGGCGGCGCTTGAAGAGTGTTATGCCGAGGCCATGGCCCTCGGGGAGGTGGCGGGTGCGGCGCCGGCTGCCGCCGGGGAGGTCGCGGCGGGCCCGGTTTGAGACGCCTCGGCAAAACCCGACGGCTGAGGCATCCTAAATCGGGTTGCATTCGTTTTTAGAGCGTACACTCTCGATTTCGCATGTCTGCTGCTTCCAGAATGATGGTGGGACTCATCGTCTTTACGGCGATTGGGTTTGCACAACTGCTGGGCATCAGTCGTGGGTTTTGGTGTGATTGTTTGGGTGCGCCCAAGCTGGTGGCAGCGGCCTCGTGTTTGGCTGCAGAGTGCCATCCTGAGCATGATCATGATCACAGTCATAGCTGCGCCGCGGTCGCGGCCGTTCATGATGAGAGCGGTGATCGTCAGGGTAGCAATGGCTGCAGCGGGTGTGATCACGAGCACGATCACGAGCACCATGAGGTGCGTGACTCCCTCAAAGGAGCGGCCGTGGTCGGTGCTTTGTCTGTGCCCGCGCCGACGGTCTATGATTTGCCCCCGTCTCCGCAGCTGGCTTCTTTCCGTGTGGGAGTATCGGCTGACATGCGGTTGGAACGTCCCGGATGTCGACCGGATGGCGGCCCCCCGGCCCTGCATTTGGTGGTCAGGACAGTGGTCATGAGGATCTGAGAAGGCTGGACCACGGAGGTTGCCCGGATGCCGGGCTGCCACCGTGCGCGCTCCGCCCCTGCGGTCACAGCAGGGTTGTGTCCATTCTCATTCTTTCAGATCCATCATGTCCCGGTTTTCATTTGTTTTTCTGTTTCTTTGTCTGGCCATTCCCATCCGCGCAGAAGGTATCACTGCTGAAGCGGCGGTCACGTACGCCCTGCGTCACAATCCGGAGCTGGAGGCCGCTCGTCAGGGGATTGAGCAGGCTCGCGGTCGGCTGGCGCAGTCTGGGCGTCGGGCGGCTCCGGAGCTGGAGGCTGAATTTCGGCCAAATTTGGCGGACAGCAGCGAGTTTGGCGTCGGGCTGGGGATCATGCAAAAATTCCCACTGACATCGCGGCTGCTGCTGGAAAAGAAGCTTTCGCATTCTGAGGTGACGGTCGCTGAGCTTGAAGTGCGCGATGCTGAGCGTCGACTGGGCGTGAATGTGCGCTTGTTGGCGGTGAAGCTATTGGCTCTCAATGACGAGTGTGAATTGAAGCGCGGGCGTCTCTTGTTGGGGCGCGAGTGGCTGGTGGTGGCCCGCAAGAATGCGGCGGCCGGAGAAGGGTCGTTGTTGGAGGCGGATCAACTCGAGCTAGAGGCCGGGCAGGTTGAGGTTGAGTTGCTGCAGTTGGAGGCCGAAGAGGTGGCCTTGGTGGGCGCGTTGCGGCCGCTGCTGGGATGGCCGGTCGGAGCAGCGCTGGAGCTGGCGGGTACGCTCGGACCACCGTCATCGGTTGATTCCGCCGGGCTTCCGGACGTCACGATCCGCCCGGATTATCTGGCGGGCCAGGCTCGTCTGGAGTCGGCTCGGCGGGAGCTCGACCTTCAAAAGGCGAGCCAATGGGACGATGTCTCGGCCGGTTTGGCCTATGAACGCGACCACGCGTATGATGCGGGGGCTGGCCTGCAGCGGGATCAATTTCTCGGGATCAAGTTGACGGTGCCGCTGCCGCTGCGGTCAGCGGCCCGGGGTCGGGTGCAGGAAGCCGTGGCCACCATCCGCCGCCGTGAACTGGAAGCCGCCGCGCTGGCCGCAAGTATCCAAGCCGATGCCGCCACCGCCCGCGCCGAAATGACCGCCGCTACCACTCAGTATGCCCGCATCTCCAGCACCTTGCTGCCCCAAGCGCGCCAAATCGAAGAGAAATTTTTCGCTGCCTATCAGTCGGGCCAGGCCCCGTTGACAAATAGCCTTCGGTCAAGCGAACAACGCCTCAGCCTCGAAGCCGCTCAGCTCGCCGCTCAGCGGAATTATCACCTCGCCCGCATCCAGTTCGAGGCCGCCATGGGGCGCTGAATTCATTTTATCCCGGTCCATTTCCATCCATGAAACAGAGTCTCGTTTGTGTTTTTCTTCCGCCGATGATCGCAGCGCTGAGCGCTGCCGCGGCCCCTTCCGATCAGATGGCCCGCACCGTGGTGCTGGATGAAATCGCGGTCAAAAACCTCGGTCTCGAAACCGTCGAAGCCGGGGAAACGACCTTCGCCCATACCGTGCTGGCTCTCGGGCAGATCGAGGTGCTGCCTGGAAAAACGGCCGTGCTCAGCAGCCGGGTGGCCGGGCGCGCCCAGACGGTGATTGCGCTGCCTGATATGATCTGTGCCGAGGGGGACGAGCTGGTGTGGGTGGAAAGTCGGCAGGCCGGTGATCCGCCACCGGTCGTGCGGCTGGATGCGCCGATGAGCGGGCTCATTGCCAAGGTGAATGTCGCCCCGGGACAACCGGTCGAACCCGGCGATTCACTCGTGGAAATTTATGATCTTGAGACGGTGGAAGCGGCGGCAGCGGTGCCGGCGCATTTAGCTGGTGGGCTGAGCAAAGGCATGAAGGCGCAGATCCGCGTGACCGGGGTGCCCGATGTCGTGTTTGAAGCTGAGCTCAATCATCTGGGGGCCGATGCTGATGCCGTGGCCGGTACGGTGGAGGCGGCGTTTCATGTGCCGAACCCCGAGGGGACGCTGCGGCCCGGGCTTCGCGCGGAGTTTTCCATTGTCGTGAGCGAGCGCGAGGGCGTGATGAGCATCCCGCGGGATTCGGTCCAGGGGGATGCGGTGAACCGGTTTGTGTTTATCAAAGATTACGATCTGCCGTACGCCTTCGTCAAAACTCCGGTGGTCCTAGGGGAACAGAATGACCAAGTGGTGGAGGTTTTAGAAGGGTTGTTGCCCGGCGATGAGGTGGTGACCCGCGGCGCGTATGCTTTGGGGTTTGCCGGAAAGGGGAGTGTTTCTCTCCGGGAGGCGCTCGATGCCGCGCATGGGCATCCGCACAATGAGGACGGCTCGGAAATGACCCGGGAGGAAATAGCTTCCCGCTCGGGCGGGCAGAGCGCTGACGGGCATGGCCACGACCATGAGGCTCACTCCGACGGAGTGCTTTTCTGGCAGATCGCCTGCGCCGTGCTGGCGGTTTTACTGGTGCTTTCATCGGTGCGCCGTCGGGCGTCGACTACTTCGCAGGAGGTGATTTCATGATCCTGAATTTTTGTCTGGCGACGAATGGTCCGGCCGCCTTGCGCGGCGGGGCGGCGCCGTTGCGGTTTCTGGGGCGGCCGCAGGGTCATATTTTTCTATTGTCATGCTGAATGCACTGATTCGTTTTTCGTTGGGCAACCGGCCGCTTGTGCTTGGGTTGGCGTTGTTGCTGCTGATGCTTGGTTTTCAGACAGCGCGGGTCTTACCGGTGGAAGTGCTGCCGGACATGACCAAACCGACGGTGACCATTTTGACGGAGTGTGCGGGGCTGGCTCCGGAGGAAGTGGAAGTGTCGGTATCGCAGCCGATTGAAAGCGCCATTCAGGGAGTGGGCGGACTGGATCGTTTGCGTTCTAATTCGGACGTCGGGCTGTCGCTGGTTTTTGCAGAATTTGATTGGGGCACGGATATTTTCCGCGCTCGCCAGCTGGTGCAGGAGCGGTTGCAGTCGGTGCGGGGATCTTTGCCGGCCCAAGCCGTGCCGGGGTTGACGCCGGTTTCTTCATTGATGGGAGAAATTCTGCTGGTCGGCGTGCGCAATCGCGACGGCACGATTCCTCCGATGAAGTTGCGCACGCTTGCCGACTGGACGATCAAGCGCCGACTGCAAAGCATCGGCGGCATTGCCGAAGTGCTGACCATGGGCGGCGGGGTGGAACAAATCCACGTGCAACCGGACCCCCAGAAATTGCTGGCTCACGGGATTGCTCTGGAGGAATTGAAGGAGGCCGCCAGCCGGGCCGCCGGGAATGCCACCAGTGGTTACCTGCAGGCCGGGCCGAGGGAAATCATGGTGCGTAACCTCGCCATGACCAGCGACTTAAATGCTATCGCGTCTACCGTGATCAAGCAGGTCAACGGTCGATCCATCCTCATTTCTGATGTCGCCTCCGTCGTTTCCGGCGTCCAACCGATGCGCGGTGATGCCAGTATCGCCGTGAAACACGCGTTCGTCGCGGGCATGCCGGATGATGCGGCTCCGACCATGGGAGTCATGCTCAGCATCGACAAAGCCCCGGGATTTGACACCCTGAAACTCACGCGGGAAATCGAGCAGGCGCTCGAGGAATTGCGTCCCACCCTGCCCGGTGTTGAATTGGAAATCCTTTTCAAGCAGGGCGATTTCATCGGCAATGCGATCGGAAACCTAAAAGAAGCGATCCGCGATGGGGCCATCATGGTAGCCGTCGTTCTCTTCCTTTTCCTCTTCAATGTCCGGACGACATTTATCACGTTGATGGCGATGCCGCTCAGCTTTGCCATCACGGTGCTGGTTTTCCGGTGGTTTGAGATCAGCGTGAATTCCATGACCCTCGGCGGTCTGGCGGTGGCCATTGGCATGGTCGTTGACGATGCCATTGTGGATGTGGAAAATGTGTATCGTCGATTGCGCGAGCATGCGCGGAAAGTTTTTGCTCCCGGGGGAGCGGGTGTGGCAGCGGGTGTGGCAGCGGGAGCGGAGGAGACTCACGCGGCGGTGCCTGGGGCGGCCGCGGCCGGTTCGCTGGGAGAGCAGCGACTGGAAGTGATTGCCTCAGCTTCTGGCGAAGTGCGCCATTCTATTCTGTACGCCACTGTGCTTATCATTCTCGTGTTTCTGCCCTTGATGGCGCTGCAGGGTCTGGAAGGGCGGTTGTTTACGCCGATTGCCATCGCCACCATTGTCAGTATGGCGGCCTCTTTTGTCGTCTCGCTCACGGTCATTCCGGTGCTTTGTTCGTTGTTGCTTCATCCTCGAAGCGGCGAGTCTCATCGCGATGGATGGCTGGTCCGGGCCATCAAGTGGGTGGTGGGTCAGACGTTTTTACGGGCCGCGCTGGGAGCGCCGTTGGTCGTGATCGCGGTGGTGGCCATGATGCTGACGGGGGCCTTTATGCTGTATCCGAAGATGGGTAAAGAATTCCTGCCGACGTTTAACGAAGGCAGCGCCACTATCTCGCTGGCCGGTCCCCCGGGGACCTCGCTGCAGCAAAGCAATGAGATCGGCGACGCCGGTAGCCGCCTGCTGTTGGCCATTCCCGAGGTCAAAAGTATCGGGCGTCGCGCTGGTCGCGCTGAAAAAGACGATCACGTCGTGCCCGTGTCCGTGAATGAATTCGATGTGGAATTTCACCCGGGCGGTCGGCCTCGGCCTGAAGTTTTTGCCGAGATTCGCAGCACCTTGCGCACCATTCCCGGCACCTTTGCTAATGTGGGACAGCCGATTGGACATCGATTGAGCCACATGCTGAGCGGCGTTTCCGCCAAAATTGCCGTGAAGATATTCGGGGCGGATCTGGAGGTCTTGCGGGAAAAGGGGGCGCAGGTGCGAGACCTGGCGCGGGCCATTCCGGGATTGACCGATGTCAATCTCGAGGCCCAGGTGCCCATTCCGCAGGTCCGGATCGAGGTGGACCGGGAGCGGGCCCGCCTCCACGGGATCCAACCGGCGGCGGTCAATGAGCAAGTCTCGCTGTTGCTGGGCGGGGCGGCCCTCGCCGAGCTGCGCGAAGGCCAGCGCACGCTAGATCTGGTGCTGCGGCTCTCTCCGGAATGGCGTGACGACCCAGAGGCGCTGGGTGAGCTGCTGATCGAGACGGATTCCGGTCGACGCCTCCCGCTCAAGCTGCTGGCCGACATCCGGGTGGCCAGTGGCCCCAATGTCATCAACCGCGAAGGTACGCAGCGGCGCATCGTCATCGGGGCTAATACCGACGTACGCGATCTTGAATCGTTGGTGAAACGCTGGCAGCAGGAAGTCGCGGCTCGCGTCAAATTGCCTGAAGGATATTATGTGAGCTTTGAGGGCGAGTATGTCGCTCAGCAAGCGGCCTTGAAGCGCATTGTCTTTTTCTTCAGTCTCGTGCTGGGCGTCGTGCTGGTGTTGCTCTACGGGTATTTCCGCAGTCTTTCTTTGGCCATCCAAGTCATGTTGAATATCCCGCTGGCGCTGATGGGCGGGCTGGTGTTGACACGGCTCCTGATTGACAACATCAGCATCGCCACGGTGGTCGGATTTATTGCTGTCGGCGGGGTGGCGGCCCGCAACGGGATCATGATGATTTCACATTACCTTCACCTCATGCGTCATGAGGGAGAGGGATTTACGCGGCAGATGATCATTCGCGGCACGCAGGAGCGGCTTGTCCCCGTGCTGATGACCGCGCTGGCCGCCGGTACCGCGTTGATTCCGCTGCTGCTCGCCGCCGATGAACCAGGTAAAGAAATTCTCCACCCCGTCGCCGTCGTTATCGTCGGCGGATTGGTCTCGTCCACCCTGCTCGATCTCGTCGTCACCCCGGCCGTTTTTTGGGCGTTCGGGCGCCGCGCCGCGGAAAAATCCTTGCGGCTCAAATCCTCCGCCTCCCATTGAAAGTGCCCGCCCTCCGGACACTCAGCCCAGAACCCTTTTCCCTCCTCCACCACCATCATCCCAAAACCAACATCCTCATATTATGAAAACAACACTCGCCACTCTCGCCCTCACGTTCATGCTCACCGCCAGCTTCGCCCTCGGCCACGGCGGCGTAGAACTCGGTCCGCAGGGCGGTCGTATCTTGGAATTCAGCAAAAATGAATCGATGCATGGTGAAGTCACCGTCAAAGACGGGAAGTTTCACATCGCCGTGCTCGATAAAGACATGAAACCAGTCGCGCTGGCGGACCAATCGCTGACAGCCACCGGCGGCACCCGGCAAAAACCCGAGAAATTGACAGTCGAGAAAACCGACACCGGCTTCGTCTTGCCCGCCGTCGAACCAGGTCAGTGGCTGATCGTGCAATTCAAAGAAAATGCCAAAGCCAAAGCCATCACCGCTCGCATGGAATACGACACCTCCACGTGCGAGGCCTGCGATGCCGCCGAATGGGTCTGCAAATGCACCCAAAACAAGGAAAAAACGAAGGACGCCAAGGCTGGAAAATAAGGTCGGAAAGATGACCTGAAAAAAACCTCGTGGCATCCCGCGTCAGCGACGGTCGTTCTTGAGGCCGTCGCTGCTGGCGCGGGGCGGGGGATGCCGCCTCGCCGGTCTGCGGTGGCTTAGGCCCCTTCTGCACGGAGGATAAATTCCGCACATGGGGGGTGGATTGCTGCTAGGTTCGTCTGTGCAAGAAACATTATCGACACCCCCGGATATCCGTCGCCGCTCTTTTCGTGGCGGCCCGGTGACCTCGTTGGCCCGTGGGGTTTGGGTTTGGGCGGGGTTGGCGATGGTCATCTCGTGGCTGACACGGATGGCGTTGTTGTTGCAGGCTCGACATGATGTTTCGTGGGATGGCTCGATCTGGCTCAGTGTCGGCTGGGGGATTTTTTTTGACGGGGTCGCGGCGTTGTTTGTGGCGGGACCGTGGTTACTGGTCGGGTGGTTGCTGCCGCCGGCGGGTTGGCCTCGGGTGCGTCAGTGGTGGGTGCGCGGGTGGGCGTTTCTTTATGCGGTGACCCTGGTGTTTGGCGGCGTGGCGGAGTGGTTTTTTTGGGATGAATTTCAGGTTAGATTCAACTTCATTGCGGTCGACTATCTGGTGTGGACGCAGGAAGTGTGGGGCAATATCAATGAATCGTACCCGATGCCATTGATTTGGACTGGCTTAGCTGGGTGCGGGGTGGCTGCGGTTTGGCTGCTAGAGC
>CAJBME010000282.1 GCA_903954065.1 uncultured bacterium
TGGCCTCTTCGCCTTCATTTCACTCATGGGCTTCCACGCGGCCGCGGCGGAAAAGCCGAACATTCTCATCATCGTCAGTGACGACCAGGGTTATGCCGATGCCGGATTCCAGGGCAGCAAGGAGGCCGTCACGCCGCATCTGGATGCGCTGGCAAAGTCCGGGGCGCGTTGCACCAGCGGCTACGTCACTTTTCCGGTCTGCTCCCCTTCGCGGGCAGGGCTGCTCACGGGGCGTTATCAGTCGCGCTTCGGGCATGAGAACAATCCGGTCTATGACCCGCTCGACCCGAAGGAGGGTCTGCCCCTCACGGAAAAACTGCTGCCGCAATTCCTCAAGGAAGCGGGCTATCGCACGGGCTGGATTGGGAAATGGCATCTCGGCTCGGCGCCGGCCTTCGTGCCGTGGGCCCGCGGGTTCGATGAATCGTTCGGCTTCATCGGCGGCGGTCATCGCTTCACCGGCTGGCAGCCGGACGAGCGGCAGTATACGCTACCCCTCATTCGTGGAGGCGGAAACATCAACGAGGTGCCGCCGCATCTCACCACCGCGTTCGGCAACGAGGCCGCCGGTTTCATCCGCCGCCACAAGGAGAAGCCATGGATGCTCTATCTGCCCTTCAACGCGCCACACATGCCACACGAACCGCCCTTGGAGCGCTTGGAACGGTTTGCGGATATCAAGAACCAGGCGCGCCGGCGATATCTGGCGCAGTTGAGCCTGCTTGATGATGCCATCGGCACCGTGACCGCTGCCCTCACTGAAACCGGCCAACGTGGACGAACCCTGATTTTCTTTTTCAGCGACAACGGTGGCCACACGCCCAGCGGCGCGGACAACCGTTCGCTGCGGGGTATGAAGGGCACGCTCTACGAGGGCGGCGTGCGCGTGCCCTTCCTTGTCAGCTGGCCCGCGAAACTGCCGGCCGGCACGACCTTCGACCAGCCGGTATCGTCGCTCGATGTCTTCGCCAGCGCCCTTGCCGCCGCCGGGATTGCGATGCCCACGGACAAAAAATATGACGGCGTGAACCTCGTCCCGCATCTCGCCGGCGAAGTAAAAACGCCGCCGCATGAGCGCCTGTTCTGGCGGATGCCCCGCAAGCAGTCCTACGCCGTCCGTGAGGGAAACTGGAAACTCATCCGCACCGGTGAAACCCCGCCGGAACTCTACGACCTTGCCTCCGACCCCAGCGAGAAAATCAACGCCGCAGCCGCGAACCCCGAAGTGGCCACCCGCCTCACGACGGCGCTCGAAGAGTGGCGCAAGGAACTGATCCCGCCCGTCTTCCCCGGCTCCAGCGTGAAGAACGAGGACTGGGGCCCCGGCGGCGCCAATCAGAAAAACGCGCCACCGCCAAAGAACACCAAGCCATGAAACTGCTGCTCACACTCATCACGACGCTGGCCCTCGCGGCCCAGCTTCACGCCAAACCGCTCCAGGTTTTCATCCTCGCCGGACAGTCCAACATGCAGGGCCATGCCAAGGTCAGCACCTTCGAGCACATCGGCATGGACCCGGCGACAAAGCCGATGCTGGCGGAAATGCTCGGTCCGGACGGGAAACCAAAGGTCTGCGGGCGGGTATGGATTTCGTCAATCGGCTGCGCGGACGCGGAGCAGACAGGGAAACTGACGGCAGGGTTTGGGGCGTCGCCCGGGAAAATCGGGCCGGAGTTCACGTTCGGGATTTATATGGAGAAGTTTACGGACGCGCCCATTTTGCTCATCAAGACCTCATGGGGTGGCAAGAGCTTGCACACGGATTTCCGCCCGCCGGGGGCGGGGCCGTACGTGTTCAGCGAGGCGCAGCTCGCCGCTTTTGCAAAGAAGGGCAAGGACGTGGCGGCCATGAAGGAGGAAAAGGCAGCGGCGACGGGCGTGAGTTACCGGCTGATGGTCGGGCATGTGAAAATGGTGCTCGCCGACCTCAAGCGCGTGGTGCCGGACTACGATGTGGCGCAGGGCTACGAGCTGGCGGGCTTTGCATGGTTCCAAGGCTGGAACGATATGGTGGACGGCGACACGTATCCGCAGCGCGACAAGCCGGGCGGCTACGATGCCTACAGCGGCGCGATGGCCCATTTAATCCGTGACGTGCGCAAAGATTTAAACGCTCCGAAACTGCCCTTTGTCATCGGGGTGCTCGGCGTGGGCGGACCGACGGCGGAGTATGGCCCCGGCCAGCAGCGATACCAAGCGACGCATCAAAATTTCCGCGACGCGATGGCGGCCCCGGCATCGCTGCCGGAGTTCAAAGGCAACGTCGCGACGGTGCTGGCGGAAAGGTATTGGGACCTCGAACTGTCCACCGCCAAGGCCAAGGAAAACGAAATCAACCAGCGAGCGAAAAAGCTGGCGGAGGACAGCAACCAGACGCCCGCCGATGAGAAAGCCACGCTGGAGAAACTCCGCGCCGGGGGACTGACCGGGCGCGAGCGGCTGGTGCTGGAGAAGGGGATTTCCAACCTCGAATTCCATTACCTCGGATCAGCTAAAATCCTCGGTGGCGTCGGCAAGGGCCTCGCCGAGGCGATGGCAGAATTCAAACACTTCAAAAAGACAAAATGATAAAACCCACCTTCAATTCCCTCGCCCTCGCGGCCATTCTCTTCATGCCCGTTCCGGCCTTGGCCGCGGGAGATGGCAAGGCCATGGCGATACCTGACTTCACCAAGGGTGAGGCCATTCCTGCAGAAGCGAAACACGACTGGAATCTCGGCTCCACGGGGCTGCGCGGCTGGATGTTTTGCGATAAGATGGTGACTTCCGATGCGCGGCAGATCGCCATCACCAAAGTTGAAAAAGGTTCGCCCGCCGATGGCATCCTCGTAGCCGGGGATGTCATCCTGGGCGTGAGCGGCAAGGCATTTTCCTACGATCCGCGCACGGAGTTGGGCAAGGCCCTCTCCGCAGCCGAATCGGAAACCGGAGGTGGCAAGCTGGCGCTCACGCGCTGGAGGACGGGCAAGGCGGAGGAGGTCGTGATCAAGCTCGCGGTGCTCGGCAGTTACAGTGCCACCGCGCCGTTTGCCTGCCCAAAGTCGAAGCGGATTTTTGAGCAAAGCATCAAGGCGCTCGCGGTGCGGGTGGCGGAACCGGACTACGGAAAAGAGCTGGACCCCATTCCCCGGTCACTCAATGCGCTCGCGCTGCTGTCCAGCGGCGATGCGTCTCATTTACCGCTGGTAAAAAAAGAGGCAGGGTGGGCGGCGGACTTCTCCGCCAAGAGCATGCAGACGTGGCACTATGGCTACGTGATGATACTGCTTTCCGAGTATGTGTTGGCCACCGATGACCTTTCGGTCATGCCAGGCCTGAAGCGGCTCGCCCTGGAAGCGGCGAGGGGGCAGAGTGCAGTCGGTTCCTGGGGACATGGTTTCGCGCTGCCAGGGGGACGGCTTGGCGGCTACGGGATGATGAACTCTCCCGGGCTGCCACTGACGATTTCACTGGTGATGGCCCGTGCGGCGGGCGTGCAGGACCCCGCCGTGGATCTGGCGATTGAACGCAGCGCCAAGCTGCTGCGCTTTTACACCGGCAAAGGCGCGATCCCCTACGGCGATCACCACCCATGGATTGAGAACCACGAGGACAATGGCAAGTGTGGCATGGCCGCAGTCCTCTTCAATCTGCTCGGTGAAGCCAGGGGCGCAGAGTTCTTTTCCCGCATGAGCGTCGCTTCCCACGGACCGGAGCGCGACTGCGGGCACACGGGAAACTTCTTCAACATGCTCTGGGCGATACCGGGCATCGCCCAGTCCGGCCCTCATGCCACGGGCGCGTGGATGCAGGAGTTTGGCGGCTGGTATTTCGACCTCGCGCGGCGAAGGGACGGCTCCTTCCGGCATCAGGGACCGCCGGAAGCCGGGAACGACAGCTACGCGGGCTGGGACGGCACCGGCGGCTTTCTGCTGGCCTATGCCATGCCGCTGAAGAAAATATATCTAACAGGAAAACGCCCGGGCACCACTCCCCAACTTGACGCCGCCACGGCGCATTCCCTGATCCTCGATGGCAAAGGATGGAGCAACAAGGACCGCAACAGCGCCTATGACCAATTGAGCAACGACCAGCTCATGGCACGCCTCAGCAGTTGGTCTCCAGTGGTCCGCGAGCGGTCGGCCTTGGCGCTGGCCCGCCGCAAGGATGCCCCCATTCCACCTCTGCTCAGGATGCTCGATGCTCCCCGCCTCGAATCCCGGTATGGTGCCTGCCAGGCTCTGATCGCGCTTCGCGGGCGGGGGGCCTCTGCGGTGTCAATATTGCGGAAATCACTGGAGGCAAAAGACCTGTGGTTGCGCATCAAAGCAGCGGAGGCCCTGGCCGCCATTGGCACCCCGGCCATGCCGGCAGTGCCCGAACTCCTGGAGCTGCTGGCTCAAGCCGATCCGGCGAACGATCCCCGCGGAATGCAGCAGCGATATCTTTCCTTTGCCCTTTTCGATCGCGACGGCGGAATGCTCAGCCAGTCGCTGGATGGCGTGGATCTGGATGCGCTTTACAAAGCGGTGAGGGCCGGACTCAAGAACCAGGATGGCCGCGCGAGGGGCAGCATCGGCTCCGTCTACCGGAATTTATCCTCCGGGAAAATCCAACCCCTGTTGCCCGCCATTTATCAGGCCATCATCGAACCGGCTCCCAGCGGGGAAATGTTTGCGGATTCCATCCGTGTGGAGGGGCTCCGGCTTTTAGCCAAACACCGGATCAGCGAAGGAATCACCGCCTGTGTGAAATACACGCGGGATCAGAATCCATGGGCCAGCCAGGAGCGGACCCCGGAATTGATGGAAATCCTTCTCAGCTACGGCGCTCACGCCCAGCGGGTCCTTCCGGAACTGACACGCCTCGCCGACTACTTTGAAAAAGAGGAAAAGGATTTCCCTGCCGCATTAATGGCTATGAAAGCCAAGTGTGTCCGAGATACCATCCTGGCGATCGAAGCCTCCACGGACCGTCCGGAACTTTCCCCTCTCAAGCAGTAGCATGAAACCCGGCAAGGCAAGGATACAGGGTCATGAAAAGGTTCCTGGAACCCTACTGAAGGAAATCCCGTACCCCCCGCCACCCGGCAGGACCCGAGCAAGCATTATCAAAATAAAATACGGAATGGCCAAAACATGAGAGACTGAAATTATGGGCGGTATTCTCTATTCATGCAGGTTCATCTGTTGTTGGCTTATCGCAGCGGCGGTAGTCCGGGAAGTCAGCGCGGAGCAGCTGGAGCACGCTCCTTCGCCTCCCGACAATCCGCTCAAGGGGCTCGTGCCGTACTCCGGCATGGCGGGAATGACTTTTCCCCACAGCATGGAATTTGAGTATCTGCGGCTGTCAGACCTGATGAAGGGCGCCTCGGTTTTTGATTGGCAACCCATGGAGGTGCTGCTGACCGGAATCGCCTCGCGGGGGAATCAGGCCATCTTCCGGGTGTGGGTGGAGTATCCGGGAAAAGAGTCCGGCCTGCCCAAGTTCCTCGTCGAGCAGGGCGTGAAAGTCGCACGGTGGAAGAACGACCCGGAGCAACCACCTGCCGGAGTCAGCTACAGCCCCGACTATGCAGACGAGCGGCTGGTGCAGGCCTTGGAGAGTTTCATCACGGCACTCGGCCAGCGCTATGATGGCGATCCACGCCTCGCCTACCTCACTGCCGGGCTGCTCGGCTCCTGGGGCGAGTGGCACACTTGGCCGCGGGACGATTTGTTTGCCCCGGTCAAGACCCAGCAGCGCGTGCTAGCGGCTTATCAACGGGTACTGAAACGCACCCCGGTGTTGTTACGCTATCCGGCGGGAGAGGCTCACAGCGGCTTTGCCGCCAATGCGAACCTCCCCTTCGGCTATCATGACGACTCCTTCGCCTGGGGCACCCTCGACTCGGGCAAGGAGAGCGACCGTTGGTTCTACTTGGCGACGTTGAAAGCAGCGGGAGACAGCGCTTTGAACAAATGGCGTACGCACCCCATCGGTGGCGAGGTGCGGCCTGAGATCTGGGGTCAGGTGCATGATGCCAAACCGGAACACGCGAAAGCGCAGGACTTCCTCACCTGTGTGGAGCAAACGCACGTCACATGGCTCATGGAGAGCGGTCTCTTCGAAAAGAGAGCGGCACCGGAGCGCTATCGCCGCGCCGTGGAGCAGGTCCGCCGCATGGGGTACGATTTCCATGTACCAAATGCCACGATCACTAACGAGGGCGGGCGCGTGAAGGTCAGCGTGAGCGTGGTCAATCAAGGGGTCGCCCCGTTTTACCGGGATTGGGGCATGGAACTGGCCGCGCTGGATGCGGAGGGCCACCCCGTGCAGCGCTGGCCGGTGGATTGGAAAATCACAGGCCTCCTGCCGGGCGATGCGCCGCGTGAATGGAGCGCCGCCTTGCCTCTGCCAAAACAGCCCACCGGGAAACTCACCCTCGCCCTCCGCGTCATCAATCCCTTGCCAAACGGCAA
>CAJBME010000283.1 GCA_903954065.1 uncultured bacterium
CCCCAGTGCTCCCGGCGCGCGGGCGTCAGCCATGCCCACGGACGGGCGCCGCGAGTCTGTGGTGGTGCTCTCCACGCCTCCCCCTGGCGCACCGGTCTGTCCTTCCGGCCCGGAGGCCAGATACGCGACTCCACCGAGTGCCGCGCCAGATCGCCCGATCGACTATGAGTCGTGCTCGGACGGCACTGGCGGCAGCTCAGTCTCCGCCTTTGGCATGGCCGTGACCCACTGCATGGAGGATCCCGCGGCGGTGGGCATGGGCATGCTGGGATTCGCGCTTGGCCCACCGCGCTCGGACCGGTCTGAGCTGGGCGGCCTGGTCGCTCAGCTTCGTCAGGCGCCCTTAACGGGCTGTGTCCGCCTGGTGTCAGACTGCCTCGCCATGCTGCTGCTGGTACGCTGGGCGTGCGACGCGCCATACCAGCGTATCCTCATGCACGAGCATCGGGGGCTGCTCCTGGAGTGGCGCGCTCTGGTAGCGACGCGAGGCTCTCCCCCCTTGCTGGGCTGGATGAGGGGTCACGCGCGCCGTCAGGACCCGCCCTACCTGATCCAAGATTACTGTGACCGCGTCGCGCCCCTGGGTGCTGACCTGCCTCCTGATTTGGATCACAGGCCGGCTCTAGCTGAACCCCTGTTTACTCTGTGGGATGCCCGCACGGATACCCCGGTCCGCGAGGGCTGGGCCTCCATTGTGGCACGCCGCTCGGAAGAACTCTGCCTGAAGCAGGTTCAACAGAGCGCGCAGCCGGGTCCTCGCGACTGGCATGCTCTGCATGAACATTTCCCCAAGCCGGAGGAGTGGTCTCGAGTGCCGCTGTCCGCCCGCTACTCGGAGGTGGCTCGGTGCCGCTCTGCGGCCCAGGCCGACACCTTGTGGGGCCCCGGCATCCGCGACCGCTGGGACGCGGAGAACGCTCT
Organism: uncultured bacterium; assembly: GCA_903954065.1. GTDB lineage: Bacteria > Verrucomicrobiota > Verrucomicrobiia > Verrucomicrobiales > V1-33 > CAJBME01. The sequence goes on from CAJBME010000283.1 coordinate 922, forward strand.
TCGCAGAGAGGGGCGCTTGCATGAGCTCGACCGGCTGTGCACCGCCTGCGGAGACCGCTTCCAGGGCGCTTGGATGCCGCACATGGCATGGATGTGCCCTCTTGCTGCTGCGGCTTGGCTCCGTCCGGACGCTGTGGCGGCTAAGGAGTGGGCCCAGCGAGTTCCCTGGGACTTTTTGGATGCCTTTCGGGCGTGGCTCGAGGGTCGGGCTTGGTGGCATCACCTGGAGGCGGGTGGCACATGGGGCGGGTTTCGCCTGGTGCATCGTGCTCCTCCGGACTCTGAGGACTCCCGCTGTCAGCCCTTCGCGGCGACGGATGGAGAACCCGCGGTGATTCCGATCGCGGATGTGGCGGCCCTCTCTCGCCAACACCGCAAGGAATTCCACGCAGCCATGGCCGCCGCTTCTGCGGGCACAGACGCCGTGAACAAACGTGTTCCGGTCGGTCGCATTCCGCTTCTGGTCCACTCTGAGGGCCTGGCAGTGATTCCCATGAAACTGCTGGAGCTATGGCAACAGTGGGCGCAGCGCCAGGGGGTGGCGGCTCATCCAGAGGGCCCACCGCAGGAGCCCCCGGCTGCCTTTCTCCGCCATGTGCATCGAACCCTTCGATCTGCACGGGACATGGGCATGGAACTCAA
>CAJBME010000284.1 GCA_903954065.1 uncultured bacterium
ACGAGAATAAGTTCGTTATTTCACTCGTATGATCCCCCGACTTTTAGGCCCTCTTTTGTTTTTAGCGCTCAGTCCGGCCCTGCGCGCAGATTTTGTCACTCTCTGGGAATTAGGGGCTGACGACAACAGTCAGTCAGATTTCACGCAGGAGGCGGGGGCGAATGAACCTCCGGGCTATGTTTCCCTTCCTGATGAAGTACCCGTCGGCTCGGAAAACGACCCGACATTCAACCTGGCCAGCAAGGACGATGATTATTATTTTGCCGGCATGTATCCCCAACCCATCGGGCTGGTCGATTCATCAGAACCCTGGAAGGCCTTTGAGCGGGCGCTGGTGCCAGGCGACGGAACGAATCGTATTCACTTCACGTTGAATGCACAACAAGCCGCTGCGACCAACCGGCTTCGCTTCACCGTCGACACCTTTGCCCTCGGCTCGGCCGGTCAGCCTAGCACCCATGATCTCCAGTTGCTGGTCAACGGACAGGAAATCCTCACCCAAAACGCCATCACCATCCCAACGCTCTTGGAAAAAGTCGTGAGCGCCGGGGCCGTCAACGCCATCGAAGGCGAAAACGTCTTTGAAATCACCCGCACTGGCGGATCGGATGCGTCGTGGATCCAGTTTGACTACCTGAAGGCTGCGGTCGACACCGATCTGTGCGCCGATCCATTGTGCGCCTTCGCAGCCACCACCACCCAGGCCAGCCCCGGTCAGGAAATCACCCTGAACTGGATCGCCTCACCGACGTCATCACTGGTCCTCAACCCCGGCGCCATCAATGTCACGCCGCTGACCACCAATGGCCTCGGGTCCATCAAACTCGTCCCGGATGGCACCACCACCTACTCGCTGACCGCTACCAAAGGACAGTCGGTGCAAACACGCGAACTCACCGTCAATGTCCCGCTTATCCTCAGCTTCTCAGCCAACCGGACGAGCTTGTCCCTCAATGAGTCAGCAACACTCTTGTGGAAGGCCGATCCCAAGGCGACGCTGACCATTGATCAGGGCGTAGGCAGCGTGAATGCCGCCACGGACGCCTTGGGCGGAGGGCGCGTCAACGTGACCCCCGGCAATCAAGAACGCGTCTACACCCTGACCGCCACCCGTGGCGCATCGACCGCTACCGCCTCACTGACACTGGGATACGCCGAATTTGGTACTATCTGGAAACTCGGTACCGATGACAACGGCACGGCCGAATTCGTCCAAGAAGCCGGCTCCAACCCGCTCCCCGGCAGCCCTATCATTCTTGATGATGATTATTATTTCCTCGGCGCGTATCCTGATCCGATCGGCACCCTCTACGGCAGCGAAAATCCCGCGACCAACTTCGAGCGCGCGGTAACCGGTGGCAGCACGACCACCCGCGTCCACTTCACCTTGGCCGAACCATCGCCCGCACCCAGCAGCCGCGTCCGGATTTCGGTCGATTTGATTGGGGGCGGCTGGTGGGATGCCGCGGCTGCCGCGGCCGGAGCCGGGTTCGGTACGCATGATATCGCATTGAATGTCAACGGCGTGGAAGTATGGAGCAAGCTTGACATCACAGCCGACACCTTTGCTCAGCCGACGTTTTTGGCGGGCGATGCCAACGTCGTCGCTGGGGAAAACGTACTGGAGATTGTGCGCACTGGGGGGTTGATTAACAACGACCCTGCTTCCACCGGCTGGATTCAGTTCGATTATCTCCAAGCGGAGATCAACACCAATGCGGCCACCCCGCCCGCGGCACCGGTCATCACGGGAGTGGTACGCGATCAAGCCACAGGCGCGCTCACGCTGACTTGGACGTCCCAAGCGGGTCAGACGTTCCTCGTCGAGACCTCCAACAATCTGGTGACATGGCCGGATGTGGCGACCAACTATCCGACCGGTGGGGCCACCGGGGCGAGCACCAGCTTTACCCACCAGCCGACGGCCTCCGACACCGCGCTGTATTACCGCATCACTCGCCAGTAGGGAGGCCTCACTCGCCAGCAGGGGAGCCATCACTCGCCAGCAGGGCGAGGGGGAGCGGGGGCCGCGGCCGAGTAAGGTGACATTTCTGGCGGCTGGTCTTCCACCAGCCGGACCAGCTGGCCGGCTGGCACGGCGCCGATTTCTTGAACCTTCCCGGACGGCCAGCGCACGGTCACGGCTTCAGCCGTGGCGGCGTCGGCCAATCCAAAAACGAGGGTTTTAGAATTCTGGGCGGCATTTCCTTCCCCGGCGTGCAGTTCCCGCATTTGGGACCGGGTGCCAGTCCGCACTGTGACCCGAGCGCCGATGGCGTCGCGATTCGAACGCGGTCCGCCGGTCAGGCTGATGGCCAAGACGCGACGAGGAAGCCGCAGTTCATTGCGGAACAATACCAGCGATGGTTTATTGGTGTTGGCCACGGCCACATCCATCCACCCGTCACGTGTGACGTCGAGAAAGGCCACGGCCCGGCCATCGCCTTTGTGATCCGCTCCGCTCAGCAAACTGAGATCGGTAAACTGCTGGCCGCCGCGGCTGAGGAAAAACCGGTTCCGCTCGTGACCGCTCAATGACTTCCGACCCCAATCGTTTCGGGCGAGGTCGTCGGCACTGCGGCGGGTAGACGCCTCAAAGACGGCATCGCTTTTGACCGTCGATCCTTGGGCTGGGTCAAGGCGCACGACCGCGCGCCAGAGGACGCTTCACAAATCCTCCTCCTCGGCAATAGCCTTGGGTGCGGTGTAAAATCCACTGGCCGCATACAGATCTGGCCACGTGTCGTTGTCAAAGTCCGCAAACTGTCCGCCAAAGGCCCATCCCACCTTGGCCACCAGCATGGCCGGTGGCTCTGTGCCAGCCACTTGAGTCAGGCGTGTGCCGTCATTGCGAAACAACAAACTTCCATCCGCTGAATACGGAGTCCGGGGGTCCAGCCCAGGAATCTGCTCCGTAATGCGCCGACCCGCCTTGCTGTACATGTTGGATACATACAAATCGAGGCGGCCATCCCCATTGTAATCAGCCCAGGAAGATCCCATACCAAACCCCTGCAACGCTGTCCCGGCGACTTCAGCGCTCACATCCACAAAACCGCGCCCGCGGTCGTTGCGATACAACGTGCTCGGACCAAAATCATTGCATACATGCAGATCTGGGTCGCCGTCGTCATCAAAATCCGCCCACGTCGCCTGATTGGTATTGTGCCAGTTGGCTACCTGCGTCGCTTCCGGGGCCGCGGCAAACTTCCCACCGCCCATGTTCTTGAGCAGCAGGTTGGGCGGCCCGAGAAGATTGAGGTACCGATGCGACGACGTCTGGCGCCGCGTCATTTCCGCGGCGATTTCTGGCGAGCAGAGACGGCTAGCCCATGAGTCGACGGGTTTACCACCCGCCGTCGGCCCGTAGGTGCACAAATAAATGTCCAGCAAGCCGTCCCCGTCATAATCAGCCGCTGCCATCGCCGAAACCAGGCGCGGGAGCGAACCAATCGCCTCCCTCGTCCGGTCGACAAACCGGCCGGCTTCTTGGGCAAAATACAACGACGGCTCCAGACTACGGCCAATAAAGACGTCTTGATCGCCATCATTATCAAAGTCGGCAAAAAGCGAACAATTACAGAAATCTTTGACATCCAATCCCATAGGACCTGCTTGATCGGTCATGGTGCCATCGTGATTATTGATCAGCAGCATGTTTCGTCCCCACCGCTGGGTCAGATAAAGATCGTCCCATCCGTCGCCATTGACATCGGCCGCACTCACACTCGGGTGTTGGAACGTGGAATCGAGATCGAGGAATTCGGCGTAAAACCGATTATTTGTGACCACGCGCATTTTGTTGAGCGTGAAATAATCGACGAGATTGTTTTCGTGCTGGCAGTGGCGGGCGCGCAGGACGTCTTCGGGCCGCGGCAGCACTGAGTCCAGCACTTCTGAGAAGACGAGCTGTGGGGCGGCGGCAACGTTCATCGAGAGCGTTTTCCACGAAGCAATCTCCCATGCTTTCGAATTCGGGCGGGCGTGCCAGGTGATTTCGATCTCGGCTTTGACCTGCCACCAAGCGCCGGCCGGGGTTCGAGCCAATGCTTCCAGTCCGGTCAGGCACTGGTAGCGCTGGCGTCCTCCCTCCAGAAACCGGCCTTTGATGGGGAAAAACTTCGTTTCGGCGAAGCCGGCGAGTGCGCCAAAGAGTTCGGGCCACAGCGTTAATTCGGTCCGGGGGACGGTCACGAGGGCGGCGCCGGGAGTGTACTGCGAGGAGGTGGCCCCGGGGATGGAGAAGTCTGTGTCATTGGCGGCGCCGGCGGGCCCCAGCGCATTGGCCGCCACCTGCGGAGCAAACAACTCAACGGTATCTTCATTGGGCAGGCGCAGCGCGGTGGCGCCCGCCCCGAGCGACCGGGTCGCTGGCGTCAGCAGGAGCAGGACTTCCTCAGACGCCGTCAGTTCGGCCAGAGCCGATGGAGGCACAGCCTCTTCGGCGCCCAGCGATGGACCCGCCGCGGCCGCCAGCCCGCATAGAACAATGAGGGCGAGCCAGCGCGGCGGATGAAAAGCACGAGGATTCATGGCTGGCGAAGCAGGCCCGAAGTGGGAACCGGATGCCGGGACGACGTCCCGTCCGGCCACCGCACCGTCACTTCACTCACTCCCACCGGAATGGCAAGGGTGGAGCTAGATTGCGACCCATACCCTCCACCGCCATTGACTTCCCGCATCCATAGCCGGCCGTCTGCCAGGGTAGCGGTCACCCTCGTCCCCGCCGCATTGGCCCCGCCCCCACGAGGGCGCAGCCCCAGCCTCCGCACTCCGGCCGCCTGCAAGGCCGGGGCCACCGCCACCCGCGCCGCCGCGTCATTCACCGTCATCAAGAGCGTATGGCCGTCCAACAGGACCGCGGCCCGCACATCCCCGCGCCACGAAAGCCCGGATCGGGCGGGCGAAACCGCCGCCAACCGTCCCCCACCCTGCCCCCGCAACAACACCGGCAGGCCTCCGGTTTGACGTCCCGTCTCACGCTGCGCCACAGCATGCCCCTGGGCAATCCAGAGGTCCATCCAGCCGTCCTGATCAAAATCTTCCGCCACCACCCCAAAAGCCGGCGAGAGCTGGGCTTCCCAAGGCAGCGGCTCTGCCGTAAAAACCGCCGATCCATCATTGCGCAACATCATGCTCGCCAGCGTCGTCACTTCCAGTCGAGTCGCCGATTGCAGCCGCTCGGCCCCGTAGATTTCCTCCAGCGACGCCGAAGCAAAAGCCCGATACGACGTGAATTTCTCGCGCAGAAACGGGATGGCGTGACTCGAACAACTGCGCCCCCTCACCGGCACCAACTGCCCACCTTCGGTTTTGGCTTCGACCGGTTCGACCCGGCCCAGACCGGCAAAATCCGCCGCAAACAACTGCTGCGGGTGATCCGCGCTGATGTGTTGGTATTTGGTGTTGAGCCCCCAGTTGGTGGCGACCAGATCGAGATCCCCATCGGCATCCATGTCAGCCGCCACCACGCCGTTCCACCACCCGCTCAAGGCGGCCAGCCCCGCTTCAGCAGTGGCGTCGCGAAACGCACCAGCAGCCGCGCCCGCGCCCTGATTCATAAAAACTCGCAAGGGTCCCCATTCCTGAGCGACCGTCAGATCGGTCCATCCATCGTTATTCAGATCGGCCCAGACCGCGCCATTGACCAGTCCCAGCGGCGGCCCGGGTAGCGGCACCGGCGTGTACGCCCCCGGCCGCCCCTGCCAGACGACACTGGGCGCAGATTCGGGATAGCGTCCTGGCACACTGCGCCCACCCAGAAAAATCTCCATGCGTCCGTCGCGGTCGATGTCCCCAACCGCCACCGGACCGCAGGGATGCGGCCACTCCGGCAGCGCCCCCGCCGCCGCGCGGGTCAACTGCCCAGTCCCGTCATTCAGATACATCCGGGGCTGGTACCGAACGTCCCCCTCCGGCCACTGCGCCCCGCCGCCCGCCACCAGCAAGTCCAAATCCCCGTCAGCATCCGCGTCAAACCACGCCGCACCCGCATCCTCAGGCTCTAAATCCGCCTCCAATGCCCTGTTTATCAATGGCTTGAATACCACCTCATCCCCCGGCATCCTTCGCAAAATACTTCCCGGCTGGCCTTTGGCCCCGCCCAAGAAAACGTCCTCCAAGCCATCGCCGTCCACATCCGCCACCGCCGCGGCCGGCCCGCCATGCGAAAGGCGATTGGGCAACAATTCCTGCAGCGAGAAGTCATCAAACCGGTCTTCCGCGTGGCGAAACGGCGGCGTCGGCGCCTGCTTAAACACCAATGGTGCCGCGGCCGCAGTCACCCCTGCCGCGTCCGCCACCGCCGGCGCTTTGCCGACTGCGGCCGGCTCGGTAATAAAATGATGATACCCATGGGCCAGCGGCCCGATTTCCGAGCGTCGCCCTGATGGCCAGATGACGGTCAAGCGGTCGATGCGCTCCGCCGAGCCCAGCCCAAAGTGCACGGTCGGTTCCTGGCCTGAAGCATACCCGCGGCTGCTGGTCAGCGTGCGCGTCAGGCGCGCCCCACCGACCTCGACCACTAGGCGCGCGCCGAGCGCAAACCGGTTTCCGCCCAGCGGGGAGCGCAGGCTGATCAGCGCCGCATGCTGCGCCGCCGGCGTATCGTTGCGCAATACCAATGGCGGTTCATTCTGCGTGTTGACCACCAGATCAAGGTCGCCATCACGATCAAGATCGGACATGACCTGACCAAAACTCACCGACGGGAAATCGAGCCCCCAGGCCGTATTCGATTTTTCAAACCCCAGTCCTGGACTGGCGGCGGCGGCCCCGAGATTGCGAAAGGCCCAATTGATTTCGGCCATGCGTGGCAGCGCGACGATTTCCTGCTGGGCCTCGGCCACGGTGACTTTTTCGCGCATGGCGCGGGCGCGCGCGCGCTCGGCATAATCCGAATCCTGCACGTTGCGCTCAAGACCGGTCGTAAAATGCACGTCTTCCCACCCGTCATTATCAAGGTCACCAAAGAGCGCACTCCATGTCCAGTCGGTGCTGGCCAGACCGGAGGCATGGGCCGTCTCCAAAAACGGCAGTAATTCGCCGGCAGAGGATGTCCCCTGATTGATAAACAGACAATTCCGCATCGCCTGGCGCGGCTCCAGATGATCCAAAAACCACGATGAGGCACTCATCGCCCCCATGGTGGTCTTGGATTTAAAATGGCTGGATCCCGCCATGTCCGTGCTCAAAATATCAATCCAGCCGTCCCGATTCAGATCCGCCGCATCGCTCCCCATGGAAAACCACGAATGATACGGCAGCAACGAGGCCGCCACTTCCTTGAATGTGCCGTCCCGCTGGTTCAGACACAGCCGGTCAGGCTGGTTAAAATCATTGGAAAGCCACAAATCAGGCCATCCGTCCTGATTGGCGTCGAACCAATGCGCCGCCAAGGCCATCACCCGGTCGGTCGGCAGCCGGGCCGCCGCCGTGACCACCGAAAAATTCGGTGAGCCGTCCGGTCGCCGTCCATCATTGCGGAGAAGTCGCGGTTCCACCCCGCGCTCCACCAGAACCTGCCCCGCGTCGTCCAAATACTCAAAATGCTCGTCATACGGTGGCGCCACCACCAGTCGCCCGGTGCGCGTATCCTTGATGGCCTCGATCTGCAGATTGACTTGATCTCGAGCTGCCTGCAGCCGGTGCGAGATCGCCATAAAATCCAGATCACCATCCCGGTCGTAGTCGGCAAAAGCCGCCATGGTGCCACCCGCCACCTCCGCCGGCCAGAGCGGCACATAACCCAAAGTAAACGTCCCGTCGGCCTGCTGGCTCCAAGCTTCACTCGCCGCCCCCTTATTGCACACAAAAATATCCAGCCTGCCGTCCCCCGTAAAATCCACCAAAGCCGCACCACACCCCCACGCCCCAGTATCAATCAACCCGGACCGCTCGGTCACATCTTCAAATTTCCACGGAGCCACCTGACGAAACAACCGGTTTGGACCGTCCTGCCCCACCAGAAACACATCCGGCCAGCCATCGCCATCAAAGTCGCCCACACTCACCCCCGCCCCGTTGATCAAATAGTTGCGGATATTCTCCGGCTTCAACGTGTTCTGAAAATTTAACCCCGTCGCCGCCGCCTCCTGCCGGACAAATCGAGTGCCCTGCCCTGTCGACACAGAACGCGCCGCCAACGGCACCGACTCCACCGTGGCTGTCTCCGCCGCGGCCTCCAGACTCACACCCAGTTCCACCACCGCCCATCCCGCCATCAACGCCCGCCCAAAACCAGAGGCGTACTTCATGAAAAAAGAATGAGTGCGGCGCTGCGTATCAGAGCCGCGCTGCATATCAGAGCGGCACCTGCACGCACCAGCGATTCCGCGATGCGGATTGTTAATGATCGGCATCGAGGCGCGTCTCATCACGCCTTCCGGATCAGGGATTAAAACCGGCGGCGGCGGACCATCATGACTCCGCCGGCGGCGGCGGCCAGCAGGACGAGGGACGCGGGTTCAGGAATCGACTGGGACTCGAGGCGCACGAAGTCATACTGGATCCATCCGGCATTGTCGGAGGCATCACCGCTGAGGCCACCGGTGCGGGTGATTTCGAGCACGTTTTCGCCGGTGGTGGCGCCGACGGCCCCGGCGGTCGTATTGAGCACCCAGGTCGTGGCGGTGGAAATCCCGGTTTGGGAGCCAATCGTGACCCCGTTCAGGCTCACTTTCAGATCGTGAGCGGTGCTCCCGGATCCGGCATTGGCATCGGAGGCATCCCAGTAGCCCAGACCGATCAAATCGATGGTCAGTCGCAGCTCGGTGGAACCGACCACGCTGGCCTGATCAAGATTAAAGTGAACACGATCCCAGATATCGCCGTTGGCACCGTTCACATCGCCGGTCAGGGCGCGATCCAAGGCCTTGAGCGGCTCGGTATTGGTGACGACTCCGATGGGAGACGCATAGGTTCCCGCGAAATAGAAATCATCGTCGTGCGTGGTCAGATTGAACGCAGGATCTGCCGCCTGTGCCGGGGTGACGGCATTGACGGGAGTGACCGCCCCCGGCGCCACATTGGAACCAGTCTCCTGCGAAAACTCACCTTGCGAATCATTGTCCACCCCGAGTTGCCACACTTGCACAAAGGCAGCAGAAGCCAATGGAGCCATCGGAGCGACCAAAACACTCAACAGAGCAGGAACGAAGTGGGATTTCATCGGTTAAGAATCAGAAGAATAATGTGGTTTATAAGATTCCGACGGCTTCGGCAAGAAAATTATGAACAGAACCAACTTGTTTTTCTGATCAGCCGTCGCCACGCGGAGTCGTCATTCCACGGTGCTGAGCATGCGCATAGTGACCCCGAGATAGACCACTCCCGAAACGAAAGTAAAGGCCGCGGCCAGCCACACGCTGGTGTGAATCCACACTTCAGGAAAATGCAGCATGAGCGCACCCAGCGCGGTCATTTGCGCCACCGTTGCAACCTTGCCTGTCCAGTGCGGGGTGAGTTCTCTCAGCCCCGCGATTTGCCCCAACAAAAGCGCCCCACCAATCGCCAGCACGTCCCGAGTAATCACCAAAATCAGAAACCACAGCGGAAACTTGTCGGGCCAGGGCGAGAACGTCAGCGTAATCAACGCTGTGAGCAGCAAACCCTTGTCCGCAATCGGATCAAGAATCGTACCCAGCCGACTGCGTTGATTAAACCGGCGCGCCACCCACCCGTCTAATCCATCGGTCCCGGCCGCCAACAGAAATGTCCCGACGGCCGCCCACCGCCACGCCTCAATCGGCACCCCATGGGCGCAACTCCGCCCATAATACAGCGCAAACCCCACGAATACTGGAATAAGCAGGATCCGGGCGATAGTGATCTGATTGGCCACGGTCACGCAGAGAGTATGCCCTCGCGCCGCGCGCACGCCAGAAAAGGATGCAAAACTTTCGCCATCATTCGATCTGTCAGCGCACTAATTCAGAGGAATACGAAAATTCCCAGCGCATCTGCGGCCGGACGCTCGTAGAATAGGCCGTGTCTGTGCTGCCCATGCCACCAACCCCGAATCTTGTCTCCCGGCAGAAACGCTACTCCTTCGGCTTCATGCTGGGGCTGCTCGCCGTCAGCGCGATCTTAAATTTAGGCGTGCTTTTTCTGACGGCGCTTTTCTCGTTTCTGCTTTTGCGACTCTTGGCTCCGCCCGGGCGCAAGGGATTGGCGGTCGTCTTCTTCATTTGCGTCCTCTTTCTGGTCATTTGGGCTTTGATTCATTTTTCGACTCAGGCCGTAGTCACGCTGCCGCGGGTGGCCGAAACGACGATTCCCTCGCTGGTGGCCTATGCTCAGCAGCACGGGCGCGAACTACCATTTACGGACTGGGACAGTTTGCGGCGCTCGGCGATGGACGCGGTGCTCCAGCAAAAACTGTATTTGACCAATGCGGCCTCTTTCGCCCAATCGGCGGCCCGCTTGATGCTGCAATTCCTGATCGGTTGTGTCGTCGCCGTCAGTGTTTTTCTCAACAGCCGCATCAATCTTGAGGATGATGAACCGGACAGCTTGTATGGCCTCTGTTCTCAAGAAATTGCCGCGCGTTTCCGGACGTTTTTTGGCAGTTTCCGCACGGTCATGGGGGCGCAGATGATCATTTCCGCCATCAATACCGTCCTCACCGGCGCCTTCATCGCCCTGATCGGGTTGCCACACCACATCGTCCTCATCGGGGTCACTTTCATCTGCGGCCTGCTGCCAGTCATCGGCAACCTGATCAGCAACGTGGTCATCACCGCCGTCGCCTTCACCGTCTCACCTTCCATGGCCGGCTGGGCCCTGCTCTACCTCGTCATCATTCATAAACTCGAGTATTTCCTCAATAGCAAAATCGTCGGCGATCGGATCCGTAACCCCGTCTGGCTCACCCTCCTAGCCTTGGTCGTCGGTGAATTGGTCATGGGCGTGCCCGGCATGATCCTCGCCCCCGTCTTCCTCCACTACCTCAAAATCGAAGCCTCAAAAATTAAACTGCCAGCCGCCAACGCCCAAGAACAATAAGCCTTAAAGCGGGGATGACGATTCCATAAACGGATGAACCGTTTGAGCAAGGATCCTCCAACTGGATCCAAAACAACCACGCGGCGGCCAAGCCGCCGCTGTAGCCGGGTACGCCGGCCCCGGTTTTCACACTTGGCCCCCAAGCCACATCCTTCAAACGCCGGATACGAATACGTTGATTCGAATCCGGCCGGCGACCTCTGCTAAAAACACGTTCGGAGAGACGTTCGATCCGGCGCGCGCCGCCGCGGTCGAATCCGTTTTCCCTTCACCGACCGGGCGGCTCCGGGGTCAGCGACCCCAGCTACAGAAAATCCGGATCCGAAACGACGATACAGGCGGCCAAGCCGCCACTGTAGCTGGGGTCGCTGGCCCCGGCTTTCATAATTGGCCCACAGGCCACATC
>CAJBME010000285.1 GCA_903954065.1 uncultured bacterium
GATCGATTTACTAAAAACTATTACATCTATCGCGATACCAATGGCAGTGGCGAATGGACACAACTTCCGTGGGACAAGGACCTGACGTTCGGCGAACGCTTTGTGTCTGATGACATTTCGGGAGATGGATTCCTTGACGAAGCGCCCGACGATCCAGCCAGCACGGCCCATCCGTTTTGGTGCGCGACTGGGCATGCTCGCCACGGAGTCAATATGATGGTTGATTCTGTGATCGCCCATCCGGTGGCTCGTGAAATGTACCTGCGGCGTCTGCGCACCCTGATGGACGAACTCCTGCAGCCTCCTGGGACGCCGCCCGAGCAGTTGAAATTCGAGGCACGGCTCGATCAGTTTTTTCCCGATCTTCAGATTGATGCGGCTCGGGATTTGGCCAAATGGGGGTCGTCCGTTATCCCGGAGCAGCCGGCCCGCCAAGATCTGGCCACGGCGATGAATCTTATCAAGACCAAGTATCTTGCGGAACGCAGGGTTTTTCTCTATCAGCGCCACGGGCTTGGGGTCATCGGCGATGGAGCGCCATCCACATTGATTTCGGGAACGACTGGTGCGGCCGTTGCGCGTTATGTGGTGCCGGGAGACAACCAATTCGGTCTGAACTGGACCGCCAGAAATTTCGATGATGCCGCTTGGGCGTCCGGGGCGGCTGGATTCGGATTTGAATTGATTCCATCCACTTACGCGCCGCTGATCGCAACGCCGGTGCGGCCGGTCGATGTTCATCCTGATTCAACGTCGATTTTCCTGCGTTTCCGATTTGATGTGCCTGATCCGGCCACGGTCGACGGGCTTGAATTACGGATGAAATATGACGATGGTTTTATCGCTTATTTGAATGGCGCTGAGATCGCGCGGAGAAACGTCGCTGGCGCGCCGGGCGGTCTGGTTAGTTTTGACGCAGTTGCGGCGAATCGCCCTGGGGCTCAAGCTATTGTGTTTCAAAGTATCGATGTGAGCGCGTTCTCTAGTGCCCTCGTTCCCGGTGAGAACGTGCTGGCGATTCACGGGGTGAATTCGTCGGTGTTCAATTCCGACATGCTGATTCTACCCGAATTGGCCGAGGTGCCCAAACCGGCGTCGGTCGGATCTGTTGGTATTCCGGGCGCCCAGCCCCGCGGGCTGTCGCTCCAGATGGGCCGGATTGAATTCAATCCTGCCTCAGGCCACCAAAGCGAAGAATTTATCCAGATCATCAACCCGCATCCGATCGCCATGGACGTCTCGGGGTGGACGGTTACGGGGGCGATCGAGCATACCTTTAAGCCAGGCACTGTGATTCCATCGAATGCGCGGGGGGTGCCGCTGTACCTTTCACCGCAGGTGGCTGCCTTTCGGGCTCGCCCTTCTGCTCCCGCCGGCAATAGCGAAGTCTTTGTGCAGGGAAACTACCGTGGCCAGTTGTCGGCGCGGGGCGAGACCATCACCATCCGGGATCCGGATGGCCGCATCGCGGCCGAGGCCACTTACACGGGGGCCCCCAGTCCGGCCCAGCGCTTTCTTCGCATCACCGAGGTGCATTACGATCCAGCCGCTCCTTCCGCTGCCGAAAGTGTCGCCGGATTTGCCGACGCCAACGATTTCGAGTTCATCGAAATCAAAAATATTGGGCCGGTGGCGATCGATCTTAGCGGCGTGCGATTCGATGATGGGATTTCCTTGGTTTTTCCCGCTGGCACGGTGCTGGCCGCGGGTGAGCTGGCTGTCGTCGTCAGCCATGCCAAAGCATTTGCGGCGCGTTACGGTCCGGTGGCCACCGTGCTGGGCCAGTATGCTGGGCGCCTCAGCAACGAGGGCGAAGCGGTTCAGCTGCAGGACGCCACCGGCGAGAATATTCTCAAATTCACTTATAATGACCGATGGTACCCGGCCACTGCTGGCGGTGGTTATGCGATGGTCATTCTAGATGAAGAGGCTGAGTGGAGCCGCTGGGATGTCGCCGCCGCCTGGGGGATCGGCGAGCTTCGCCACGGCAGTCCCGGCAGGCTCAACAGTCCGGTTATCCGGCAACAGTATGCAGGTTGGTTGAATCAGTATTTCAGCGAGATCGAGATCCTCGACCCGCTGGTGTCCGGACCATCTGCCGATCCGAATCTCGATGGGTATTCCAACTTTCATCACTATGCCTTCGGCTCGAATCCGAGAGCAGCCGCCACTCCGCCCGATCAGCCGACGGTCGCCATCAACAACGCCTTTTTTGAAATCACCCACGCTCAGCGCGCGGGGGCGCTCGATGTTGAATTCGTCACTGAAACGTCGGGCCATCTCGACATCTGGTCACCCGTTGAGGCTCCCATCGTTCATGCTTCTGCAGTGCGCTTAGACTCGACCGTCCTCGTAACCCGCCGCGACCCGCAAGCTGTCACATCACTCACCCATGAAAACCGTCGGTTCTGGCGCATCCGCGCTTTTCAGAAGCCGTGAGTTGGAAAATGAGCGTCAAAACCATCAGATCACCGACGTCGTGGAGGATATCGATAAACTGCATCAATTTGGATTGTGGATGAGGGATAAACCACTCTTTGGGTGGTGTGATCCCGAGTCAGGTCGCAAGGTGAAGTTTCTTCACTGCTGCGTGTGCAGGCTGGAGTGGAGCCGAAAACGAGCGGCTGGTGTGAGCCTTAGGAAACGGTCCCTGCCTCCTAGGGCGCCCCGGGGGAAGTGGCGTGGCCTAGCGTCAGGTAATGGAACGGAAAACTCAAAAAATTGTCATTCTGATAATCAGAAAGTACGGGGTGCAACCTCGGATCAATACGAAGAAAAACGTCTGCTTTTATGTTGATTGCGCGTTTTTTCTTCAAAATTCCTTGCCAATAGGCTGTCCTGATGAAAATTAGTCTCGCATCTGATAATCAGATTGTGACTCATTTAGCCTCCTCGGTAAAAACCTGCCGTGGTCCGGCTCATTTATTCATCATGTCAGCTTCTTTATTGCTCTCTGAGGCGTCTACTCAGCCGGATCTTGTTCGCAGCTTGATTCGTTACATTCAGTCTGACCGACTAGCCGCGGGCGACCGGTTGCCTCCGATTCGTGCGTTGGCGGCGCGATTTGGTGTGACGGGGAGTGCGGTCCGTGATGCGCAGATTCAGCTTCAGACGATGGGTATGATCAAGATACTTCCTCGCAGTGGCGCGTTTGTGCAGTCGGTTAATTTTGCTCCGCTGGTGGGGGCGCTGACCGACACGATGGACAATGCGTTGATGCAGGCGGACCCCAGTTTGTTTCATCTTTTGGATGCTCGGCAGTTGATTGAGGTTGAGTGCGCCACGGCGGCGGCGCGGCGGCGGCGACTGGAAGATTTATTGCCGATCCGCGAGGCGCTGGCGGCGACGCTCGCCGCGGCGGAGCCGCTTGATGAAAATGCTTCGACGGAGGCGCGTATGGCCCACTATGATGCGGATATGCGATTTCACCTTGCCATTGCCGAGTTGGCGGGAAACCCGGTCTTGACCACGATGTTGCGCTCGTTGCTGGGCTTGCTCAAGCCCCACTTGGTGCAGATCCCGTGGCGACCGGAGCGCAAGGAACTGACTGTGAATGCGCATTTAGAATTGTTTGAGGCGTTGCATTCCGGTGATGTCGAGAAGGTGGGCCATCGCATGAGGGAACACACCGGGATGGCTCGCGATTCACTGCTCAAGAACATGTGGTCTTCCCCCTATAAGGGCGTCTGATTTTTAAAATACGGTTCATTCCACCCTCGTGACAGCTCGCCGATCATCTTTCATTTTTTTCCGTTGGGCTGCCGCGATGCTGGTCGGCGGCAGCAGTGCGATTGTTTCGGCGGCGGCGGCGGAAAAACTGTGGGCGCTCCGGCCGGTCAGTGAGCCCGTGGTGCCGTCGGTGCACGATCGGGACTGGGTGTACAACGAGATCGATGCCTTCCTGCTCGCTCGCCTTGAGCAGGCCGGATTAGCGCCCGCGCCGGACGCGGACCGGTATACGTTGCTTCGTCGGGTGAGCTTTGACTTGACCGGGCTGCCTCCGACGCCGGACGAGATCGATGCCTTTCTCAACGATACGGCTGCGGGCGCTTATGAGCGCGTTGTGACGCGTCTACTTGATTCGCCGGGATTTGGCGACCACTGGGCTCGCCATTGGTTTGATTTGTCCTGTTATGCTGATCTGGCCGACATCCAGGGCAACGTCTTGATTCGCGATGCGTGGCGCTACCGGGATTATGTCATTGCGGCCTTTAATGCCGACAAGCCGCTGGACCGATTCATTCACGAACAAATTGCGGGCGACCTGCTGCCATACCAGTCGGCTGCGGAGCGACGCGAGTTGATCATTGCTACCGGATACCTTGCCATCGGCCCGTGGACCCTGCAGAATTACATTAAGGGGCAGCTCGACGCGGACGTGGTTGACCATCAGATCGACCGGATTGGGCGCACGTTTCTGGGGCAGACGATATCCTGTGCGCGTTGTCATGATCACAAATTCGACCCCATTCCGACCGCTGATTATTATGCGCTGGCTGGGATTTTTCGCAGCACCCGCACCATTCGTTACGATGGTCCTGGGGTGTGGAGCGCGATCAGTCACGTCCCCCTCCCGGCGGTGGAGAAAAGCCCGGAAGAAACGGCGCAGCGCCAGAAGTCGATTGATGAGACGGAAGCTCAGCGGCGAATCTTGCAATCCGAACTGACCTCACTTCTGCAGACGATTCCCGGCGCCACCACTGCCAATGTTCTCGTCATGCAGCAGGGGATCGCGGCCAATGCGAAAGACCATGTCTACGAGGTAAAATTCGAGGCGGCACCGAGCGTGTGGGCGGACGTCCAGCAGGCGACGACGGCGGTGGATGGTTTGCAAATCGATGTCCTTCGCGGTGATGGTACGGTGTTGGCTGGGCACCAGCACCAGCCGGGTGAGTGGGCCGGGACCAAAGAGGCGCCGCTGATGAAGCCTGTTGGTTTTAGTTATGTGGGCGATGGTTTGGGGGACGTGCGCCTTCGTATTACGAGTTCCAACCCAGGCAGCGGACGTTTTGGCGGGGCGGTGGATGATTTGGTCATCAGTGAGGGTTCGGTTCGCCACTTCAGTGAGGGCTTTGACACGTTGGCGGCGGGCGCGGCGGTTGGCGTGCAGGCAGGCACCGCATGCAAAGTGTTGGCTGGTGCCAGCGTGCCGGGCTGGGTGGGGGCGGGGATCAGTCATTCGCATGCGGTTGACCTTGGCGGCGGCGATTATGCACTGCAGATTTTCGGTGGCGACGCCGGGCCGTTGGCCACCGTGCAGCCGGCGGGCGACGCGGAAAAGCGGGCGCAGGCCCGCGCGCTGAGTCTGCAAATGGAAGTGGGGGCCGCCCAATTAAAACTGAGCGCGCTGGAGGCGCTGCAGGCGCCGGAGCTGGCGCTTGCGGTGTGTGATGTGGAGGTGCCGGCTGACGGGCCGGTTTTCAAGCGCGGCGATTTCCTCTCACCCGGCCGCATCGTCCCGCGCGGTTTTCTCAGTGCTGTGCCGGTTACTGGCGACTATTCTATTGCGCCGGGCGCCAGCGGGCGACTGGAACTGGCGCGGTGGCTTACTGATTCGGCTCATCCGCTGACTTCGCGGGTTTTGGCCAACCGTCTCTGGCATCATATTTTCGGTCGGGGGCTGGTGCGTTCGGTCGACTATTTTGGTGTGCATGGTGAGCGGCCGAGCCATCCGGAGTTACTTGATTTCCTTGCGCTTCGGTTACGGGTGGACGACCAGTGGTCGATCAAGAAATCGGTGCGGCGTCTTGTGCTTTCTCGTGCTTATCAGATGGCGTCGGCGCCTGATGCGGCGGCGGCGGCCGTGGATCCTGACAACCGTCTGTTCTGGCAGATGCCGCGCCGTCGGCTGGGTGGGGAATTGCTTCGTGACGCCATGCTCGCGGCCAGCGGCCAGCTTGATCCAGGTCGCGGGGGACCCAGTCTCGGTCTTGAGCTGCCTGATAATATTGCCGGTGCAGGAGGTAACGTGAACCCGGCAACTTGGGGTGGTAAGATTGCGGCAGACGTCGCCAACCGGCGCACGATTTATTTTCCGATGATGCGCGAGCGTCCGCAGGGGGATCTGGAAATCCTCAGTGTTTTTGATTTCCCCCATCCCAACGAGATCACTGGCGCCCGCGCTGAAACGACGGTGGCCACGCAGGCGCTTTTTCTCATGAACGCCCCGGTGGTCAAACTCCAGGCCCAGCGGCTGGCGGAACGCTTGGCGAAGGAAGAACCCGGCGATGAACGCGCTCGCATTGACCGTCTTTTTTTGCTGACCGTAAACCGCCCGGCGGATGCCGCGGCCACAGAATCCGCCATCGCTTTTCTCGATGCATGTAGTCAGGATGCTGGCGCTCATCCAGAAGCGCGGGCCGGGGCATGGACCGAGCTCTGCCATGCCATCCTCGGCTCCAATCAGTTCCTTTTCCGTGAGTAGACGCCTCCCTCTTACATCCATCATACAATTTCCGTCATGAAGTGTGTCATTCCATCGCCCGTCTCCTCTCGGAGGAACTTCCTGCGCTCCTCCGCCTGCGGATTTGGCTCGTTGGCGCTCAACGCGCTCCTACAGCATCAGAGCTGGGCCGGACCGGCTGCGACCAGTCGGACTGGCGGGCCGCTAGCCGCCCAACCACCACACTTTCCGGCGCGGGCCCGGCGCGTCATTTTCCTCTTCATGAAGGGCGGGCCATCGCACATGGATTTGTTTGATCACAAGCCTCAGCTGGTCAGTCGGTCGGGCGGAATGTTGCCCTACACACTTCCGAGCACAGAGGCCACGGTCGGTCTCGATGCCACCCGCCTGCTCGGCCCGGTCTCCGGTTTTAAACATCAGGGCCAGTCCGGGCTTTTTATGTCCGACCTGCTGCCGCTCATCGGCCGTCATGCCGATGACCTTTGTCTCCTTCGCGCGATGCATGCTGATAGTCCGAATCATCCGGTGGCCGTTCGTCAGCTCCATACAGGCAATCTTTTCGACGTCGGTCCCTCGATGGGGTCATGGCTTTCTTATGGCCTAGGCACGGAAAACCAGCAACTGCCATCCTACGTCACCATTCTCCCTGGCGAGGGTGAGCGCAATTTTAGCAGCGCCTTTCTTCCGGCCATTCATCAGGGAACCGCGATTCAGGACGTGGGAGGCAAAGCTGGGCAGGCTCCGATTCGCCATCTTTCTGATCCAGTTATTTCCCGGGATGCGCAGCGGCGCCGACTCGACTTGGTTCAGGCGATGAATCGCCGCCAGCTTGACCGCCTGCAGACCGACCAGCAGATGGAAGGAGTTGTCGAGTCGTTCGAGCTCGCGTTCCGCATGCAGACGGAAACCCCGCGGCTGGTTGATCTGGCACGCGAGTCACAGGCGACACTTGATTTGTATGGCATCGGCCGGGCGCCCACGGATCAGTTTGGCCGCCAGTGCCTGCTCGCGCGGCGTCTGGCCGAGGCCGGCGTGCGATTTGTGCAGGTCACCCTTGATGGATGGGACCATCATAGCGGAATTGCCGGGGGGCTGAAAAACCTTTGTTCGCAATGTGACCAGCCGGTCGCCGGTCTGCTTACGGATCTGAAATCACGCGGTCTATTAGACGAGACGTTGGTTTTGTGGGGCGGCGAATTTGGGCGCACTCCGCACGCCCAAAACGGCGACGGTCGCGAGCATAACCAACACGGGTTCACGATGTGGATGGCCGGCGGCGGCGTCAAAGGCGGCATTGTTCATGGAGCAACCGACGACTTCGGCTACCACGCCGTCGATGGCAAAGTCCACATCAATGACTTGCATGCCACCATGCTCCATCTCCTCGGTCTCGATCACGAACGATTGACCTTCGAGCACCATGGTCGCCCGTTCCGCCTCACCGACGTCGCTGGTAAAGTCGTCAGAGACATCATTTCCTAGTCCCGGTCGCCGGCCCAGCCGTGCGTCCTATTTATACACCACCCCCATTGAGCTATTGGTATGACCCTTAATCCACTTCGCCAGAAACTCCAATCCAACCAGGGCACGCTTGGCCTTTGGGTCACGATGGAATGCGCCAGCATCACTGAGATCGCGGTCGCCCTGAATATTGACTGGGTGGTGGTCGATATGGAGCACGGTCATCTTGATTACAAAGATGCGATGGACCACATTCGGGTGGTGCGCGAGACTGGCACCAGCGTCATCATCCGGGTGTCGGACATTCGCGAAGACTGCGTCAAACGTGCGCTCGACATGGGGGCGCATGGTATAATTTTGCCTTTGCCGCGATCGGCGGCGGATGTGGAGTGCGGGTTTCGTTACGGCCGCTACGCGCCCCGGGGTGCCCGCGGCATTGGTGGTGAGCGCGCGGTCAAATGGGGATTGGGTTTCAAGGATTACCTGCAGATTGCCAACGAGGAGACGATGATCATTCCGATGATTGAGACCCGCGAGGCGGCTGCGGACATTGACAACATTCTGGCGATTGACGGGCTGGAGGCCATCTTTTTGGGGCCGGCTGACATGTCGGCGACCTTCGGTCACCTTGGCGAGTGGGAGGGTGGGGGAGTGGCCCAGCTGAATCTGGACATTTTGGAGAAAGCGGCTGCTCGGGGTATTGCCACCGGGGTGGTGGGCACCAGCATCGATGATGCCCGGCAGCGCCAGCAGCAAGGGTTTAAGATGATTGCGCTGGGCTCGGACGCCGGTCTGCTCATTCGCAGTTTGCAGCAGGGGTTGAGCGCCCTCGGTCGCGACATTAAACCCCACCTTTGGTTTTGAACATTTAACTTCAATGACTCAACCACTTCACTTTTTTCTGCTGCTTATTATCTCCGGGATGGTTTCTCCGGTCTTGCTGGCGGCGGACCTACTGTCCCTGCGTGCCGGTCCGGTCACCATGAGCTTCGATGTGGAGAACGCGTTTCTTCGTCATCTGCGCACCGGTTCGCATGAAGTTTTGCGCGGCATCAACGCGCCGGTGCGCAACCAGAACTGGGCGACGGTTGCCCCCGAGGTGTCGAATCTGGTCATTGATGACCATGGCGACAGCTTCCGGTTGACCTTTGACGTGCGCTGCGCGGAGGACGGTCTCGACTTTCGGTGGAAAGGTACGCTGACCGGCAGTGCGGCGGGCGTTGTCGAGTTCTCCTTTGATGGCGAAGCGCATACTACGTTTAAACGCAACCGCATCGGTTTCTGTGTCCTGCACGGTCCGTCGGCTGCCGGGCGGTCGTGGGTCATCGAGTCCGTCGACGGAGTGAGCGCGGCTGGGAGTTTTCCTCGATTGATTTCTCCGCACCAACCGGCCAAGAACCTGCGGGCCATCACCCATGAACTCACCGCTGGGCTGCGCGCCCGCGTGGACTTTACGGGCGATGTTTTTGAGATGGAGGACCAGCGCAATTGGACGGATGGATCGTTCAAGACGTATTGCACTCCGCTGGAGATTCCTTACCCGGTCGAGATTGTCAAAGGCACGATGATTTCGCAAAAAATCAGGGTTAGTCTGGCGGGCGATATTCCTCCTGTTAGTCTGCCGGGGGCGGTCGACGCCGTTGTCCTGTCACTCGGGGAAACCACATCGCCGCTTCCGCGCCTTGGTCTTCAGGTGTCGTCCGAGGTGAAAAACCTGACTGATGCCGAGATTGCGCTGCTCAAGGCGTTGCATCTCGATCACCTGCGGGTCGATCTAGCGCTTTCTACGGCTGGCTTCGCCGATGACTTGCGCCGCGCTACCTCCCAGGCGCAAGAGCTCGGGGTTTCTCTGCACGTCGGTCTTCATCTCGGTGCGGCACCTGCGTTCGACCCGCTCCTTGACCTGCTCCAGACCCTTCAGTCCCCCGTGTCGCACTGGCTCGTGGCCGGTGGCGATTCAGCCGGTTTTAAAGCGGTGCAGACGCGGTTGAGTCCCGTCGTCGGCAAGGCCAGCATGGGCGTCACCCAGACGACGAATTTTGTCGACCTGAATTCCCAGCGACCCGAGGAGGAGTCCATTCAGGCGGTTGGATTCGCCATCAATCCGCAGATCCATGCCTTCGATGTTCTTTCGATGGTCGAGACCCTCGAGATTCAAGCGAATGCCGTTGAAACGGCGCGGCAGTTTGTTGGTGTCCGCCCACTCATCATTGGTCCGGTCACTTTGCGGCCACAGCTGGTCGATGGTGTGGACCCTCCGGGCGGGCCTCCCGCCGGTCGTTTTCCAACACAGGTTGATGAGCGTCAAGCTACGCCGTTTACTGCGGCTTGGACGCTGGGCAGTTTGAAATACCTTGCCGCCGCGGGGGCTCATAGTGTGACGTATTTCGAAACGGTTGGATGGAACGGGCTTATTGATGCGGATGCGGGCACGGCCGCGATGCGACCACCGGGTTTTCCGTCGCAGCCGGGCGCGAAGTTTCCGGTGTACGACCTACTGGCTGCCATGGGTGAATTTGCTGGCGGCACGGTGCGTTTGGTTGATTCCTCTGACCCGCTGCGTGCGGTGGCTCTTGCTTTGGAGAAGTCTGGCCGCCGGTGCGTATTCGTTGCCAATCTGACGGGTCAGCCGCTGGTGCCGTCGATTCGCGGTCTGAGGGCCCCCGTCCCGTTCCGCCTGTTGTCCGGCGAAGCTTATCAGGCGGTGCCGCAACTACCCGTCGAGCTGCCCCCATACGGCATCGCCCGCATTGACCTACCAAGTCAATAAAAAAGCGATTAAACGCATGGTGTCATTGAAAAAATTATTAACTATGAAATCAAATCCCCCATGGTGGCATCGTTTTTTTCTTTGGACAGGCGTGCTTCTTTTTATTTTATTTCTGGTGGTGTTGTCAACCGGCGCTCGTCCGGTAGCGTTGCCAGTGCTGGCTGGCTCTGCCGTTTGTCTGGCTCTGGCGGCCGGCACGGGGCAGGGCATGATGCGTGAGATGGCATTTACCATTTGGATCGTCACCGGGGTGGTGATGGGGATGGTCTTTCATGGTTCTTTGATCAGGTTCCCATCATGGTTCTTTGGGCTGGGTGGGACCAAGCTGACCGTGCTCATCATCCCGTTGCTGCAGATTATTATGTTCGCGATGGGGACGACCCTCAGTTTGGCTGATTTTGCGCGTGTTTTGAAAATGCCTGGCGGTGTGATGATCGGACTTGCCTGCCAGTTCACGATTATGCCGCTGCTGGGTTTTACTCTCGCCCATGTGATGGGACTGCCGCCGGCAATTGCCGCTGGTCTTATTCTGGTGGGCGTTTCGCCGTGCGGACTGGCTTCAAACGTGATGTCCTTCATCGCTAGAGCCAATGTTGCCATGTCGGTGACCATCACTGCTTTGGCTACGCTCGTTTCACCGCTCATCACCCCCGTGCTAATGAAATCTCTGGCGGGAGAAATGGTCGAAATTAATGTGACGGCCATGATCTGGGATATGACGCAGATTGTCCTGCTCCCAGTTGTCGCTGGCCTCGTCTTCCATCACTTTGTTTTCCGCCGGTGGAAGTCGTTGGAACGACTGATGCCGATTGTTTCGATGGTAGGGATTCTGGTGATGACAGTGGTGACGGTGGCCCCTGGTCACGACAAAGTGATGGAAGTCGGACTGGTCTTGGTTCTCGCTTGTTTTATTCACTGCACTGCCGGATATGCTCTTGGCTACGGCGCCTGCAAGCTGTTGCGGCTGGACACCATCACTTGTCGCACCATCGCCATCGAGGTGGGTATGCAAAATTCCGGCTTGGCCGCGGGGCTGGCAGCTAATCTCGGGAAAGTCGCAACTCTGGGGCTCGCTCCGATCGTCTTTGGTCCAGTCATGAATTTCACCGCTTCCGTGCTGGCCAATTGGTGGCGGACCCATCCTGTACATCTTGTCGATAAAAAGTGTGCTGACGGCGCGCCTTCATGAAATGAGCACCCACATTCCAACACTCGCGCCGCCACCGGCATTCCGTATCGGTCTGACCGGCGACTTTTTCAGTCAGGGTCATCCTGTTTACCCTGACTTTGATCTTGGGATACTTGAGCGTGCTCCGGGGATAGTGTGCAGCACTTTTTCCAGCCACACGGATGAGGTGACGCCGCAACAGATTGCTGGACTGCATGGGGTGATTGTACTTAGTCCGCGCATTACTCAGCACAGTCTTTCGCAGAGTCATGAATTGTTGGCCGTCAGTCGTTTTGGGGTTGGCTATGACAGTGTGGACGTGGCCGCCTGCACGGCCAGTGACGTGGCTCTTTGTATTACCTCGGGTGCGGTTGACCGTCCGATGGCTGAAGCGACGGTCGGGTGGATGTTTGCGCTGGCTTATCGTATGCGTTCGAAAGACCTGCAGATGCGCGAGGCCCGTTGGGACCAGCGGGGAATGATCATGGGCACCGGGTTGTACGGTCGCACGGCGGGTATCATTGGGTTTGGCGGCATCGGACGATCGGTTGTTGCCATGCTGAGCGGCCTCGGGATGAATCCGCCGCTCGTTTACGATCCGGGAGTGGACCCGGAAATCATCACTGCCCATGGGGGACGGCCGGTCAACCTACCGTATCTGATGGCACGGTCGGATTTTGTCAGCGTCCACTGTCCGTTGAATCCGCAGACGAAAAACCTGATTTCCGCCCCCGAGCTAGATTTGATGAAACCGGATGCCTTTATCCTTAATACCGCGCGCGGTGGGATCATCAACGAAGACGCACTCTTTGACGTGTTGTCTGCGCGGCGTATTGCCGGGGCGGCCCTCGATTGTTTCACGAGCGAACCAGTCATCGAGCCGCATCGTTTCGCCACCCTCGAAAATGTCATTCTTGCACCCCACAATATCGGATGGACGCGAGAATTGTTCCGCGACATTGGCGCCATGGCCTGCCGGAACCTGATCGACCTCGCCCATGGCAAATACCCTGGCGCCGTCGTTAACCCCGAGGTCTTCGATCGACCGTCGTTTCAAAAGAAATGGGAATCAGTGAGAATTGACCACCACCCACCATCCACTACGTGAATCATCTGCCCATGAAAAAACTGCTTAATGCCCCGTGCGATTATGCTGACCAGACGCTGGATGGTCTGTGTCTCGCTCATCCTGAATTTTATGCGCGTGGCGGCGCCAGCGGTCGCGTTATCCACCGGCCCGGCGGGGCTATCGCCGGCAAGGTGGGCGTGGTCTCGGGCGGTGGATCCGGTCACCTTCCCGTCTTTACCGGCTATTGCGGCGAGGGATTGCTCGATGCCTGTGCTATTGGCAACGTGTTTGCTGGTCCCAGTGTGGCGGATTGTATTGGGGCCATGAAGCTCGCTGACGGAGGGGCCGGAGTTTTGCGTCTTTATGGAAACTACGGTGGGGACCGCATGAATTTTGACATGGCGGGTGAAATGCTGGAGCTTGAGGGGCTGACATCCACGACTGTGCTGGTGGCGGACGACGTGGCTAGCGCGGGCCCGGAAGAAGCCGCAAAACGCCGTGGTGTCGCCGGCATGGTTTATGCGTTCAAGATTGCCGGCGCGAAGGCTGCGGCCGGGGCGTCGCTGGCCGAGGTCACTGCCGCCGCGCAAAAGGCCGCTGATGCTTGCCGTTCCATCGGCGTTGCCCTCACCGCCTGCACCGTGCCTGAAGCCGGGCGTCCGACGTTTGATCTGGCCGCCGATGAGATAGAGATGGGCATGGGCATTCATGGTGAACCGGGTCTCTGGCGCGGCCGGATGAAGTCTGCGGATGAAGTGGCTGGCGAAATGCTGGACCGTCTGCTGGCCGACCGGCCACTGGTTCGTGGGGACCGCATTTCATTGATGGTCAATAGTTTGGGCGCAACACCGCACGAGGAACTGTACATCAAGAAACCGGCCTAATCTCGTGGGTCGCGCTCGCATGTTCGGAGAAAAATCCGTTGGTCTGGACGACCCGGGAATGGTAGCTGTAGCTCGCATTCTCGGAGTGCCTCGCCCGTGAGGCGTTGTTTTGGATTATGGCAGGCGGGTGAGTTCCGGGGTGTCGGTGGACGATTCGATCGCGGTGATGGTTTCGCGCACGCATTTGGCTTTCATGATCTTCAGTTTCTCAGGAAAGTTTTTTTCCTCTTTCTCGAAATAGTGGGCGATGGCGGCCAGTTCTGGAATGACGGAGGTGGCGTGGGTGCCATAAGACAGCAGGATTTTCATCAAGACGGGGGTGCGTTCTTGGCTGGCCCACGGGTTTTGATCGCGGGTGTATTTGACGAGCGCTTGCATGCCTTCTTGGATGTGATGGGTAGCCAGCAGGCGCAGGCCTTCGACGCGGATGGTATCGGCAAACATCTCGCCGCTGGGTGCAGGTTGGACGATCGCCTCGTAGATGGATGGCAGCAGCGGCTTGATGTCGCCGGCGGAGAGGTTGTCATACACCGAGCCAATGCTGCCGCGGGCCCGACCGTCTTCATTTTTCAGTCCGGAGCGCACGGCCTTGTACAAGGCTTCACGATCTACGCCCTCGAGTGACCGGCTGAGCATGCCGCCGTCCTGATCGAAGAGAGCGAAAGCAAGATAGCGTTGCTGCATCCCGCGTGGATCCTTAGCGGTGTCGACTGTGGCGAGTAGTTCGAGGAGCTGCGGCACGACGGGCATGGCTGGCGTTCCGATGCGGGCCAGTGCCTCGGCGGCTTTGATGCGGAGCCAGAGATCGTCGTGAGCTAACGCCTGGCGCAGCGCTTCCACTGCTGGGGCTCCCTGACTGCGTAGAGCCGCCAGCGCCTGACAGGCGCCGTACCGGGCGTCGAGACTGGGGGCCTCGAGCATTTCGATCAATCGCGCAATAGAAACCTCCTTTCGGCGAGCGAGGGCGATGGCGGCGCGTTCGCGAACGATGGGCGACCAGCTGGCGAGGCGATCGCCCAGCTGGGATTCACTGAGGGCGTCATACGCACTGTGGCGGTCCCGGTTATTCCACCCGCGGCCGTCGACAATCAACGCTTGGGCGGCAGCGGCATCGAGCGGCGGCGTGACCCCAGCCATTTTGCCGGTCAGGTGGATTTTTTTCAGGGGCATGGCGTAAGCCAGCAGGTAGCCGCCGGTGGCATCCCATCCTTGGTAGCTATCGTGGTCCGGCTCGGGTGGCCCCTGATGCGGGAAAGCACCGTCCCAGCGCCGCGCGAGGTCAAAGTACCAGGCACCAAATTCCTGCATCCACGCCCCGGTGGCGGCAGGACCGGATGGGGCCACTCCGGGCATGGCCCACAAGATGTTAAAGAAGTTACCGGTGTGGCCGGTGTCCCGCTCCGGGCCGTGGGAGGCCACGCTCATGCGTGAAAAGAATTCGGCTCCTTCGGCTTCCTTGAGGAGTTGGAACAGGACGGCAGCCATGCCGCACTTGCCGTTGTCCTCGTGGTTCTCGATCCATGGGGCATGATCGCCGTATGGAATCGCGCCTTTGCCTGTATAAAACCGCAGCAGTCGGGTGCTGCGTTCGATGGCCTCTGCCACGCCGGGTGACTTGACTCCGGCCTCTCGCGCCAGGACCAAGCCGATGGTCATCGGTAATCCAGGCGAGTTCATCATTCCGTAGCCGCCCAACCGCCCGTCCGGCCGGGCAAAACCATGTCCCCACGAGCCGACCGCACTCTGCCCGCGGACGGCTTCCCCTGCCAGTCGCTCAAGCCCCGGCATCACCGAGGTATCACCTGTGGCTAACACATACTCGGAAAGCATGATCATGACATAGCTGTAGCGCCAAGTCGGCATCGACTTGTCGCGATAGTCCGCCGCCCACTGGGCTTCTTTTTCCAACAGGGGACCATAGGCGGGATTGCCGCTGGCCAGCAGGGCCAGCGAGTTAAGCGACCGCACGATGGGGTCATGGTTTTCATTAAAGGCCGGTTCCTTCATGCGGGCCGCCAGCGCCTCACATCCTTGTTCGAGAATGCGCTTCGACTTCGGGCAATCGAATGGCGCCGTTGGCGAGTAGTTGCCAAGGACGGGGATTTTCACGACCACCTCTTCTGTCTTTCCGGCTCGCCAGCGGGTGAGGGCGAGAGTGCCGCCGCCTTCCGTGGACTCCGCAGCCACCAGCGCGCGGCCCAGTTCAGTGCGCGGGTCGAAAGCAAACGGCGTGCCGGCAACCCCGAGAATGACATCGCCCGCCGCCAACACCCCGTCAGCTGGGGAACCGACGTCCACCATTGTGATCGCAATTTGCCGTGCCTCGTCCGTCACCAGCTTGCGGCAAAATATCCAGCCGCGCGCCCCCGTGGCGCCGAGATTCCAGTCGTGACGAGCCTGACTGGGAATGACGTCGCCTTTGGTTAGGTCAGGGATGGCCAGAGCTTCCGCACCTGAAACAGAAATGGGCGCGACCAAACTCAAAAAAACAAATAAAAGGATGGGCTTCACAAGGATTTTCCGTTACTGGCGCCACGACCCAAGAGCAAGTGAACAACAGGATCCGACCGGAGCCGAAAAGCAGTCGAATTGGGATGAGTTGTCAGATTGGCGATGGCGCTTGAGGTTGCCGATTTCGTTCTGGCACTCGTGGTGTCCGAGAGCTGGCCGTTTAACGATTATCTGGCTTTCGGGCGGCGCGTATTTTCGAACAAGTAGACGGGCCCGTTATTGGTTGCGATGCAGATGTCGGGTTGGGCATCGTGGTTGATGTCGATGAGGCTAACTGTTTTGGCGTCTTCGGGCACGATGATGCCGCTTTCGGCGGGCCAGAGGGCGCGGAACTGGCGATTTCCGGCGCCTTTGAGGACGAGCGAGAGGCCGCCGTCCATGCGGCCGGTTTCGCGTTGGGGGCCGTAGAAGTTTTGGGCGAGGATCAGATCGGTGAGGCCATCGCTATCGATGTCGGCGGCGGCGGTGCCGAACGCGGGGGCGATTTGGGAGAGGGCGGGGAGTGGGGTGAAGGTGAAGCGTGGTGGTTCTCCGACGGTGGCGGGCGGGTTGTTCCACCAGATGCCGGTTTCGAGGGTGTCGGCGGACAGGCTGAGGGCATTTTCCAGTTTTTCTTGGGTATAAATGCGTTCGAGCGAGGACGAGGCGAAGTCGTGAAAGAGCGGGAATTTCTGGCGGAGCGAGGGAATGGCGCTTTGCGAACAACTTTTCCCTCTGACGGGGAGCAGGGATTTATCGGGCAGGGTTTTGGCTTCGACGATCTGCCAGTTGCCGGTTCCTTCGAAGTCTGCGTAGTAAAGGCGGGCGGGGCGGCCGGGCTGCGGATGGTATTTGGTATTGAGGCCAAAGTTGGTGGCGAGGATGTCGGTTCGACCATCGCCGTCCATATCGGCGAGAGCGAGGCCGTTCCACCATCCGAGGCGTTGGCTGAGGCCACTGGGGGTGGTCGCTGAGGTGAGGCGTCCTTGGTGATTGACGAGCAATTCCACGGAGCCCCATTCTCGAGTGACGACGAGATCGGGTGAGGCATCGCCGGCGATGTTGGCCCAAGCGGCGGCGGTGACGCGGCCCATGGTGAGAAGGTCCGGGGCCATGCTGGTGGTGGCGTCGGTGAATCGTCCTTGGCCGGTATTATGCAGCAGCACGCTGCCCGGGCTTAGCGGGTATTTTCCCGGCGTGATGCGGGACCCGACCATTAAGTCGAGGCGTCCGTCGCCATCGATGTCGGCGGCGGCGACGCAGGACGAACTGAGTGGCCGTGGGGGGAGCGATCCGGCAGGGGCGGGTGCGAATGCTCCTTTGCCGTCGTTCATATAGAGGCGGTCCTGCATAACGGGGTCGCCTTCTGCGGCTTCGACCCCGCCGCTGGCAACGTACAGGTCGAGGTCATGATCACCATCGGCATCGAAAAAAACGCATCCCATGTCTTCGGCGGCGGCGGCCTGATCGAATGGGGCGATCGCTTTCATGACAAACTGCGGCTGACTGGCGGTGGGAGCGCCTTCGTTGAAATAGAGTCGACCGGGGCGGCCGGCGGCGCCACCGAGGAAAAAGTCTTGATCTTTATCGCCGTCGATGTCGCCCCAGGCCACGCACGGCCCGGACTGGGATAATTTATTAGGGAGGAGCGGCTCGCGTTGGAAGTCGTCGAATGGGGGGTCCTCGTGTTTAGCGGTGGCGAGGGCTGGGCTGCGCTGGAAGAGAGGGGTGGCGGCCGCGGTAGCCGGTTCGGCGGTGGCGGCGGCGGTGCCTTCTTCGCGGAGGGTATGGGTTTTTCCGGCGGCGAGAGCACTGACTGACTGGATGATGCCAGAAGGCCAGTGGACGGTGACGGTGTCGATGGTGGCGGCGGATCCGAGGCCGACAAAAATGACGGGTTCATCGGAGCTAAAGAATCCGCGTGCGGACGACATCCAGCGAGTTTGTTGTTGTCCGCCGGCCGAGATGACGACTTTGGCGCCGAAGCCGGAGCGGTTGCTTTGGGTGCCGACGAGGCGGATGGCGGCGCGGTGGGTAGTAGTGGGTGTCTTATTTTCGTAGACCGAGCAGGCTTCATTGAAGTTATTGACGACGAGGTCGACATCGCCATCGCCATCGAGATCGCCGCTGGCGGCGCCGAAGCTGACGGCTTCGCGTTCCAGGCCCCAGGCTTGGCCGACGTCGTCGAGTTGAAAGCGCCATGCGCCGTCTGGGGTGGCCCCGGCATTGCGGAACGCTCGGTTTGGGTCGCGTTTGGGGGGGGCGGGAAGTTTTTTCCCAGCGCTGCGGGCGGCGACGAGATCGGAGTTGAGGAAATCTCCGGTCATGCCGTTGGTGATGTAGAGATCGAGCCATCCATCGCAGTCGAAGTCGACCAGTTTGGTGGCCCATGTCCAGTCGGTGGCGGCGACGCCGAGTTGATGGGCGCATTCGAGGAATGGCCGGCCGTTTCCGGTATTGAGGTAAACGGCATTGCGCATGT
Organism: uncultured bacterium; assembly: GCA_903954065.1. Classification (GTDB taxonomy): domain Bacteria; phylum Verrucomicrobiota; class Verrucomicrobiia; order Verrucomicrobiales; family V1-33; genus CAJBME01. Next base: position 18,728 of record CAJBME010000285.1, read on the forward strand.
ACTGACGGGGGGTGGGGACTTCGAGAAACCATCCATTTTTATCCATGTCGCCCATGCCCATCTTATCTTTGTAATGGTTGGAGCCGGCCATGTCTGAAGCGATGAAATCGGGCAGACCGTCATTGTTGAGATCGCCGGAGTCACAGCCCATGGAAAACCAGGGAGTGTGGCGGAGGAGGGTGGGGGCGACGTCGACGAAAGTGCCATCGCCTTGATTGCGCCACAATCGGTCTGGACCGTTGAAGTCATTGGCGACGTAAAGGTCTGGCCAGCCATCGCCGTCATAATCCCACCAGGCGGCGGAGAGGCCGCGGCCGTTGTCCCAGAGGCCTGCGGCGGCGGTGATTTCTGTGAAGCGTGGGATACCTCCGGGCGTGGCCGGACCATCATTGCGGTACAATCGGTCGGCCTGTCCGCCTTTGATCAAAAACGGCCGACCGTTTGGCATGGTGACGAGATCCCATTCTTCGCGCATGGAGCGCGGCAGGGTGGCCTGACCGGTGGCCGGGTCCTTGATGATATTTCGCTCGAGTTCTTTGATGCGGGCGGTGTCTTGGGCGGAAATGGACTCAGCGCTGGCCGGCCGGTTGGTCACGAGGTAGCCATCAAGATCGCCGTCACGATCGAAATCAGCCCAGCTCATGATGACACTGGCTCCGGTATGATCGAGACCAGCCTGCGGGGCCACGTCCTTGAAGTGGCCCTTGCCATCATTGAGAAACAGACGATTGGGACAGTCATACCCGCAGACCATGAGGTCGAGGTCCCCATCGTTGTCGATGTCGGCCATACTGGTGCCGGCGCCCCAGCGGGCAGCATCGGCCGCTAGGCCGGAACTGACCGTGGCGTCTGTGAAAGTCCACTGGCCGCGGTTGATGAAGAGCCGGCCTCCGCCAAAGGGGCGCGACAGATAAACGTCCGCCAGACCGTCGCCGGAAACATCGCCCACCGCGACACCGCCGCCGGCGAAGGCGCGATCGACGACGCCCGCATACGCGGCGGGCGGGTTCCATACGTGTTGGAAGTCGAGGCCGCTGGAAGCCGGGACGGTTTTGAAGAGTGGGGGTGCGCCGGTGGCGGCGGGAGCGGTTTCCGCACTGTGCACTAGGTCAGCGCCTAAGGTGGCGAGGAGCGAAAATGCGGAAAAAACGGGGAACAGGGATCGACTCGGCATGGCGGGGGTCAAACGGGGATGGGGGCCTCCCGTGCAAGATGGCCGGTAAAGGGTTATACCATGAGTTTAAAAAAACCCGGCGGATGGCAAGAAGAAATCACGAGAGAGAGGATTCCAACGACGGAGCCAAGGGGGAGACGGCGATAGACCACCGCTTATTGAGCAAGCGTTTCAGGGGCTGGTTGGGATCCTGTTTATAATTAAAATAATTTACCAGATCCAGTAAATTTGAAATCCCTTGATGTGCGAAGGGATGGGCATTTTTCGCGCCATTTGGACAACTGGCATTGACGAATGTTCAATTTTTTTTGTATAATGATGAAATCCCTTTGTAGACGAGTGTCGATGAGGGGTGAGCGTTCCTGACGAAGATGTTTGGTTGGGGCGTTCCAGTTGTTCTTTTTGTTTGAATAATCCCCAAAAAACATGAAACCCCATCGTTTGGTGCCTCGCGGCGCCTTAATTGCTGTTGGCCTTGGCCTGATTGGAGTGGGACCCGCGTGGTCTCAATTCACGACCTTGGATGAGTATGGAAATGCGGCAGGGACTGGTGCTTTTACGCAAAGCAATGGTTCTATCGCGATCACTGGTGGGGGGGCGGACTTTTGGGGTAATTCAGACGCGGGTGTTTTTCTATGGAATGACACTGGGGCGTACACGACCGCGGGTGATTTTACGGCCACGGTGCGGCACGTGAGCACGACCACGCCGGCGCCGGAGTGGGGGCGGGACGGGATCAGTGTCCGGGCGACGCAGACGCAGGGCACGCCTTCGGCCAATGATGCGCATTGGTTGGTGCACCGTAAATCGAACGGGACATTTTTGACCGGTCGTCGGCAGACGGCTGGGGCGGGCACGTTTCGTGCGACCGACATTGGCAATGCGGCTGTCAATTTTAACAGTGACGACAACGAGCGCTCATTTCCGACGGGTTCGGTGACGAATACGCCATTCTTTTACTCGGCGGGTCGTGAAGGCAATCGTCTGGTCTCCGGGTATGCTTTGGATTTGGGTGGCGGGGTCGCTGGCCGGTGGGTCCAGCATTGGGCGACGGACAACGCCGATGCCATCAGCGGGCTGCAGGGCGGTGCTGAGGTGGTGGTGGGACTGGCGCACCAGTCGCACCCGCAGACGATTGCTCCGGACTCGAACGACATTAACACGGCGACTTTTGACAACTGGACGTATGCCGGGAGTTATGTGCCGGGAAAATTCGGACCGGCCTCCGGGGCGGATACGTGGCAGATGGCGGGTTCGGTGATGGCTGACCCTGCCACTGGTGCGGTCAAAGGTTCTGCTTTTGTGCAGGAAGGTGGGGTCGCGACAGGGGATGCCCTGAAGTGGACGGTGCGTGTGTACAAAGCGAATTCCTTCAGTCCAGTGTTTGGAGTGGCGGGCAGTAAAAAAGACCCGACGTTGATGGAGGAAGCGGACTTGGTGCCGGCTGCCAATTTCCGTCATCTGGTGGGCGGCAATCCGGTGCCGGGGTTAAAAGCTGACATTTATGCGACTGGCAACGCGGGTAATTTCGCGGCCAATGATGCGTATGTCCAAGGCAACCAGCCGACGGGATCGACGGTCCTGCCGAATATTCACTGGTCGAACAACCCGAATCCTCCGTATCCAGACAACGGGATGGGCGGTAATTTGTTCACGGATGCCACCGGATTGTTCACGGGCAACCAAGAAGATTACGGTGTGAACATGACCGGTCAGATCTTTATTCCTGCTGACGCCGTTCGTCAGCAGCCGAGTTTGCCTGGTGAGTTTGTCATCTTTAAAGACGGGGTGGATGACTTCTGTTATCTGGAGATTGACGGCAAACCGTTGATTAACGACAACGACTGGACCGGAAACACCTCGATCGACAATGGTGGGGGCAATATTTCGGCCCTCGATGTCAGTGATTCGAAGTACAACGACGGCGAGTGGGTTGATTTCCGCATGCTGACCTGGGAAGGTGGCGGTGGCGACACGGCCTCACTGTATTGGAGTGCGACGGATGTGAACGGGACTTTTGGCACCGATCAGGTTCCTGGCTCGCTGGGTAATTTGAGGCCGGTGACCGGTCTGGCTGGGGCGAAAAAAGACCCGCGGGCGATGGAAGTTGATGACTTGGTGCCGCCGACGCACTTCCGTCACCAAGATGGTGGAGCCAAGCCCGGCTTGGTAGCCGACATTTATCTGGTGGGCAACCAAGCGAGCATTGGAGCCTGGGATGCGGTCAGTGCCAACGCCCCGGACGGTACCGTGGTCATTCCGAACATTCACTGGTCCAACAATCCTGATCCTCCGTATCCAGACAATGGCAATGGCGGGAATTTGTTCGCTGACGCCACGGGTCAGTTCACGGGCAACCAAGAAAATTACGGCGTCAACATGAGCGGGGAGATTCTGATCCCGGCCTTGGCTGATCGTACGGCGCTCGATGTCACCAACGGCAAGAATTATGTGGCGTTTGAGGACGGGGTCGATGACTTCTGTTATCTTGAAATCGATGGTCAGCCGTTGATCAACGACAACGACTGGACGGGCAATTCTTCCGCGGACAACGGCGGTGGTGCGATCTCGATTCTGGATGTCAGCAATCCGAAGTACAATGACGGCGAGTGGGTTCCTTTCCGGATGGTGATGTGGGAAGGCGGTGGTGGCGACACGGCGTCGTTGTACTGGAGTGCGCTGGACCAGAACAATTCGTTCGCACGCAACCAGCTGCCCCTCACCTCAGATCCTGATTTCATCGTGAGTGGTGCGGCTCAAGTCGGGTCACACACGGCCACAGGCAACTTTGGTTCGTTGAATCTGCCCGCGGGCGAATGGATTATGGAACTGCGGATGGACAATACTGGCACCTCGGTGAGAAAGGTTGCGACGAGCTTGGTGGGAGCGGCCACGCCGGCCCCGGAAGTCGTCAGCTTCTCGCTGGATCCAGTGACCAAGGTGTTGAATCTCTCGTTCACCTCGTCGGCGGGCGCGAATTATGCGCTGGAGTACACGAGCGGTCTCCGTGCGGCTGGCGTGCCGACCTCGGCGGCTCGCTGGAATGTGGTGACGGGTTATTCGTCGATCGCGGGTGCGGCCGGCACCACGGCGATTACTCCGTTGAATACGGCGACGCTGGTGGCTCCTGGCGGCCAGCTGCCTGACAATAGGACGAGCTACTTCCGCATTCGCCGCCTCTAATTCAGAGAGTTGGTGGGTTAGTTATTTCGCGAGGACTCTCCACGGTGGTGGAGAGTCCTTTGTGTTTCTGGGGGCGGGCTGGGGTCAGATTTTGGCTTGAAAAAA
>CAJBME010000286.1 GCA_903954065.1 uncultured bacterium
ACGGGACATTCAACCAGGCGGCGAGCGTTTGGGAATGGAACGAACTCCGTTTCCCTGGCCAGACACGTCCGCGGCGCAGCGGCGGCTCTTGGGGCAACAACTCGGCCCGGGTCGCGTCGTCGGTTCGCGCCGACAACGACATCGGCAATCCGGGTACCAGCGTCAACCAGGGCTTCCGAATCGCCCGTGTTTATCGGCCGCGGCCCGAATTCGTCACCATCGGCAACCCGGGCAATCCTCCTGATGTCGATTTCTCGAATGGCTCCGGCCCGCAGGGTTCGGTGAGTTACGAATACCAGATTGGCAAATACGAAGTGAACAACATCGACTACGCCATCTTCCTCAACGCCAAAGCCAAGACGGATCCCAATACGCTCTGGGATGGCGGGATGAAAATCACCCGCGAAGGTGAAGACGGCAGTTACACCTACACGGTCCAGGAAGGTTACGAGAAAAGCCCGGTCTATTTTGTCGCGGCCGTCGATGCCATGCGTTTCATTAACTGGCTCAACAATGGTGGACGCGAGGTGAGCGACACGGAGACCGGTTCTTACACGTTCACCGGCTACAACGCGGTTGGGCCGCGCAACCCGGGCGCGCGCATCGTACTTCCGAACGAGGAGGAGTGGTACAAGGCCGCCTACTACGATCCGACCAAGAACGGCACCGGTGGTTATTGGCTCTACCCCACCCGGACCAGTGATCCCAATCTCCTCAATTACGATACGCCTCCGGGCAACCAACACAGTCTCTGTTTCCTGAGCCCGAGCGGCGGTCCGCCCGATGTTTGCCCGGAGGACATTTTTCCGTTGGCTTCGAGTTATTACGGGACATTCAACCAGGCGGCGAGCGTTTGGGAATGGAACGAACTCCGTTTCCCTGGCCAGACACGTCCGCGGCGCAGCGGCGGCTCTTGGGGCAACAACTCGGCCCGGATCGCGTCGTCGGTTCGCGCCGACAACGACATCGGCAATCCGGGTGCCAGCGTCAACCAGGGTTTCCGACTGGCTCAAGTGACGCCGCCCGCCGCGCTCCGCATCACCCTCGAAGGAAACTTCGTCAAAATCGAGTGGACCGGTGGCGGCGTGCTCACCTCGTCCAATGATTTGAAAGGTCCCTGGACGGCCGTTGATGGCGTAACGGGCAGCCCGGCTTTGGTGCCACTCAACCTGAGCGCTAGCCTTTTCTTCCGGCTCGAACAGTAAAAGTGAGGCGCGTCCGGTGAAGGCTGGGGGCGCTTCCCCAGCCCGCCGGATACATCTTCGTTCACTCTTGGGGGCGGGCGGGGGCCTCGCACCCCGCTCGTCATTCTTTCCTCATTCAAGTGCCGATCCAACCGCGCCACCCCAAGGCTCCAGTGGCAACCTCCCCGCCGGGAGGCTGTATGACTGGAGGTTAAGGAGTCAGGCGGATGAGCAAGTCTTTGGATTCCATGCTTTCGCCGACTTTAGCGATGATTTCGGTGACGGTGCCGGCGATGGGGGCTCCGACCGCGGCGAACATCTTCATGGCTTCGAGGGTCAGCAGGGTTTCACCCTCTTTGACCTTTTGGCCGACGCTGACGGCGATGCTGGCCACCATTCCGGGCATAGGGGCACCCACTTGGGTGGAGTCGGCCGGGTCTGCCTTGATCCGGGTGGCGACGTCTTTGGCGAGGATTTTATTGGTGACGGTGGTATGCCGCGGGTAGCCATTGAGCTCGAAGATGGCGGTTTGCTGGCCGTGGGCGTCGGGCTCGGTCAGGTTCAGCAGGCGGATGAAGAGGGTCTTTCCGGCCTCGATGGACACGTTAATTTCCTCCTTATCTCGCAGGCCGTAATAGTACGCGGGCGTCGGCAGCGGGCTGACATCGCCGAATTCTTTGCGGAAGACGGCGAATTTGAGGAAGACATCTGGGTACATGAGGTAACTCCAGACATCGTCCTCACTCGGTTCTTTTTTCAGTTTCCCCTTCAATTCGGCGCGCACGTCGTCGAGTTTTATTTTAGCGGCGTGCAGGCCGGGGCGGCCTTTCAGGCGTTTTTCGTCTGGGCCGACAATGGCGGTCGCCAGTTTGTCCCATTTTTTCCGGGAATCGGCGGCCTTGGCTTTTTCCATGCCATAGAATGGTTCGCCGAGCCAGCCGGCGAACATGCTGGTCACGTCCTTGCTCCACTTGGCACCTTGGAGGTTGAAGATATCGGACGGTTTGACCCCGCGGGCGACACATTCAATGGCGAGATCGCCGACGACTTTCGACGATGGGGTGACTTTGACGATGTCACCGCAGAGCTGGTTGACTTCGGCGTAAGCGCGGGCGATTTCCGGCCAGCGATGAGCCATGCCCATGCCGTTCGCCTGTTCTTTGAGGTTGGTGTACTGGCCGCCTGGCATCTCATGCAGATAGACTTCCGCGGTGCCATACGGCTCGCTGGTGTCAAACGGCTTGTAATACGACCGGACCGCCGCCCAATAGTCGGAATACCCTTGCAGCGCGAGAGGATCCAACTTGGTGTCACGCGGCGTGTTCTGCAGCGAGGCCACAATCGAGTTCAAATTCGGCTGGCTGGTGCCGCCGCTGAGCGAGGCACTGGCGGCATCGGCGACGTCCACGCCGGCCGTGGCGGCCTCGATGATACTCGCTGCATTCAGACCGCTGGTGTCATGCGTGTGGAAATGGATGGGCAGACCGACTTCTTCTTTGAGTGCTTTAACCAGTTTTTTCGCGGCGAATGGGCGGCAGAGGCCGGCCATGTCTTTGATGCACAACATGTGGGCGCCCATTTTTTCCAGCTCCTTGGCGAGTCGCACATAATAAGCGAGATCATATTTGTCGCGCTTAGGATCGAGGATGTCGCCGGTGTAGCAGAGAGTGCCTTCGCAGATGGAAGTGGTGTCTTCGCGCACCGCTTCCATGGCCGCGGTCAGGTTGGGCAGGTAATTGAGCGAGTCAAAAATCCGGAAAATGTCCATGCCGTTGGCGGCCGCATGTTTGACAAACCCGCGCACCACGTTGTCGGGGTAATTGCTGTAGCCGACCGCATTGGATCCGCGGAAAAGCATTTGCAGCAGAATGTTGGGCACGCGTTCACGGATCGAACGCAGCCGCTCCCATGGATCTTCGCGCAGAAAACGCATGGTGACATCGAAGGTCGCGCCGCCCCACATTTCCAGACTGAAAAGGTCGGGGGTGAGACGGGCCACGGCATCGGCTATGGCCACCATGTCGTACGTGCGCATGCGAGTCGCCAGCAACGACTGGTGCGCATCCCGCATGGTGGTATCGGTGATCAGTAGTCGCTTTTGCCGAGCCACCCACTCGCGGCAAAATTTCTCTGGCCCCATTTCGGTGAGGAGCTGCTTGGTACCTGGGGCTGGTTCCACCCGGTAGTCCCATTTTGGAATGGGCGCGGCTGTGAGTTGTTTGGGCGGTTGGTATCCTTTGGCGTAGGGATTGCCATTGACGATGGTGTCGGCCAAGTAATTGAGCAGCTTTGTGGCGCGGTCTTTCCGGGCGGCGAAGCTGAGCAGGGCGGGGTTGTTGTCGATGAAGCGGGTTGTGGCCCGGCCGCCGCGGAATTCCGGGTGGTGGACGACGTTCATCAGGAACGGGATGTTCGTTTTCACGCCGCGGATGCGGAATTCGCGCAGGCTGCGGTCCATGCGGTCGAGCGCCTGAGTGTACGTGCGCGCCGAGACCGTCAGCTTGACGAGCATGGAGTCGTAATACGGCGTGATGACAGCGCCATTGACGCCGAGGGCACCATCGAGGCGCACCCCGAATCCACCGGCGCTTCGATAGGTGAGGATTTTGCCAAAATCCGGCGTAAATCCGTTTTCTGGATCCTCGGTGGTGATCCGGCACTGGATGGCATAACCGGATTTTTCCACGTCGGCCTGCTGCGGCAATCCCAGTGGTTCGTCGTGCAAGGCGTGGCCCTGGGCAATGAGAATCTGGCTGCGCACGATGTCGATGCCCGTCACTTCTTCCGTGACGGTATGCTCGACCTGAATCCGTGGATTCATCTCGATGAAATACCAAGCGCCTGACTCGCTATCGACGAGGAATTCCACGGTGCCAGCGTGCGTGTAGCGCACGGCCCTGGCCAGCTTGACGGCGGCCTCACAGAGGCTGTCGATGATGACTTGATCGACTCCGTAACTCGGTGCCTGCTCGATGACTTTTTGGTGACGTCGCTGCACTGAGCAATCGCGTTCATGCAAATGCAAAATGTGACCGTGCTTGTCCCCGAGAATCTGGACCTCTATGTGTTTGGCCTGGCCGACGAATTTTTCGAGAAAAACGGCGCCATTGCCGAAGGCGCGTGCGGCTTCCGTCTGCGCTTCATCCAGCAATTTGTCCAAATCCTTCGCTTCCCGGACAATGCGCATGCCGCGGCCGCCGCCACCAAAAGCCGCCTTGATAATTAAGGGAAATCCGATTTTTTTGGCGATGGCCACCGCCTGCTTGCGGTCACTGACGGGCTCATCCGTGCCTTCGAGAATCGGGACTTGTACCGAGCGCGCCACTTCGCGGGCGGCTGTCTTGTCGCCCATCATGTCGAGGATCTTCGCTTCTGGGCCGATGAAGATGATGCCGGCATCGGCGCAGGCCTGCGCGAACGTCGGGTTTTCCGACAGGAAGCCGTAGCCTGGGTGGATGGCATCGACGCCTTTTTCTTTGGCGAGGGCGACGATGCCCTCGATGTCGAGATACGCTCCGAGCGGGCCTTTTTCTTTGTTCAGCTCGTAGGCTTCATCGGCTTTGAAGCGGTGCGGGCAAAACCGATCCTCGGCGGCATAGATGGCCACGGTGCGAATCCCCAGTTCAGTCGCCGCGCGCATGACGCGAATGGCGATCTCACTGCGGTTGGCCACCATCAGTTTTTTGATGGGGCGGATGGCTGGAGGATTGGACGGGATGGACTTGGCCATGGGCACGATGCGGTGTGGTTGACGGATAAGCTGAAAAGGGAAGGAGCGTGACTGTAAGATGAGCACGATGCGGGCCTAGGCACGCGCAAAAAGTGGGATATTTACGCCTCCTTGACGCCTCACTTCCTGCTCCGCGCGCGCCCCGTTCGGATCGGGTCTACCGCTCTCTGATTGTTAAAAACGCCGAATCCTAGGGCGTTCCTTGGGCTGGCGTGGAGCGGGGCGCTGCCCCTTCAGAACGGCAAACGGGGCGGGGCGACCGGCGGCCAGTGGGCCGGTGGCGGTGGGACTTTAGTTACTAGCGGTTCCCCAGCGGCGGTGGAGGAATTTTTCCCATGGGGAAAAGAGGATTTTGTCGGCGAGCAGGCCGATGAGGACGATGACGAAGATGACGCCGATGACTTGGTCCATGGCATTCAATTCGCGGCCGAAGTGGAGGAGGTGGCCGAGACCGTAGCCGCCGATGATGGTGACGTAGATTTCGGCGGCCATGAGTGAGCGCCAGGCAAAGGCCCAACCTTGTTTCATGCCGCTGATGACGTACGGCAGGGAGGCTGGTAGGACGACGCGGACGAGGGTGTGGATGCCTTTTGACCCCATGGTGCGGGCGGCGCGGGTGTAGATGGGCGGGAGGTTTTTGACGCCGTTGTCGACGGCGATGAGCACGCTCCAGAGTGTCCCCATGATGACGACGAAGAGCATGGCGGCCTCGCTTTGGCCGAACCAGAGCAGGGCGAGAGGCACCCAGCAGACGCTGGGCAGAGTTTGCAGTCCGAGGGCCAGCACGCCGATGGTATCGCTCAGGTATTTGCTGCGGGCGGTCATTAATCCGAGGGGCAGTCCGATGGCGCAGCCGATGGAGTACCCGATGGCGAGTCGTTTGGTGGTGATCCAGGCGGCGGACTGCAGTTCACCATCGGCGAGGGCATTGAGCAGGTAGTGGCCGACTTGATTCGGGGCTGGCAGCAGGACGGGCGAGTAGACGCCGGCGGTGACCAGCGACTGCCAGACCGCGATGAGGGCGGCGAAAAAGCAAACGGCGACGATGATTCGTTTCATGCGGCTGACGGGGCGGCGGTATGACTGGGTTCGGCTGGTTCGGCCGGTCTGGTATAGGCTTTGAGCTGCCGGGTGATTTCGGTTGCCATCGAGGCGAGTTCCACGCTGTTGATATCGCGCGACCTCGGTAAGGTGACTTTAAATTCCTCGCGGATGCGACCGGGATTGGGGGAGAATAAAATGACGCGGTCCCCGAGACAAACGGCTTCGCGTACGTTGTGTGTCACGAAGATAATTGTTTTTTTACGTTTTTCCCAGATCAACTGCAGATCATCGTACAATTGTTCGCGGGTCATGGCGTCGAGGGCGGCGAAGGGTTCATCCATCAGGAGGACGCGTGGATTGGGGGCGAGGGCGCGAGCGAGGGCGACGCGTTGTTTCATGCCTCCTGAGAGCTCGTGGATGTTGGCATGAGCAAAGCGTTCGAGGCCGACGAGGTGTAGGTAGTACCGGGCCACCTCGATTCGGTCTTTGGGCGTGAGGTTGGGTTTTAATTTCAGGCCGAACAGGACGTTGCCGAGTACGTCCAGCCAGGGAAAGAGGGCGTGTTCCTGAAACATGACCATGCGCTCGCGCCCGGTGCCTTTGATGGGCTGACCGTCACTGACCAGCTCACCGGAATCCGGGGTGTCGAGGCCGGCGATCAGATTGAGCAGGGTGCTTTTGCCGCAGCCGCTGGGTCCGACAAGGCAGACAAATTCGCCTTCATTGACCGTCAGACTGACGCAATCCAAGGCCTGCAACCATCCGCGACGGGTGGTGAAGGATTTGGACACGTCTTTCACGACCAGCTTGGCGGGCTGGATCGGTTGCAGGGCTTCGGTGGCGTTCATGGGGGCGCGATCGGTAAGAGCGTGATTTTATCCAGCGGCGCCGGCCAGCAGCGGCTCCAGAGGCGGGATGGATTTGAGGAAGCCGACCTTCTGGGCGCTGGCCACCATTTTTTGCAGCGAGTCCAGTGAAACCTTGGTGGTGAGCACGGTGCGTGCGAGGGCACCATCGAGCACGGCATCGCTGGGGGCGCTGGTGGTCAGGGTTTTCAGCTCTGCTTTGATCATTTTTCGGGCTTCTTCTGGATGTTCGGTAATCCACTGCGTCAGTTCCACATGAGCCGCCGTGATCGCGGTGGCCAGCTCTGCGTGCGCGGTCAGCCACGCCGTGCGTCCGACCAGCAGTGTGACCGGGGTGTCGCGGTCCTCCAGAAACACGCGTCCCGCTGATTCCAACACCAGCCGGGTCGCCCACGGCTCCGCGGTCCAGACCGCATCCAGACTGCCCTTGGCAAAAAGCCCGAGCTGGTCGGCATTCGACGTCGGAATGACCAGCACATCGCCGCCCGTCTGTGAGATGGTAAACCCCTGATCTTTCAGCCAAGCCCGCAATTGCACATCCTGCGTGTTGCCGAGTTGCGGCGTGCCCACCCGCTTGCCGCGAAAGTCCGAAGCCTGCGTGATGCCCGACGCCGGGCGCACCACCAGCGCCGATCCGCCGCTGGCCGCCCCCGCCAAAATCCGCGGCTCCGCGCCCGCCGACTTCGCATACGCATTCAAAACAGGGCTCGGACCACTGTAACTCAAATCCAAGGCCCGCGTGAAAAATGCCTCCATCACCGATGGCCCCGCATTGTAAATAAACCACTCAATCTCCACCCCGCATCGCTGCTTGAACCAGCACTCGCCCTGCCGCCACCACTGATGCGCCACCAGCGCCTGCACATGCGTGACATTCGGAAAATGCCCGAACCGAACAATCGGCCGACCGTCCGCCGTCACCCGCGCCGCCGGAGAACACGACACCCCACCCACACCCGCCGCCGCCGGGGGTAGAAGTCGCAAAAACTGTCGCCGGCTCAATCGTGTCGAATTCATAAACAAGGCAGCCCGAAAATGACCGCACGGATGGAGCCTAGTCGATTTAATCTCCACTAGTCAAATAGGGATTTCCGCCGCCCCGTGGCGCCTCCTGCCACCGTGCGAGTCGGCCGTGGGATGACCTGAAGCCAGAACCGCCGCCAGTGACAGCGCGGGTCCATCGCTTCAGCTCTGCTATTTTTCCTCCAGCAACCGGCGGATATCCGCGCGCAATCTTTCTTGGTGCAGCTGGGCGGTCGGAGCGTCCTCGTTTTGCACTTCGTAATACCCTCGCAGTCGGCCTTCGGTGTCGATCAAGGCCATGCGCAAGTCATGACCGAGGGTATCAAATTCGCTCAAGCGCTCGGCGGGCGGGATTTCGATGGCTTGAGCGAATCCGAGCTGGTTGGTTACGAACGATCGTAGGGACGATTGTTCGCCGCTGAGGAACCACCACGCGTCGGTGTCGTTGATGCCGGCGGCCGCGGCGAAATTTTTCAGTATCTCGGGGGAGTCGTAGGCTGGGTCGACGGCCACTGACACTTGGTGAAACCGCGGCTCCGAGCTGAATTCATCGCGGAGTTTGAGCATGGTGGCGACGACGCCGAGGCAGCCTCTGGGGCAGCGGGTGTAGGTGTAGGCGGCGACCCATACTTTCCCGCGCAGGGCGGTGGTGGTCACGGTTTGACCGGACCGTTCGGTGGCGGTCAGCGACTGTCGAAGGGTGGCGTAGACCGGGAGCTCCGTTGTGGGCGGGCTGGTTTCGATGATGACGGGGGCGGGACGTTGGCGCAACGAGCTGGCCCACATGAGTATGCCGCCGGCCAGACCGGTGAGTGCGAGGAGGGTGAGAAATACGAAATGGAACCACGGGAGCCGGCGCGGGGTGGGAGTGGGGGGGGGAGGAGGGGTGGGGGATCCGGCGGCTGGTGGGGTCATGATTCCATGAGGCGGGCGAATTCTGCGAAAAAGTAGCGGGCGTCGTTGGGGCCGGGGGCGGCTTCCGGGTGGTATTGCACGCTGAAGACTGGGGCATCGGTGGCCCGCAATCCTTCTACCGTTTGGTCATTCAGATTGATGTGGGTGACCTCGACATTGGAGGGCAGGCTATCGGGGTCGACGGCGAACCCGTGATTTTGGCTGGTGATGGCGACGCGTCCGGTCCGCAGGTCTTTGACCGGCTGGTTGCCGCCGCGGTGGCCAAACTTCAATTTGAAGGTTTTCCCGCCGAAGGCGTGGCCGAGCATCTGGTGTCCGAGGCAGATGGCGAAGATTGGTTTTTTACCGACTAATTTTTGTACTTCGCGGTGGACGTAGGTCAGGGCGGCTGGATCACCGGGGCCGTTGCTGAGGAAGATGCCATCAGGTTTCAAAGCCAGGACATCTTCTGCCGTGGTGCGGGCATTGACGACATGCACGTCAAATCCTTCCTGGCGCAGACGGCGTAAAATGTTGGTTTTGATGCCAAAATCGTAGGCTACGACTCGCTTGGTGATCGGCGGCAACGGCAGCGGACCCGCCAGCGACCACTCGCAACTCTCAGTGGACGATGGGTCCCACACATAGTTGTCGGCCGTCGAGACTTCCTTCACATAATCACTGCCGGACATGGGCGTGGACGCCCGCGCCCGCGCCACCGCCTCGTCATCCGTCATGGCCTCGGACGAAATCACGGCCCGCATGGCCCCGCGCGTGCGTAAATGTTTCGTCAACGCCCGCGTGTCAATATCCTCCAGCCCGACGACCCCCCACTTTTGCAAATATCCCGCCAGCGAATCCTCGCTGCGCCAGTTGCTCGGAATAGGGCTCAACTCGCCAATGACAAATCCCCGGACATGCGGCCGCGAACTCTCCTGGTCCGCTAGGTTGGTTCCATAGTTGCCAATCAACGGGTAGGTCATCGAGACAATCTGACCGCGATAACTGGGGTCCGTGATCACCTCTTGGTAACCCGTCATCGAGGTGTTGAAACATGCCTCCCCAGTGGCTGTCCCGGCCGCCCCGAAGGCCGATCCGCGAAACACCCGTCCATCTTCCAATGCCAGCAATCCGTTCATGAATTTTCATCGCCCCAGCCCGCCCACCGCGCAAGCCACAAGTTGCATCCCACCGCAATGGGCATAAAAAAAGCCGACGGGAGGTGGTCCCGCCGGCTTCTTTCGTAGTTGAGTAGCTGACTACTCGGCTTTTGGCAGGATGACGGCGTCGATGACGTGGATGACGCCATTGGTGCCGACGATATCTGTTTTAACGACGGTGGCGCCGTCGACGGTCACTTTGCCGTCGGCCACTTTCACTTCGAATTCTTTACCGTTGACTGTCTTGACTTTGCCTGGCTTGACATCAGCGGCCATGACCTTGGCGCCCACCACGTGGTAGGTCAGGATGGCGGCGAGTTTGGCTTTGTTTTCTGGCTTGAGCAAGCTTTCGACAGTGCCTTTCGGGAGTTTGGCAAAAGCGGCGTCGGTCGGGGCGAACACGGTGAATGGTCCTTTGCCGGAAAGTGTCTCGGCCAGGCCGGCGGCTTTGACAGCGGCGACGAGGGTGGAGAAATCTTTGTTACCGGCGGCGATTTCGACCACGTTTTGCGCTGGTTCAGCGGCGTGGAGTGGGGTGATGACGGAGAGAACGGCCGCGGCGGCGAAGGCGATGTATTTTTTCATAAGTTAATCTACGTGGGGTCTATGGGTTTAGAAGAACCGGTCATAAGATGATCCGGACTCATCTAAGAACGCGGCATTGATGCCGCTGGTTTCATCGGATGAGCATTGTGTGCCCGTAATTGATCCCTAGCCGGCATATGGGTTCACCCTGATGTTCATCAGGGCCGCGCCTCTTTTCCCTGCCCGTCCCGTCCGGACGGGCGCCACCTGCCTCAGCGCGCAGGCTGAGGGCGTGTTGGGTGGTCCTGATGAGGGCGGCCGGCTGGGCCGAGCATTTTTTAATGCCAAAAGTGGCGGTGACCGGTGAAGCACATGGCCATGCCGCGTTCATTGGCGGCGGCGATGACATCGGGATCGCCCTTGCTGCCTCCTGGCTGGATGGCGGCGGTGGCGCCGGCGTCGGCGGCGGCCAGCAGGCCGTCGGGGAACGGAAAGAAGGCGTCACTGGCGACGACTGAGCCTTCGAGTGAGAGGCCGGCGGCTTGGGCTTTCCAGACGGCGAGGCGCGAGGAATCCACGCGGCTCATTTGACCGGCGCCGATGCCGAGGGTGCGGTCTTTACCGCAAAAGACGATGGCGTTGCTTTTGACGTGTTTGACGACGCGCCAGCCAAAGCGCATGGCTTCCAGTTCGTCCTTGCTGGGCGGGCGGCTGGTCACACATTTTTCGTCCAGTCCCTCTAGTCCGAGGGCCCGGGCGTCGCGTTCCATGACCAGTAACCCTCCGGGGGCGCTGCGAATGACGGGGGGCGGCGCCACTTGCAGCTGCCGGGCAAACGCCTCCGTATACTGGATCAGCCGCAACGCTTTTTTCTTCTGGAAAATGGCACGGGCCGCCGCCTCAAAGCCGGGCGCGATCACCAGATCGGTGAAGATTTCGGAAATGACGCGGGCCAGTGCTTCGGTCACCGGGCGGTTGCAGACAATCACGCCGCCAAAGGGCGCCTGCTTGTCGGTCTCGTACGCCTTGTCCCAAGCGGCCCGCAGATCCTCTGCATCGGAGCCGACACCGCAGGGGTTGGTGTGTTTCAAAATCCCGACCGTGGGGAGATCAAACTCGAGAATGAGTTCAGCTGCGGCTTCAATATCAAGGACATTCGTATAACTCAGGTCTTTGCCATGCAGCTGCTCGAAAAAGTCGCCAAAACGTCCGTAGAGGGCGGCTGCTTGGTGCGGGTTGTCGCCATACCGCAGTACGCTGTGCAGCGGTAGGCTGGCCACGAAGTTGTTTTTTTGCTGGTACTGACTGCCGAGATAGGTCGCGATGGCGGCGTCATAGGCGGCTGTCCGCTGGTACACTTTGACCGCCAGTTTCCGGCGCAGTCCGGGCGTGGTGTCGCCGTCATGATCGCCCATCTGTTCGATGATTTCATCATAATCAGCCGGATCGGTGACGACGGTCACGGCCGCATGGTTCTTGGCCGCCGCCCGCAGCATCGCAGGGCCTCCGATATCAATGTTTTCGATGGCATGATCCAGACTGACGTCGGGTTCGGCGACGGTCTGTTCAAATGGGTATAAATTGACGACGACCAGATCGATGGGCGGAATGCCGAGCCGGGCCGCGGCTTCTTCATGATCCGGATTCCCTCGGATGTAGAGGAAGCCACCATGGACTTTCGGATGCAATGATTTGACCCGCCCGTCCAGGCATTCGGGAAATCCAGTGTAGTCGCTGACTTCGATGACCGGGAGACCGGCGTCGCGCAGGGCGCGGGCCGTCCCTCCCGTCGAGAGCAGCTCGACGTTTTTCTCATGGAGCTGGCGGGCAAATTCGACGATGCCGGTCTTGTCAGACACGGACAGCAGGGCGCGTTGGATGCTCATGGGTGCGGAAATGAAGACGCGCCCGGCCTGAACGGGTTTTCAGGCGACGGGCGCGTTCCAGTGTGTACTCGCCGTGGCGGGTGGGTTCAAGCCGGAATTGGCAGCGACCGCGCGTGAAAAATTTCCTCTTGGCCCGGGGGAAATTTCTTCTAGGCTTCCTGTTCGTTTTTCCCCATCCCGCATCATGTCCGCATCTGGTCAGCATTATCACTTTATTGGCATCTGTGGCACCGCCATGGGGGCTGTCGCGGCGGCCATGAAGGACCGTGGATTTACTATTACTGGTTCTGATTCAGGAATTTATGAACCAATGGCGTCATTCCTGCAGAGCAAGGGGGTCACGGTTCAGGAGGGTTTTAGTGCGTCCCACATTCCAGCGGAAGCCGACGTCATTGTGATTGGTAATGCCATTAGCCGCGGAAATCCTGAGTGCGAAGAGGTGTTGAATCGTCGCCTGCTTTACACCTCGCTACCGGAGCTGCTCAAACACCAGTTTTTGCGTGGTCGGCGTAATTTTGTGGTCACTGGCACCCATGGCAAAACGACAACGACCAGCCTGCTGACGTGGATTTTGGAAAGTGCCGGCGTCAATCCGTCCTTTATGATCGGCGGCCTGACCGGGAATTTTGGACAAGGCGGTCGCTTCACCCAGAGCGAATTCACCGTGCTCGAAGGAGACGAATACGATACCGCATTTTTTGATAAACGGTCGAAATTTGTCCACTATCTTCCTGAACTTGTCATCGTGAACAACCTTGAATACGATCACGCGGACATTTTCCCCGACCTCCAAAGCATCCAGTTGTCCTTCAATCGCATGCTTCGACTGGTGCCGCAAAATGGACTGGTCTTGGTCAATGGTGACGACGCCCAGGCGCTGGCGGCCACTCGGGAAAACAAGGCAGCCATGATGACGGCCTGTCCGGCCCCGATGGCCACCGTTGGAATGAACGAATCATGCGACTACCGCCTCACGGCTGTCGAGTCCGCCCGTCAAGGTATGACTTTTTGCCTGAACGGGGAACCATTCATGGTGCCAATGGACGGCGCCATCAACGTGCGGAATGCTGCGATGGCGGTGTGTGCGGCGCGGTTTGCCGGTGTGTCCGACGACCAGATCCGCACCGGTCTGGCCACCTTTCTCGGGGTCTCCCGCCGCCAAACCGTACGGGGCCTGACCGCTGGAGGAGTGATGATTATCGATGACTTTGGCCATCATCCAACGGCCATTCGGGAAACGGCCCAGGCGCTGCGCGACCGGTTTGTCCAGCCCGGGGCCCGGCTCTGGGCCTTGTTCGAGCCGCGCTCGAATACCACCAAACGAAAAGTGTTTCAGGAGGAGCTGGCCACCGCCCTAGCCACAGCAGACGGCGTGCTTTTATCGGAAATCTTCGAGGCCCACAAGGTGCCGGCCGACGACCGGCTCGATGTCGCCCGGCTGGTCGAGACGATCCGCACGACTCATGGACGGACGTGTTTTGTCGAGCCGAATGCCGATGCCATTGTTGCCCGGCTGGCGCCGCTGGTCCGCCCGGACGACGTGGTGGTGGTTTTCAGCAATGGTGGATTCGGCTGCATTCATGAGAAGCTGCTGGCGATGTGAGGTCGGCCCGTGCGGTGGCCGCGTCTGTCAGAACGATAGCGGCGGTCGTGTCCGCGGTTTTTGGTCGGTGGAGGGGAGGGGACGGCGGGTCTGGTCCTGACGGCCGGGCCTTCATGGATGAGGCTGGTCGGTTTGCCGGCCGTGTTGGTTTGCCGTACGTCCGGCACTTTTTAGGGCCCGGGGTTGCTCGATCCCCACTGGGTGCCATGGTGGCGGCTTCATGGATGAGCAAATCTATACCCTCAGCGGTCTGCATTGTGAAAGTTGCGTTGAAAAAGTCCACCGGCGCCTGCGTTCGCACCCGAAGGTCGCGCGGGTCGACGTGACTCGCGATCCGGACCAGGCGCGCGTGGCGGCCATGGATGGAACCACCCTGCAGGTGCTCAATGCTTGGCTGGTGACGATTGGCGAGTACCAGCTCTCGGTGGTCGGAGAACCTGTCCCCGTCGCTGTCAAACCACCGCAGCCGGCGCCGGTCGCTGTTTCCAGTCGGTTCAAATCATCTAGCAGCCTGCCCGCTGCGGCGTCCGCGGGCCCGGGCCCGGGCCCGGCTACGGTGGCAGCTGGCACCTCCGCCGCCCGTCCCTCGGGGGTGGGCAACCGGCGCGTGGACACTGCGGGGGCAGGGCGCTCGCGGCCTTCCGGGACGCCAGCGTGGCTGGTCACGTACAAGCCACTTCTGCTGGTTTTCGGGTACATCCTCCTCACCGTCATCGGCTTTTTAGCGGCCACCGGATCGTGGGATGGAGCCTTGGCCATGCGTTTGTTCATGGCGGGTTTCTTTCTCGTTTTTTCTTTCTTTAAATTCCTCGATGTGGCCGGTTTTGCCTCGGCCTTCCGCGGGTACGACCTCGTCGCCCGCGTCCTGCCGGGATACGGACGAGCTTATCCATTCATCGAACTCGTTCTCGGCCTCGCCTACCTGACAAATATCGCTCCGGCGGCCACCAATATCGCGACCGCCATCATCATGGCTGTCGGCCTGGCTGGCATCATCCGCGCCGTGGTTTCTAAACAATCGATCCGCTGCGCTTGCCTCGGCACCGGCATTAACCTGCCCATGTCCACCGTGACCATCATCGAAAATTCCGTAATGCTGGTCATGGCCGTCGCGTCCGTGCTCGGATAAGTCTGGGGCGCTTTAAAGCGGGGTGGTGCTGACTTCCCATTTGGGATTGTTGTCGGCCAGATACCTCGATGTCCATTCGCTGGGGCACAGAACCACCCAAGAGGACCGGCTGTCTTGGGCTAGGGCGCAGCCGCTGGGTAAAACGATGGTTGGCCGCTCTGGGTGGGGGCGGCGCGCTCCGGTGGTCTTGGCGGTCGAGCCCCCGGCTTCCGTGGCTGGTTCTTTTTCGCGGATCCAGCGGACGAGATTCCAGGGCGCGCTTTCCAGTCGGCAATCCGCTCCATATTCATTTTCAATGCGGTATTTCAGCACATCGAACTGCAGCGGCCCGACCGCTCCCAGCAGCGGGATCCGGACTCCGGTGTCGGTCAGGTCGTAGTTTTGCGCCACTCCTTCCTTGAGCAGCTGGTCCAGTCCATCGCGAAAGCGTTTAAATTTGGCGGTACTGCTATTGTGCAGGAAAGCGAAGCATTCCGGCGCAAATCGCGGCATTTCGTCGAACGTAATAGTCGGGTCTTCCGCGAGCGTATCGCCAATCAGAAAATCGTAGTTGCCCACCAGGCCGACCACGTCTCCGGCCCACGCCTCGTCGACCGTCTCCCGTTCCCGGGCAAACAACCGTTGGGAATTTCCGAGTCGCAATTTCTTGCCGGTGCGCGTGTTGGTGACCGCCATGTCGCGGGCAAATTCGCCCGAGACAATCCGCAGGTACGACACGTAATCCCGATGTTTCGGGTTCATGTTCGCTTGGATTTTAAAAATAAATCCAGAAAAATCCGGGGCCGCCGGCTCAATCACTCGCTCACCCGACAACCGCGACGCCGGCGGCGGCGCCAGCGCCAGAAACCGGTCGAGCAATAACTGCACCCCGAAATTGTTGGCCGCACTGCCAAAAAAGACCGGGGTCAGCCGACCCGCCCGGACGTCGCTCAACGCAAATGTCTCGCCCGCCCCCTCCAGTAACTCCAGCTCCTCCGTGACCTGCGCATACACATGGTCCGGGAGACGGTCGCGCACCGCCGGATCATGGATGTCCCGCACATCGACCGGCGCCCGATACGCCCCGCCCGTCACCCGCTCAAACAAATGCACTTGCTTCGTCTGCCGGTCATAGACTCCGCGAAAATCCTGCCCGCTCCCGAGCGGCCAGTTGACCGGCAGCGCCCCCAATCCCAAAACTCGCTCCAGTTCATCCAAAAGATCCAGTGGCGGACGCGATGGACGGTCCAGCTTGTTCATGAATGTGAAAATCGGTACCCCCCGGCGTCGGCATACCTCAAAGAGCTTCAACGTCTGCGCTTCAATCCCCTTGCTCGCATCAATGACCATGACCGCCGCATCAACCGCCGTCAGCACCCGGTACGTGTCCTCAGAGAAATCTTTGTGCCCAGGCGTGTCCAACAAATTCACACAGCACCCGCCATACTCAAATTGCAGCACCGTCGAGGAAACGGAAATGCCGCGCTGGCGCTCCAACTCCATCCAGTCACTCGTGGTCGAGCGCTGGTCTTTGCGAGAGGTGACACTGCCGGCCAGCTGCACCGCGCCGCCATACAAAAGAAATTTCTCGGTCAATGTCGTCTTGCCCGCATCCGGGTGGGAAATGATCGCAAATGTCCGCCGCCGCCCCACCTCCCGCGCGGCCCGGGCCGCATCAGCACTGGTGTGAGTGGGGGTGGACAAAGCGCTGGGCTCGTCAATGGATGGGGCAAAATCAGGGTCAGACATCGGAAACTCCTCTCCATCGCCGCGACTGGCGCTCGATGCAATCACTGGGTGCAGAGGTCGCACTGTCGCTGCCGCCCCCCAGACTGTCAGAGCCCCCCTCCGCCCAGCTCCCAGCCCGCAACCGACCCCGATCTCGACCCTGCCCCCGCTTTCCATTTGCAAATACGCCGCACTAGAGCACACTCCGCATCTCCAACGCCGATGTAGCTCAGGGGTAGAGCAGCTCATTCGTAATGAGCGGGTCGCCAGTTCGAATCTGGCCATCGGCTCCAGCTTTAAAGCCTCATAGTGAGAGGTTTATAGAGGAAATAAGGACTGATAGAAGCGCCTGTTAAAGGCACGTAGACGAGCAGAAAAGCAAGGTTTTAAGCCTCAAATTGGCCTCAATCGGTGCCGGTGATGATGGCAAGAAGGACGTTCCTCTCTACCTCTTTCATCACTCCCTCGTTTGCGCCACTTCGATCAATCCCGGAAAGGCGGAATCGCCTTCGGAGGTTCTTTGATCCAGCCAAAGCCGGGCGACTTCTGCCGGTTCTTCGCTTCAGCCTATTCCGCGGCGCGGACCA
Source organism: uncultured bacterium (assembly GCA_903954065.1). Classification (GTDB taxonomy): domain Bacteria; phylum Verrucomicrobiota; class Verrucomicrobiia; order Verrucomicrobiales; family V1-33; genus CAJBME01. The sequence continues at coordinate 17,339 of CAJBME010000286.1, forward strand.
TCGAGTTGAATCCGTGGCGAAGGTGGAAGCGTACCAATTCCAGCGTCATTCGAACACCTTTCCTAACGTGTCATGCCACCTGTATCCACTGGCGGCAAAGCTGCCCCGGGCGAGGTGTAGGGAAAACTGCCTGTGGCGTACTTGGAATTTGACTTTGCTGCCGGGCTTCTTAAAAAGATAAAATTACCGTGACTGAGTATCTGTTTTAAAAATTTGATACCCATCCTCGGCCCCAGCTTTTAACCCACGTCCATGCCACTCCACCCATTTCTTTTGCGCAGCGCGGCTGCCCTACTAGCCTTGTGTACGGGGCACGCTCTCGCCAACCCGTCTCGTCCACCAGCTTTGTCGAAGCTCCCCTCTCTTGACATCGTCGTTGACCGCGCCACCAACAGCGTCGTCCTTTCGTGGAACCATTTGCTCAGCGGCCCGGTCCTCCTCGAGCACAGCTTGGACACGGTGACTTGGAACGCCCTCTCTCCCAACAATGCCACCGGTAATTTCCGGCATGAGTTGGGAAATGCGTTGAAAGGATTCTACCGATTGAAGCCCGTCAAGTCCGTTCCCCCCGAAGTGGCCCCGACGGCTGTGCGAGACTTCGCCGCTACGGCGACCGGCGTAGGCACACTCACCGCCTCCTGGAATGCCCCGGCCACGGGCAATGCGACCAGCTACACCGTGACGATGACGACGTTGACGGGCTCCGGTTCGTCGACGCAGACGCAGGTCACCACAGATCCATCGGTCACCTACACGGGGCTTTCGCCGGCGAATAGCTATGCGTTTTCGGTCACGGCCTCAAATGCGGTGGGGACGAGTGTGGCGGCCCAAGCCAGCTTCGGGCAAGCGCCGATTGCCTTCCCGCAACCCCAAGCCCTCACGACTGGTCTAGACGGGTCGATCTGGGTGGGGAGCGCTTTCGGCATTGCCCCTGATGGCGAGCAAGGCCTTGTGACGCAGATCGTGAAACAAAACGGGGTCTGGACGGCCCAGCCAGCAATTCCTGCTCTCCCAAATATCTACGACCTCGCCGCGACCCCGGACGGGTCGATCTGGATGGCAAACTATGGATACAACAGCATCTTCCAGCTCGTGAACACGAACGGCGTCTGGGACTATAAGCCAGGATTCTTTGTAGTGAGCCCCACTTATTTCACCGTGGGCTTGGACGGGTCACTTTGGGTGTCGAGCTTTATCGCCCAATCCGTTCTCCAGTTCGTGAACATAGGCGAAACCTCCTGGGAGCTCAAAGAAGATTTGCTTGTTGGTAAATTTCCCGTCGGCCTCACCACGGGTCTTGATGGATCGATCTGGGTGGCGCATGATAAACAAATCGATCCGATCTCAAAAGTCAACGGCGTATGGACGTCATTGCCTGGGTTCAAATTCCCCCTAACGACCTTCGGCGTCACCACGGGTGCGGACGGGTCGATCTGGGTTACGAACGACAACATGGTTACGCAGATGGTAAACAAAAACGGTGCTTGGGATTTCGGGCCAGACATTACTGTTGGCCCTTCTCCGAGGGCCGTGGTCACGGGCTTGGACGGGTCGATATGGGTGATGGACAGCAGCAATAATACCGTCCAGCAGATCGTGAACAAAAACGGTGCTTGGAGGGCTCTGCCAGGTTTTGCTGTTGGCGCTAGCGCCCAAACCCTCACCCTGGGTTTGGACGGATCGCTTTGGGTGGCGAACATGGCCAGCAACAACGTCCAGCAAATTGTGGGTCCTCCCCCGACCGGGCCAAGCAATCTGGCCGCTGTCTTCGGCCCTGCTGCCGGGCAAATGACTCTGGGGTGGCAACCCCCGTCGGCGAATGGTGGCTCGCCGGCGTTTTCCTATACGGCGACGGTGTCGCAGGGCGATTTTTTCCAGACCATCAAAACGACTTCCACCTCGGTCGTATTCGACGGCCTCACCCTCGGCGCTGGCCCGACGTATTTCACCGTCTCGTCCGCGAACTTCGCGGGGGTAGGTGCCCTAGTGGGCCATCAAATCGATGCCGCCGGAAACACGATTCCGCAGCAACCGTACACGGCTCCCGGTATATCCACCGATGGCACGTCATTCGCCACCAATGGCTTGGATGACAACGGCTACGCATACTCGTGGCAGGCGATGGGGAATGCGGCGACGGGCGGGATGCGGGTCGGCAGCCTGTTGGCTTGGAATGGGGTGACCTTTAACCTCGCCGTTCCAAACCAACCGAATTCGTTCTGGGCCGCCGCACAAACGATCAATGTCGCACAGGGCGGCTACAACACGCTGAATCTGGCCGGCGCGGGAGTGAACGGGTCCCAGCAGAACCAGCCGATCAGGCTCAACTTCACCGACGGATCGAGTGTGGTCTGGACCCAGTCGTTCAGCGACTGGGGTAGTCCGCAGAACTATGGCCACGAGGCGATCGTCTCGACCCAGTCTTACCGCAACACATCGACGGGCGGCACCAACCAGTTCACCAACCACATTTACGGCTACAGCTACTCGATCCCGGTCGGCAAGACGCTGGCCAGCATCACGCTGCCCTATAACACGAACGTTCGCCTGCTCGACGTCCAGATGTCGAACTCAACCCCGGTGAACCTGTCGGGCGCCTACACCTCGTGGGGGATCGCCAACGGGAATACCCAAGTGGCCAACCGCCAAGGCTTCGACGGCGGTGGGTATTATTACTACTCCGGGAATCTCCAATCCACGGTGAGCTGGAGCGGGGCGACCTTCAACTTCGGTCCGGTGCCAAATTCTAATAACGGGCAGAATAACTTCGTCCAGGCCAAAGGTCAGACCATCAGCCTGCCACAGGGCGACTATGGCTGGCTCTACCTCGCCGGCGCCGCGGCCAATGGGAGTCAGCAAAACCAGCAAATCACGCTGACCTTCACCGATGGGACGACGGACGGGTGGACGCAGTCGTTCAGCGACTGGACTGGGCCCCAGAACTACGCGAAGGAAGCGATCATCCAGAAGCAGTCCGAAAGGGTGAATCAGGTTGGTAATGTCCATTCGGAGACCAACTACGTCTACGGCTACGCGTACCAGATCCCGGCGGGCAAGACGATTGCTTCCATCAAGCTCCCGAACAACGAGAACGTCGGTATCTTGGGGATGACGATGTTGAATAGATGAAACCCGCATTCACG
>CAJBME010000287.1 GCA_903954065.1 uncultured bacterium
CCGAAACAACGGCGCAGGCGGCCAAGCCGCCACTGTAGCCGGGTACGCTGGCCCCGGTTTCCACACTTGGCCCCCAGGCCACATCCCTCAAGACACCGATACGAAACCACTTCTTCGAATCCGGCCGTCGGCCTCGGCCAAAACACGTTCGGCGAGACGTTCGGCGCCACGACCGGGGTCAGCGACCCACGGCTACAGAAGATCCGGAGCCGAAACGACGGCGCCCATCGGCCAAGCCACCGGTCGGCCGACTTCAACGCGGTGGGGCGATGCGATAAAATAAATTTTCGGCGGCCGGCACAGCCGGGCCGGACCACTCCCCCACCCCGCTGTCTGGCACGGTGACGGCGACTACGGTCCAGTCATTCTGGGCGGGGTTCACGCTGCGCTCGACGAGATAGACTGAGCCTGAAATGGCGGTCCACCGCAAGTGATGACTGCCTTGGCGCGGCACGGCCACGGTCAGCCATTCCGGGGCGGGCTGCCGCGGGGCCTCGGCGTGGCGCACGCGTCGAATATATCCGGTGTCATTGGTCGCGATGAGGACGTCGCCATTCGGTGCCAGCGAAACGGATCGGGGTTCACTGAGGACGTCGAACCCGGTGACGGGCGGACTTTGGCCATTGCCGTCGTTGCGATTTCCCGAGCCACGTCCCTGCAGAAAGAGGTGGATGATGCCATCCAGATCCACATACCAGACATCTCCGCCCTTGTGAGTGCAGAGGTAGTATCCACCGCTGGGGGTAAAGGCGATGCCGCGGACTTGGTCAAGATACGTCTCGGTGGCGGGCCATCCATCCCCGCCGCCAGAGACCTCGCCGTTGCCAGCCACGCGCGTCCGGGTGCCATCGACCTCGAGCCGCCAGACAGCACTTTTTGTGGTATCGGTGGAAGCGCGATCCGTGACGTAGAGCTGTCCGGTCAGTGGATGCACGTCGATGTTCCCCAATTCCTCAAAACCGGTGGCCAGGGTGGTAATGACGCCATTGCGCGATTGTTTGACGACGGTGCCGTCGGTATAGATCACGGTTTTTTCATCCGGACTGACCCACAGCCCGCGCCCGATAGCGCTATAGGTCCGAGAAGCATCATTGACCACGGTGGTCATGGTGCCATCCGGAGCGACGCGGCGGATGCGGTGATTGCCCGTATCATAGATAAAAACCGTGCCATCCGGCTTCACGAACAGACCGTTGGGCGAGTCCAGCGCCTGCGTGGTCGCGGGAGCCGCTGGCAGCTGACCCGTCCCCGCCACATGAAGCCCCGCATGCGTAAAGACCCGGCCGTCAGGATCAATGCGCAAAATACTGTGCGACGCTTTGTCGGCGATAAAGACGCGCCCGAGAGCATCGGCCGCCGCGAAATGCGGGTTCGACAATTCTACTTCCACGGCGGCCGCCCCCTCAAATTCCGGAAGCCAGTCATTATTGTCCAATGGCTCTTCGTTCAAACCGGCTCCCGCCAACCATTCCAGCTGGGAAAAACCGGCCACGACTCCAGCAAATTCTTCTCCCGGCGCAGCCGGCGCGGCCGAAGAAACCGCGAGGCCACCACACACTGCCAGCCAACGAACACAGATCATAAAAGAACTATGGCCGCCCCGGAAGCCAGCGCAACGGCCCGAACATCGATTCCCCACCCAATCACCGTCGCAGCCCGCAGCCACCGTCGCCGCCGTTTCAACGGGCCTGCCCCGATTTCCATGCCTGCCAGCCACCAGCCAGCACTCGAACATCCGGCTGTCCGATATCCCGCAGCTTTTCCGCCAGCCGGTGACTGGCATCACACCGCTGCGCATCGCAATAAATCACCACCGGCTTGTCATTCCGCGAAAGCGTTTCCACCGCCTCAAACATCAGCTGCTCCCACTCCTGCTCATTCAAAAGCACCGCCCCTGGGACATGCTCCCGCTCATACTCAGATCGCACCCGCGCATCAATCCACAACACTCCGCCAGCCGCTTCCAGCTCGCGCACCATCGCTAAACTCACCTCGCCCTCCGCCACCTGCGTCTCGAGATGCAAATACAACGCCGGCGCCTCAGGATGGTGCCGAAAACTCAGCCACCCCCCAGCCGCCGCCAACACCACCAATACCACCGCCTGTATAAACAACGCCTTCATTAGCCCGCTGGTTTAACCGCCGGTGCTCCCGCAGCCGCCGGGGCCGCAGCCGCCGGTGTTGCAGCCCCCGGTGCCGCAGCCGCCGCCGGCCGGCGGGAACGCACCACATTGACGAAAATCAGACGGTTTTTGTACCGCGTCAGCTCACAGTTGGTCTCGAGCTTAACCGCCCCCAAGGTCGGCTCGGCCGTCGATTTCGGCGTCATCACCACTTCGTACGACCGACCTTTTTCCACCTCCTTCATCTCGATCAGGAAATTATCACGGGTCGAACTGACGGCTGTCAATTCAATCGGATCATCACGCAGCACCTTGATCGTCACTGTCTTGGCTGTTGGCGCCTCCCCGACCGCCCATGTCGTCACCTCCGGCGACACCTCCATCAATCGCGGAATTGTGATCTTCATCTGCAACATCCGCTTCGGATTTTGCGGGTCGTCCGAAAGCACATAAATCGACTTCACAATCTCGCCCTCAAATGTCCCCAGCTTGATAGTGGCTGAAATCACCCCGCTCTCGCCCGGCTGATACGACATCTTGTCTGCCGTTGCCCCCAGACATCCGCACGTCGTCTGCACCTCGGAAATCGTCACCACTCCGGGTCCGTCGTTCTTAAAAATAAATTTCGATTGATGCGTCTCTTCGGTCGGGGCCGCCGTCTCCGTGGCCACCTCGGTATCGAAAACCAACGCCGACCACCCGGGAAGCAGCAGCCCGCTCCACGCGACGAGGATTCCTAGAATTCGAGCATTCATGGACTCATTATATACATCCTCTGCTCCGGCTCAATGAATTTGCGGGCCCGGGGACGAGAGGAGGAAGCATGCATCAAGGCTTTTGCTTTTTTTGACACCCGCTCCTACCATCGCCAGTCATGTCCGGATCCACCCCAGAACTCGCCCAGCGCATCGCCGAAGAAGGTGCCTGGGTCCCTCAAGTCCGCGCCGAGATGGCCCGCGTTGTTGTCGGCCAAGATAATCTGGTCGAAAAACTACTCATTGGGTTGCTGACCAACGGCCACGTCCTGCTCGAAGGCGTGCCCGGCCTGGCCAAAACCCTAGCCGTCAAAGCACTCGCCGGCACGCTGAGCGTCAATTTTAAACGCCTTCAGTTTACCCCGGACTTGCTGCCCGCCGATTTGCTGGGGACCTTGATTTTCAACCCGCGAGAAGGCGAGTTCACACCCAAACTCGGCCCGATTTTTGCCAACTTGATCCTCGCCGATGAAGTCAACCGGTCGCCCGCCAAGGTGCAGTCCGCCCTGCTCGAGGCCATGCAGGAAAAACAAGTCACGCTCGGGGACACTACCTACAAATTACCCGACCCCTTCCTCGTCCTAGCCACCCAGAACCCGATCGATCAGGAAGGAACCTACCAGCTCCCAGAGGCGCAACTCGACCGTTTCCTGCTGAAAGTACGCGTCGACTACCCAACGAAAGCAGAGGAACGGCAGATTTTGGATCTCATGTCGACCTCCGCCCCCAAGCTGACCACCGAAGCGATTATTGACGGCGCGGCGGTCATCAGAGCGCGGCACCTCGTGAATGAAATTTACGTCGATGGCTCGATCAAGGATTACATTGTCGACATCATTTCCGCCACCCGCCAGCCGGACACAATCAAGCCCGGCTGGAAAAACCTGATTCGCGCCGGAGCCAGCCCGCGCGGCACCATCAATCTCACTCTCGCCAGCAAAGCACTGGCCTTCCTCAAAGGCCGGGCTTACGTTACGCCTCAGGATATCAAGGACTTGTCATACGACATTCTGCGCCACCGCATTCTCCTCAGCTACGAAGCCGAGGCCGAAGGCGTAACCACCGAGGCCATCATCGACGGCATCCTCGCCAAACTGCCAGTTCCGTAACACCCCGCTCATCCGCCCCGCGGCCCCGCAGCCCGACCGACCTCGTCCATCCCGCATTTTCACTGTGCTGACTACTCCTCCGCCACTCCCCAGCGCCACCGAGGCGGACGCCGTTGCCGCCTTGGTGAAGGAAGTGCGCCGCATCGAGCTGATCACGCGCGGTATTGTCCGCAGCAAGGCAGGCGGTGAATACCACTCGGTTTTTAAAGGACAGGGCATCGATTTCGACGACTTCCGCGAATATCAGCCAGGGGATGAAGTGCGGAGCATCGACTGGAATGTGACCGCGCGACAGGGCACTCCCTTCATCCGAAAATATGTCGAGGAGCGCGAATTAACCGTCTATGTGGCGGTCGATGTGAGTGGTTCCACGTTGTATGGCAGCGGTGATCAATCCATGCGGATGCTAGCGGCGCGGGTAGCGGCAGCTTTTGCGTTTTCGGCCATTCACAATCAGGACAAGTGCGGATTGGTTTTGTTCAGCGATGATGTCGAGTTATTTTTACCACCGGCGAAAAGCCGCCGTCAGGTATTGAGGATGATTCGGGAAATTCTGTATGCTCCGGCCCGCGGACAAACGACCCGTCCCAAGTCCGCGCTCGACCTCATTTCCCGTCACACCAGCCGCCGGTGTCTGGTTTTGCTGCTGTCCGATTTTCAATTCCCCGGCCTGGTGGATTCACTGCGCACGGCGGCCGTCCGTCACGACGTGGTGGCCATTCAGCTCAGTGATCCAGCGCAGGAGGCATTGCCCATGGCCGGCCGCGTGCGCCTCGCCGATCCCGAAACCGGCGAAGAAATCGTCGTCAATACTCACAACCCCCGCGTCCGCGCCCGCTACGCCGAACTTCGCGCCGCCTGGCAGACGGAAATCGACCAAGCCTGCACCTCCCTCGCCATCGATAAAATCGCCGTGCGCACCGACACCGACTTTCAACCCGCTTTACATGCCTTCTTTCGAAAACGCGAAAAACGCCGATAAAAATCACGTCTCCTGCGGAACCGTCCCCCACCCTTGTCGGTCAGTTCCAGCAAATACTTTGTGGATGCGGTGACGCTTCGCATCTGTCAGGATCCGCCGCCCGCTGCTCCCAATGCCGCCATTCCCCGAACTTAAAGATATTTCGCCGCCAACCCCGCCGCCGTTTTCCTCGCCGGAAGAAGTGCAGCAGATTGTCTGGTGGATTTTTGGCGGCTGCACCGGAGCCCTGCTGCTCGCTGCCGTCTGGCTCTGGTGGAAATGGCGGGTGCGCCAACGCGCCGTGCCACCACCACCGCAACCCGCACTCGATCACTTGCGCGAACGCTTGGCCGCCCTGCACCCGCTGGCCGCTACCCAGCCCGCCGTCGAAATCGGGCAGAAAGTCGGCGATGCCGTCCGGTCATACCTCCAACGCCAACACGGCCTGCTCGCTCACTACCGGACCACCGAAGAATTGTTCGGAACCACCGCCGCCGCCACCCGCCGCCACGGCGCCCCTCCCCCACTCCCGTTCCTGCGCCCATTCGAAGACGTCTTCACCCAGTGCGACGCCCTGAAGTTCGCCGGCGCTAGCTCGCCGCTCTACCAACGCACCTCGCTCATCGACGCCGCCCTCGCCGCCACCGAATCAGTGCGGGCCAGCCTCGCCCGCCCACCGATCACCCCGCCGCCGCATTTCCCGCCACCGCTGCCGCCACTCGCCGTCAGTCAAACCCCACCACCACTGCCTTCCAGCTCAGTGCCCTCAGTGCCCTCAGTGCCCTCAGTGCCCTCAGTGCCATCAGTGCCCTCAGTGCCATCAGTGCCTTCAGCCCAGCCTGCGTCGCCACAACCGCCGCCACAACCTGAGTCACTGCGGCCGTCGATACCATTCCCGCCGCCGCTGCCGCCCGCGCCAGCGGACGCCGCCGCGGCTGGTACAGAATCCGCCGAAATAAGTTCGGCTGATTCTCCCGCGTCCGCCCAGACTCCCGAAATTTCCACCACCGTGCCAGTGGGCGCCACGGTATTACCGCCCCCTTTCATTCCTGCGCCCTTGGTGGCGGCCGTCCGCCATCGGGACGACGCCTTCACGCATCCCCAACCCTCTGCTTTTGCTCGTGGAGCCGACGTCATTCCATCTTAACACGCTCTGGCCGTGGCTGCTTGAGTGCCGCTGGGCCGAGCCGCACTGGCTTTGGCTGCTGCTCCTCGTGCCGGCACTGGCTTTCCTGCGCGGTGCCCGCGGCACCGGCCCAGCCGTGGCCTTCTCCTCGCTCCATCTCTTGCGCCAGATCAGCAAGCCCGGACGGTCCGCCATGGGCGCGCTCTCGACAGCCCTGCCCTTCGTCACCCTCATCCTGATGGTCGCCGCCATGGCCCGCCCGCAACACGTCCGCACCCGGGAAACCATCGACGCCAGCGGCATTGAAATTTTCCTCGCCATCGACGTCTCACTCTCGATGTCGATTGAGGACATGACGTTAGGCAATCAGACGGTCAACCGGTTGTCTGCGGCGAAAAAAGTCACTCGTGATTTCATTCAGGGGCGTCGCAGTGACCGAATTGGGATAGTCGCTTTTGCCGGCCGCCCGTATGTCCCGAGTCCGCTCACGCTGGACCATGACTGGCTGCTCAACACCCTCAGTGAGCAAGTCAAAATCGGCCTCGTGGAAGATGGGACCGCCATTGGGTCGGCCATCGGAGCGGCTGCCCGCCGACTGGAAGGACGCGACACCGAAGTCAAAAGCAAAATCATCGTACTGATCACGGATGGATCGAACAACTCCGGTAATTTGACCCCGCTCGATGCGGCCCGACTGGCCCAGACGTTCGGAGTACGGATTTACACCATCGCCGTTGGCACTGAAGGCATGCACCGCATCCCGCTGCCCGACCGTTCCGGTCGATTTCTTCCGGGCATGCGTCAGGAATTTGACATCGACCTGATGAAACAGATTGCGGCTATGACCAACGGGATGTTTTTCCGGGCTCAGGACACGCGGGCGTTGGAAGAGATTTTCAAGACCATCGACACGATGGAGAAGACCGAAATCAAGCGTCAGACGCGCACGGAGGTGGACGAAATGTTTCACGTCTTGGTGGCGGCCGCGCTGGCCACGGGCTTGCTCGGGGCAGCTCTGCGCCTGACTGCCTTCCGGGAGGTGCCGGCATGACCCCTCTCCCCCTCTGCCCCGGCCCGACCGGATATCGTTCTTCATCTCCCCAACCGCTGCGCCCCTCACTCCCATGACCTTCGCCAATCCTGATGCCTTTTTGCTGCTGCTACTGCTGGCGCCCCTCGCGCTGGCCAAGCTGGTCGGCGATCGCACCGCCCGCCGCAGGCTCCAACGACTGGCCGGCCCGCAGCTACTGCCCCAGCTCAGCCGGGGAGGATGGCGCGGGCGCGGGGCCATGATTTTTTTCTTTGAAGCGGCTGCTCTCGCCTTCCTGATCACGGCTCTCGCCCGTCCGCAGTGGGGATTTACCGAACGCGAAGTCAAGGGCAATGGACGATCGTTGATTGTGGCCATCGACACCTCCCGCTCGATGCTCGCCACTGATCTGACGCCGGACCGCCTGACGCGGGCCAAACTGGCCGCGCAGGACTTAGTGACGGCTTTGCCGGGAGATAAAATCGGACTGATTGCGTTTGCGGGCCGCGCTTTTCTCCAAGCTCCGCTGACGACTGACCATGAAGCCTTACTGGAGGCGCTGAGCCAGTTCGACACCGAGCTCATTCCGCGAGGCGGCAGTAATTTGTCGGAAGCCATCGAGCTGGCCACGGAGATTTTTGACAAGGCGGACAGTGCCAATCATGCTTTGATTATGTTGAGCGACGGCGATGAACTCGAAGGAAAAGCGGTCGAAGCAGCGCGCAAAGCGCTCGAGAAGAACGTCATGATCGTCTCGGTGGGCGTGGGCACGCAGGAAGGGTCGTTGTTACCCGACGACAACCCGCGCAACCGAAGCGGCTATTTGCGCGACGCCAGCGGCAAACCGGTGCGCAGCAAACTCGAGAGCGGCGTGCTGGAAAGCATCGCCCGCGAAACCAACGGACTGTATTTGAACCTCAGCGGCGCCAGTGTCCTCAAAGAACGCGTGGATGTCATCCTGAACAAACTGGATCGCTCCAAAACCGCAGCGCTGAAAGACACACGACAGGCCATCGATCGCTATCAATGGGCGCTCGTCCCAGCCTTGCTGTGCCTCGCGATCGCTTGGCTACTGCGCCTCGGCCGCCGTTTGGGCGCGGCTACCCGCTTGGCAACATCCTCCACCGGAGCCCTCTCCGCGTCAGGAGCGTCAGGAGCGACAGGGGCGACGGCCGTCGTCGCCATCGCCGTGGCCGGCGCCCTACTGGGCTGGTCGGCCAGCCCCGCGCAAGGCGGAGTCCTGACTCCGGGTCGCGAAGATCGCGGCCCGAGTCCATGGCAGTCATTCGAAAAAGCCGAAACGATCACCCAGGTGCCCGGCGAGTTGACTGACGAACAACGCGCCTTGAAGAGCGAAGTCTACGAGGCCGTGGCCGAAAAATTTGACCAGGCGCTGGCGGATCAGCCGTCGCGCACCCGCGCCGCCGAGCTCGAATTCGGACGCGGCGCCAGCTTGTTCCGCGCTGAGGACCATGACGCTGCCATCGAAGCCTTCGGCAAAGCTTTGGCCTCGCCTCAAACCAGCCTGCAGGCCGAGGCCGCTTATAATCTGGGCAATGCGCTGGCCGGCAAAGCCAAAGACCTACCCAAACAAAAAAACCGCCTCAAGGCCATGATCGCCCTCGTCGAGG
>CAJBME010000288.1 GCA_903954065.1 uncultured bacterium
CAAAGTCCTAGCCAAACCCGCCACTCTCGACCAGCTCGACGCCGTGGCCGCCTCCCTCGCCGCCTACGAAGGCGCCTGGACCGCCGACACCATCAAACAAAACGTGCAAACCACTGCCGATACCCTTGGCGTCAAAATCGGCGCACTGCTGTTTCCCTTGCGCGTCGCCATAACCGGTGCCAGCCACGGCGTCGACCTCATGCCCGCCCTCGAATTAATCGGAAAAGCTACCACCATCACCCGCTTGCAACAACGCCTCACCGCCCTGCGCCTCCCTTCCGCTTAACCTAAAAAGGCGTCTTAATCTCTCCCCCGTCGCGGCGGTCGTGCCGCGGCAATCTTCGACTCAGCAACACGAGACTCAGGCTTTTCTTCCACCACCGCCGGGCGGGCTTACGGGCCACGCCCCAACGGCTCTACTCTCTGAGCAGGGCGCATCAATCCGCGCCCACCGCTCATTTCAGGACAATCTTAGGCCATGCGCAGAGCCTTCGGTGGCTCTTTGATGTCACGAACGATGCGGAACCATCCGAGCACTTTGATCGCGTAGTACGTTGGATCAAATTCCCACCATTTGAACCCTTGGCGCACGCAATGGGGATAGTGGTGGTGGTTGTTATGCCAACCTTCACCCAGAGTGAGGATAGCCATAATGAGGGAGTTTTTGCTGGACTCTCCGGTCTCAAAACGCCGGCGCCCGAGAAGGTGGCAGAGTGAATTGATGCAGAACGTGGTGTGATAAAGAAACACCGTGCTGACACAAAAGGCCCAGAAGAGACCCATCCACCCACCCAGCGCCAAGCAGGCGATGGCTAGCGTCAGCGGTGGAACAAAGTGGAATTTATCCAGCCAAACGAGTTCTGGATATTTCGTCAGGTCTTTGACGCGCTGGCCGTCGTATTCGGAATATTCATCCGAGAGGATCCAGCCGACATGAGCCCAGTACAGACCATGTTGTTTCACCGAGTGCAGGTCTTCGGGTTCATCCGAGTGCTGATGGTGGTGACGGTGATTGGCCGCCCACCAGAGCGCCCCCTTCTGAGCAGCCATCCCACCGAGATAAGCGAGGCAAAACTGGAAGAAGCGCGATGTTTTAAACGAGCGGTGGGAAAAATACCGATGGAAACCGCCAGTGATGCCGAACTTACGCACGACAAAAAGTGCGACCACCGCGAGCAGCATCCCGACGCTCGGAGGATACCAAGGAGTAGCAATCACCGCTCCCAAAGCGGCGAAATGGAGAAGGAAGAAGAAGACAGATCCGGGAGTGAAAACCAGTCGCGGATTGCGATTTATACTTCGTTGGACTGCGGTTGACATGAGGCAAAACACTGACCCAAATCAACCATGATGCAAACGAGTTTTGATCGTCCAAAAACCTTCAACAACCCGCCCCCATCAGCCTCTCAACCAGCGCGCCCTGCACGAACTTCTTCCAGCTGCTCCCATCGCGCATACAACGCCGCCACCGCCACCCGAGCCGCTGACGCTTCTCCCGCCAAACGGTCAAGCTCAAGAAAATGCTCACGCTGGAAGTCCGGGTCAGCCAGCCGCTCCTCCATGGCCGCCGCCGCCGCCTCCGCTTGCAGAATAACCGCTTCCATCCCGTCCAGCTCCCGATCCTCTTTGTACGTCAACTTGCGGACGCGAAACGGCTTTTTCTCGTCGGTCACCGCCCCACCTCCACCCCCGACCAGCCCAGCTGCCATCGAACCTTCCCACGCCGCTCGCGCCAGCCGTTCTTTGCGCTTTTCTACGTAATACGAAAAATTGCCGGGCTGAATGAAAACGCCGCCGTCCTCAAAAGCCAGCACCCGGTCACACACCCGGTCAAGGAAATATCGATCGTGACTCACCACTAAAATACATCCCCCAAAGTCCGCCAACGCCTCCTCCAACAGCCTCAGCGTCGGCAGGTCCAGATCATTGGTGGGCTCGTCGAGAATCAAAAAGTTGCCGCCCCGTTTCAGAACCTTGGCCAACATGAGGCGCCCGCGCTCCCCTCCAGAAAGATTACCCACCCGGTCATTAATGCGGTCGTCCGTAAACAAAAACCGCCGCAAGTATCCCCGCGCAGAAATCTTCTGGTCGCCGAAAAACACGATTTCTTCGTGATCCTTGATTTCATCAAGAACCGACTTCGAGTCATCCAAGGCCACCCGCGTCTGGTCAATGTAGTTAAAAACTGTGCGTTTGCCGACGGTGGCCGTGCCCTCCTCCGGATCACGTCGCCCCAAACACATCTGCAACAACGTCGTCTTTCCCACCCCGTTGCGACCGACCACCCCAACACATTCGCCCGCCAGAAATTGGTGCGTCAACCCGCGGAACAGCCAGCGGTCGCCATAACGAGCGCCCGCATTCTTCAAATCCACCACCGTGTTCCCCAGTCCCGGCGGCGGCGGAATCAACAGATCCAACTCCCTCTCCTCCGGGGGGGCCTCCAGTCCTTCCACCACATAATAACTCGCCATGCGGTACTTCGACTTCGATCGCTGGGCCCGCACGCCGGCTCGCACCCACTCCAGCTCGCTGCGAAGAAACCGCTGCCGCCGCCGCTCCGTCTGCTCGTTGATTTGCTGCCGCAGCGCCTTGCTCTCCAAATACGCCGTGTAGTTCCCAGGATGCGAAAAACATTTGCCCTGGTCCACCTCCACCACCCGCGTCGCCAGACGATCGAGAAAATAACGGTCGTGCGTCACAAAAACGACCGCCCCTCGATAAGATCGAAGAAATTCTTCAAGCCAGCCAATCGACTCCGCATCCAGATGGTTGGTCGGCTCGTCCAGCAACAACAAGTCCGGCTGCGCCACAATAGCCCGAGCCAACGCCACCCGACGCTTCTCCCCACCAGAAAGCGGGCCCACTAACACCCCAGGAGGCGGCGCCGATAACGCGTTCAAGACCGCCGTCAATCGCGTGTCAAAATTCCAGCCGTCAGCCGCCTCAATGAGATGCAGCAAATCACCCTGCTCCGCATCCGACACATCCGGTTCTTCATACCGCCGCAACCATCCCACCAAGTCAGCCGCCCCCGCCTCCACATTGGCGCGAACCGTGCCCGCATCATCCAACGCAAATTCCTGCGGCAAATACCCAGCTCGCAACTGACGACGACGCGAAATCTCGCCCGAATCCGGCTTCTCCACGTCCGAAAGCAGCCGCAATAAGGATGTCTTGCCCGCCCCATTGCGTCCCACTAATCCCACTTTTTCCCCCTCCGATACAGCGATGGTGGCGCCATCAAGAACGCGCCTCAACCCAAAGGCCAAGGCCAAATCTTTACCGGAAATAAGTGCGGGACCCGTTGAACTCATGCTAAAAATAAAAAAACCATCACTACCAACTTAGGAAACAAAAGAACACACGTATTCACACAAGCCATCGCTGACCACAATCGTGAAACCAGAGTGCGCCGGCACCTCAAATGACGATCCCGCTTCGTAAATTTCATCGTCCGCCTCACCGTCGATCGTCACCGCACAACTGCCAGCCACGATATCCATCACTTCAGCCGCATCCGTACCAAAATGATACGTACCAGGGAAAATGATGCCCAATGTTTTTTTGCTACCGTCATCGGCAAGGATGCTGTGACTGACAACACGGCCGTCAAAATAGACATTCGCTTTGGCGACAGCCGTGACGTTGGGGAATTGAAGTGGTTCAGGAGCATTCATCTCCTCTCACTGCGGTCGGGGGAAGCAGGTTTCAAGTTTGAAATTCGCCATTCAAGGAATGAGAGGAACGTTGTCCCCTGCCATTAGCCCCCGCTTATCCACTTTCCCCCGCATCCTGACCCCCGTCTCATCCCGTCGCATGCCCACCCCCCTCATCCGTCCAGCCGTCCCGTCCGACGCCGCTGCCATCAGCGCCATCTACAACCACTCGGTGCAATTCTCGACCGCCACCTACCAAGAACAACCGGAGTCCGTCCACGACCGGCTGGCCTGGCTCGCCGCCCACGGACCAGCCCACCCAGTCCTCGTCGCAGAAATCGACGGCACCCTCGCCGGCTGGGCCTCACTCAGCCCGTTCCACCCGCGCAGTGCCTTCCGCCATACCGTGGAAAGCTCCGTCTACATCAACGAAAACTTCCACCGCCGCGGCCTAGCCCGCCTCCTCATGACCCAATTGCTCGATCAGGCCCGCACCCACGGACACCACGTCGTGCTCGCCGTTATCTCCGCCGACCAAGACGCCTCACGACAACTCCACCACTCCCTGGGGTTCCAACCCGCCGGTCACCTGCACGAGGTCGGCCGCAAATTCGACCGTTGGCTCGACCTCGTCACCATGGAGTTTCGACTGTAAATACATCCCGCGTGAAAATCGCCTCCATCCCGGACCGTGGGCCCACCCATCGCCCGCACCCACGCCCGCGGTTTCTTTTTAGTCGCACCATGGCCGTTTCCATGGACACTGGAGGAAATTGCTCATTATGTTCGTTTTACCCCTGCCTCATTGGAGTTTGGTTTCCATCGTGGCGTTCACTCTCGCGGGTTGCCTCGCCGCGGCACCTGTCTCCTGGCAGCCACCGTTCAATCTGACCGCCGTCACCGACCTTGACCTCAGCGGCACGCTGGTCCGCGCCGTCAATGCCACCACCGATGGCCAAAACCCCGTGGTCACCGTCGGAGGGGAAACCATCCTTTTTCAGGCGGAAAACCTCGGCCCCAATGGCACCGGCACCGGCGGTTATTTCACTGGCGATGGCGGCGACACCGGCCACGCCCCCTTGAACGAGGTGCTCGATAGCCATGTCTGGAGTGGTGGCGAGTGGAGTTTCACTCTGACCGGACTGACCCCGGGAAAACAGTATCAACTGCAGCTCATCGGGGCGGGCGACACCCGGC
>CAJBME010000289.1 GCA_903954065.1 uncultured bacterium
ATCGCCGAGTTCGAGGAGTCCGCCGCCGAGGTCACCGCCGAAATCGCCTCAAGGCCATGATCGCCCTCGTCGAGGAAGCCATCCGCCATTACGACGAAGCACTCACCGTCCATCCCAATCACGAAAACGCCCGCATCAACCGCGATCGGCTCAACGAATACCTGCCTAAGCTAAAAGAAGAACGCCAGCGGCGCATCGAACAAGGGAAACAAAAGAAAAAGCAAAAAGGCGAGCAAAAAGGCGAAGAGGAGGGCGAGAAAAACGATGGCCAACAAGGACAGCAGGGCGAACAACCAGGAGCCGAAGGAAATCAAGGACCTCCCGGAAAAGGCGAGGAATCTGAAGAAGAAACCGATGAGGAAGGAGAGGGAGAAGGAGAACAACCCGGTGAAAATGGCGAAGGAGGGTCGGAAGGAGAAGGAGAAAAAGGTGAAAATGGCGAGCAGCCCGGCGACCAACCGGGTCAGGGCGATCAGCCGGGCAATGAAGATGGCCCAGGTCCGAGTGACCGCGATCAAGCCGCCCCCGAAGGAAATGACCAAGAACGCCGCGGCGAGCAAGAAGGCGAAGGCCCGCTGGGAGCCAAAGGCGGCACCCCAGGGGACAGCCAAAAAGGCGATAGCTCAAAGTCCGATACTCCCGGACAGGAGGCCGCCGACGGCAAACGCAATCCCGAGACCGGATTTTCCCGCAATGAAGCCCGGGCCCTGCTGCGGGCACTTTCTGATGAAGATTACGTCCGCCCGCTGACCGATGAGGCCATGCCCGAAGGAACGTACAAAAACTGGTAGCCCCTACAGGCCATGAATTTTTCCATGATGATTTCAGCATTGCTCCCCGGCCAGAAATGGCGGGTCCCGCCCGCCCACCGCCGCCCGCTGCACCAGATCCGGCTGCTGCTGGCCAGCGTCACGGCCAGTCTGGCCACCCTCGTTTTTTCCCCGTCCGGACTGATGGCGCAACAGGTCAGCGCCACCCTGTCACCCGCCATAGTGGCCCAAGGACAAGTGGCCGAATACGCCATCACCTACGAAGGACCTCAGGTGAACATCGAGCAGCCGGAATCAATCGAGGTGCCGGGCTTGGAAATTCAAGGGCCCCAAAGTCAGCAAAGTTTTTCCCGCATTAACAATGTCACGCTGTATCGGGTCGAGTTGATGTGGCAGATCATGGCCAGCGCCCCCGGACGCTACACCATCCCGGCTCAGACGCTCAATTTCGGGGGGCGCACGTACACCACCAACGAGCTGACGCTGGAAGTGCGCGACGGCCCGGCCCCGACGAGTTCCATGGAGCCGCTCCTCCGGCTCACCGTCGCCAAAACGGATTTGTACGTCGGCGAGGTCACACCCGTCACCATCACCGCGCTTTTCCACCGCAGGACCCAATTACGCAATTACGACCATCCCAAAATGCCCCGGGAGAATTTCGTCGTAAAACGGTTTCCTCCGCCCGGCCCGGCACCATCCGTCGAGGTCAATGGCGAGCGGTTTCAGCCGGTGCAGTTCAGCAGTTCGCTTTCCGCCCTGCGTGAGGGCGACCTCGTCGTGGGCCCAGCCACTTTGGAAAGCGTGGTCGATTTCCCGGCGGGTCAAGATGCCGGCGGCGGCGGGCGTCCGGGGTTCCCGCAATCGTTTTTCCAGCGAATGAACACGCGCCAGCTCACGCTCACCAGCGAAGCGGTAACGTTGAAAGTCAAGCCGTTGCCCACCGCGGGCAAGCCAGCTGATTTTGCCGGCGCCGTCGGCCAATTCACCCTCATGAGCCGCCTCGCCCAGCCGCCGGGAGAACTCCGGGTCGGCGACCCGGTCGCGGTCGATCTGATCGTCACTGGCGAAGGGAATTTTGATTCGCTCTCCTCTCCGCTGCCAGCCCAGTCCGAAGGCTGGAAACAATACCCGTCCAAGGTCGTGCAGGAATACCGCGGCACCGGGCTCGAGCCGGGCTCCCAAATGTGGAATCAAGTCATTGTTCCCCAGCAGCCCGCCAACGAGATTCCCGCTTTTGCCTTATCGTTTTTCGATCCAGCGACCGGCACTTACCAGACGGTCGTCTCGCCTCCGCTGCCGGTGCGCGTTCTGCCCGCCGAGGAAAAACCCGCGGTCGTCGCCGGAGAAGCGCCGGCCCAAGATTTTTCGGTAGTCGACGCCGCACTGCCCGAGGAGCAACTGAACGATATCCTCACGCTCCGCCCAGAGTCCTCGCCCTGGGTCTCGCTCCAAACAGCACCCTCAGGGGCCAGCCTCTGGTGGGCCGCTCAAGCGGTACCCGCAGCCGCCCTGCTCGCTATCATCGGCCTCGGCTGGAGCCGGCACCACCGCCGCCGCCAGACCGCCCGCCGTCTCGCGCTCGAAGGCAGACCACGCCTCCCAGCCGACGTCCGCCGCGACTTTCAACGCCCACACCTGACCCGCCGCGAATTCTACACGCTAGCCCGCGAGTTCATCGAGTCGATCGACCACCATCAACCATCAGGCACCCAACGCGCGACGCCCCATCCGGAACGCGACGCCCTCCTCGCGCGCCAATCACTGTATTGCTACGCCGGAGCCGAGGCCGAGGCCGCCGCCCCCATCCCCCCAACCGAATTCGCCGAAAGCCTCGACACCCTCGATTCACTCGCCCGCTAATCGGCTCCCGCCAAGCCCGCCACGCCCGCCGATTCATCGCCCGTCACCTCGTCCGCCGCATGTCCCAGATTTTCCCCATCCTTGCCTGCCTGCTCCTCACCCTGCTCGCCGGGCCCGCCCATGCCACCACGGAAAATTACCAGCGGGGCGTGACCGCCTTTGAGAAAAGCGACTGGCCGACCGCCCGGACGGCTTTTGAGGCCGTTATTGATAAGGACCAATCGTTGTCCTCCGACCTGTTGTTTAATCTCGGGAACACTCTTTTTCGCGAAAATCAACCGGGCCGAGCCGCCCTCTGGTACCAGCGCGCTCTCCTGCTCGACCCGCGCGACACCGCGGCCCGGCAAAACCTGCGCCTACTGCAGCGCCGCACGGGATCGCTGTCGTTCCCTCCCCCGACCGGCCAAACGGTCGCCGCGTTAATGAAACACGACGCCTGGCGCTGGACCGCTACCGGTGCCGCTTGGGCAAGCGCCCTCGCCCTCGCCGCCCTCGTCTGTCTTCAATTCCGCGGCACCCCTCGCACCGCGCTGTGGATTCTTCTGGCCGTCAGCCTCGCCTCCACTGCCTTCTCCGTCTGGGGAGCCAACGCCCGCCTCGACAGCGCGGAAGTCGCCGCCCGCGCCATCATCACCCAGCCCGAAACCAGCGCGCTGGCCGCCCCCACCGATACCGCAGGCGTCATCATCGACCTCCCTCCAGGCTCGGAAGTCCGTATCAAAGAATCACGGGAAAAATGGAGTTTTGTCGAAATCCCCGGCGAACCGCTCCGGGTCGGCTGGATCCGCACCCCAGCCGCCACCGCCCTCTGGCCGTATCCTCCCACCTTGGTTCAATAATCCACAGACACGCCCCGTTAGGGCAAATGGAACGATGACGTTTCCGATATCGGGCATCAACGGCATTTCCGATATCGGACGCCGACCACGAGTCCGGTAACATTTCTTCACCATGTGTCCGATACTGGACCACCACCATATTTCCGGTACAATGCTCTGACCGCGATTCCGATACCCGGCTCGTCCACCGTGTTCCCGATCCCATGCCCTCGTCGGGAAGTTAACTTACCCGCGTAGTTATTTCGTATTCGGATCTTTTGTCGCCGTGGGTCGCTGACCCCGGTCGCGGCGCCGAACGCCTCTCCGAACGTCTTTTTGGCATGGGACCGGATGCGAAGAAGCGGTTTCGGAGCTGTGTCTTGAGGGATGTGGCCCGAAGGCCAATTGTGAAAACCGGGGCCAGCGGACCCGGCTACAGCGGCGGCGCCCCGCCTGCGCAGCGGTTTCGAATCCGGTTCTTTTGTAGCCGTGGGTCGCTGACCCCGGTCGCGGCGCCGAACGCCTCTCCGAACGTCTTTTTTGCATGGGACCGGATGCGAAGAAGCGGTTTCGGAGCTGTGTCTTGAGGGATGTGGCCCGAAGGCCAATTG
>CAJBME010000290.1 GCA_903954065.1 uncultured bacterium
CCACTGAATTCGGAGGAACGGCCGATCTGGGTACCGTTTTTAAGATCAGCCGGACCTCGACCCCGGCCATGACCGTGGTGCGGAATTTCGATGATCCGACAGGTTCGCAACCGGTCGGAAATTTGTCGCTGGATGCAGCCGGGCAGTGGTGGGGAGTGACGGCCGCCGGGGGCAATGCTGGGCTTGGCACAGTTTTTAAGATCTCTGCCAGCGGAACCCATACCGTAGTCACTCATTTAACAGGACAATCCGGAGCGGCTCCGGGGGCCGTGCCGCGGACCGGACTGACCCCCGACACTGGGGGTTCGTGGATTGGAGTGACCAGTGCCGGCGGACCAGGTCAGGCCGGCATGGTATTCCGTGTCGATGCCGCGGGAAAATATACGGCCCTCTCAGGATTTTCTCCGGCCCTTGGGTCATTTCCCTCGGGCGCTCCGGTGGTGGAAAGCGCGGGCTCATTTCTTTTTCCGATGGCCGCCGGTGGTAGTAGTGGTCTCGGAACGCTGGTGCGCATGAGCGCCGCCACCACCCCGACCGTGGCCGCCAGCTTTACGCCGTCCTCCGGAGGTGCACCCGTCGGGGCCCTCGCTTCGTCCGGTGGCCAATGGTTTGGAGTGACGTCGTCCGATGGCGCCTCCGGCCGCGGCACCGTCTTTTCGTATACTCCCGCCAACGGACTGGCGCTCACCGCATCCATGACCTCGACCGGTGGAGCCATGGCCGAGGGCCCGTTACTCGTCGGTTCAGGGCAGGACCTCTTCGGCGCCGCTCTCGATGGCGGATTAAGCGGACACGGAACCCTCTTCAGGATATCGTCGACCGGAGTGCGGACGCGGCTGCTGTCGTTTACTGGCACCGGCGGATCAGCCCCCGGCCGCCGCCCCCGCGGACCGCTCGTGCTAGCCGGCGCTCAATATTATGGGGTCACTGAAGAAGGAGGAGCCGCCAATACCGGCACGTTATTCCGCTTTTCGCCAGCCGGCGTACTGACCCCCCTCGCCCAGTTCAACGCCACCGGACCGCGCCTCCCGCGCAGCGGACTGGTCGCCGGGCCCGGCGGGTTCCTCTACGGAACCACGGCGCGCGGGGGCACCGCCGACGCCGGTACGCTGATCCGCCTCGATCCAGCCACCGGGGCATGGAATGTCGTCGCTGAATTTTCCGGGACCAATGGCCACACCCCGACCGGCCCGCTGGCCGTCATCGACTCCATGATCTACGGCCAGACGGCCGCCGGTGGCGCGGCTGGACTCGGCGTCATTTTCCGCCATACCCCCGGCTCCGGACTGACCACCGTGGTCGAGTTCACTGGAACCGCGGGCAGCGCGCCCGGTCAGGCCGTGCCGTCGCTGGAGGCCGGTGCCACCTTTACCGGCGGGCTGGCTGCCGGCCCCGATGGACTCGTCTACGGGCTCGCCGCCGGCGGCGGCCGATACGGCGGCGGCACCGCTTTTCGACTCCGCAATGTAGCTCCCCCTGTCACCCTTACCCTCAGCCCGACCCTCAACGGCACCATCACCGGCCTGACGCCAGGAGGAAATTATACCGCCGGCGCCAGTGCCACGCTGACCGCTATCCCCGCGCCCGGTTACGCCTTCGCCGGCTGGACCGGAGCCGCCAGTGGAACCGCCAACCCACTCACCTTCACCGTTAGTCAATCCACCACCATTGGAGCCAGCTTCACCGCCGTCATGTCAATTTCCTCATGGAAATTAGAGCAGCTCGGCACCTCCGCCGTGCCTGACTTGGCCGATCCCGACCATGACGGCCTCTCCCTCCTCGAAGAATACGCTCTGCAACTCCAGGCCGCCCAGCCAGATGCCGCCCAAGAGCCCGCCGCTACCCTCAAAGCCTACGGAAATGACACCCGCCTCTCCCTCACCCTGACCCGAGACCCCGCACGCAATGACGTCAACGTGATCGTCGAAGCCGCCACCACCCTAAGCGGCCCATGGATCACCCTCGCCGAAAGCCTCAAAGGAGCCCCCTTCACCGGTCCCGGATACCTCCAGGGCGATGCCGATACCCCGGGCCTTAAACAAGTCGAAATCAGAGACATCCAATCCATCGAGACCTCGCCCAGCCGTTTTGCCCGCATCAGAATCAGCCACTAAGGATCATTCTATGCCTCAAATTGGCCGTTAAAGACGTATATTTTGCATATTTATAATAAAAATTATATACTTTTTTATAATAAGCCTTATAATTAATCGAATTCTCAATCCCACGGCCCCTTCCGGGGTCTCGACTCCAAACCAAACCAAACCAAAACACCCCTCCCGCCCCTCCATATCAAACCTCCCCACGACACCTACTCCAACCACTGTTCAAATCACTTACACCCCATGAAACGTCATCTTCTTCGCCCCGCCGCCCAGACTCTTTCGAGAGCCTTGATGCTGGCTGCCGCCACCTCACTTGCTTTAACGACCCTTCCGGCGCGGGCCACCGCCCCTGACTTGGATGCTGACGGCATTCCGAATGTCGTTGACCCGGATGTGGACAATGATGGCATTCCGAATGCACTCGACAAGAATGTGGATGGCGGTATCGCCAAGAGTGGCCCGCGTGCCGGGCGGTACATTGGGGATCGTCTGGACAATGACAACCCGGCGGACAAAGACATTGATGGAGACAGCTTGTCAGACGATTCTCTGGGTGAAAAAGACATCGATGGCGATTCACAGAAGGATGATTCTTCGACGGAGAAGGACGTGGATGGCGACCGGCGTGAAGATGAATCATCGAGCGAAAAAGACATCGATGGTGATGGGATCGACGATGATTCGGCCGATGAGGACGACATTGACGGGGACGGACTCGACGATGATGACGACAGCGAGACGGACATTGACGGCGACGGCAAAGGTGACGATGACGACGACGATGTTGACGGTGATGGGCGTCGCAATTCGGATGCTTCCGAAGATGACACCGACGGCGACGGACGTCGGAATGATGACTCTGACGAAGACAACGATGACGGCGACAGCCGCCGTGATCGGGACGATGCCGATGACGACAATGATGGCGATAGTGACGAAGACGACCTCGATCACCGCCAGGAAGAGGATGAACTAGAAGTTCAAGTTTCACTTTCCGGAACCGAGGCGGCCCCGAAAGGCAGTCGCGCCCGGGTCAAAATCCAACGCATGGCTTCTGGTAAAATTGAACTGGAAGTGGATGCCCGCGATCTAGATGCTGGCGCCTACGAAGTTGTTGTCGATGGAAACGTGCTGGGGACTCTGGCCATGGAACGCGATGGCAAGCGCACAGAAGGCGAGCAAGAATTTGAAACGAACCCGAACAAATCGGACGAACTTCCCCTGCCCTTTGATCCGGCTGGACTTCCGATCAGCCTCCGCAAAGCGGGCGTTGTGTATTATGCCGGCCTCGTTCCGAATACCCCCACTACAAATCCCGGACAGTTGATGACGGGTGCCGGCACGACGGTCCTGGCCCGTTCCGCTGATGCCCCAGCGGGATCACGAGCGGAAGCGGTGGTGGAATTTGGCCCCCAAGGGGCGGACGAGCTGGAGATCGAAGTCCATCTCCTGCCGGTCGGTGAATACCAGGTTCTCATTGGCGAGGCGGTGCGCGGGACATTGACGATTGGATCCGGGGTCACCTCCCGCGCTTCGATCAAATTCGACACCGAGCCGAATGATCCGGGCGAGGTGCTACTTGATTTCCCGGTGGGCGGCAGTCCGATCGCGATTGTCGGCGGCACTACCACCTATTTCTTTGGCACGCTTCCAGCGTCCCCCACCCTTCCGAACGACCCAGGCAATCCGGGTAATCCAGGCAATCCGGCCACACCGGACGACAATGGCGGAGGCCTGCCAATCGAGACCGCGCTGACTCCAGCCGCCGGGGTGCCTGCTGAAGCGAGCAGCACCATAGAAATCCAGTTTGGTATCGCGGGACCAGTGGGATTTGAGGTCGAGGTGGAGCGCCTACCGGCCGGAAACTATGAACTCGTGGTGGGCGGCACGCCTCGCGGCATCTTGGTACTGGCGGCCACGGACAATGGCGTGCGGGGCAAACTGCGATTTGAAGCAGTACCCAACAGAGCGGGCGAAATCCTCTTAGATTTCGTTCCGTCCGGAGAGAGCGTTGTCATCAAGCAGGGTGATACCGTATTCTTCAGCGGCAAGGCACCGACCCAAGGGTAATTGACCTGAAGACGGCAGATCACTGTTCCTTGATCTGCAGGTGTCGGTATTCCATTTGCCCCCGGTCTCCCTCCAGACCGATGGGGCCGGTGGCTGGAACTTGGAAATCGGCATCGAGAACTTCCCCGTTGCAAGTGCAGTGAGCTCGATCGCCGGTCACCACGACTTCGAGTGTATTCCATTCTTGAGGACGGTAATTTTTTAAGTCCTTGAACGGTCCGGCCAGTAGGTAGTCACGACACTGGAGCTGCGGGCCGCGGAGAAAGACGCCACTGTCGGCATCGGGCGTGGCGCGAAATTGGAGGCGCAAGGTGAAGTCGCGCGGAAATTCGCGGACAGTCCACAGTTGAGCCAGTGCGCTGCCGGAGGACGGAGTGGTGACGACAAGGCGACCGTTTTGCGCCAGATACCGCTGGTCACTGCTGCGAGTCTGGCCATCGAAGGCCGGGCCCTGCTTGAACGTCCAACCGGTGAGGTCCTTGCCATTAAAAAGACTGGTAAATCCGGGATCTGGCTGCCATCCATCGGGTTCGGTCTCGACCAGTCCGAGCGTGGCCAGAATCGGCCGCAAAGCCTGCCCCCATTTGGCATAACCGGCGGCATTGGGATGCAGAAGATCAGGAAATTCGGCAGGCAGAGCATCGCCAGCCGCATCGGCAAACGGCTTCCATGTCTCCACCAATGTCACATGCGGACGGTCTTTCACCAGCCCGGCATAAAGCGCGTTCACCGCTTGAATTTGATCCGCAGAGCGTGACTTGCTCGCTGAACTCGGGAACACTTTGCACAAGACCACCGGAAGATCAGCCCGGGCCTCACGCAACGCGTCTAGAATCAGCCGAACATTCTCAGCAATCACCGACGGCTCCGCCCTCTCCTCAAGATCATTGGTCCCCGCCAAAATCACCACCGCCGCAGGCTTCAAGGCCAACACATCCTCAGGCAAACGAACCAGTAGGCCGCGCGTCGTATCCCCAGAAATACCGCGGTTGGCCACCTTCAGCCCGCCAAATACACCGCCCATATCATCCCCCCACCCCTGCGTGATGCTGTCACCCAAAAAAACTACCGCCCCCTGATCCGCCTCCACCCGCTCCGCCCACCCACGGCGCTTTTGCTGCCAAAGCTCGCGAAACCAGTCCGCCCGCCGCAACGGCCCACCACCAGGCAGCCCGTCATCCGTCGCCGGAATCGACCAATCCCCACGGTCGCCCTCCGCCAAAAGGACAGAGCACGGGCACGCTAAAAATAATAAACACAAGATGGCACGAAGAGTCATGAGTCCGATCGTGCCTCAACCCTGGGCCGATTGCTAGCCACTTTCACTCCCCCGGCTCACTCCTGCCGCACTCCCCCGCCGCGACAGTCCGCCCCCCCGAATGGACAACAACCGCGATCGACGTATACTAAAGGAAGCTTAGTTGCACACTATCTCATGAAAACACTCCTACTCTCGATGCTGCTCAGCATCAGTCCTTTCCTCATCGCTACCGCCACCGCTCAAGAGGAAAACGCCAGCCCCACCAGCCCATCCAGCCCGCAGGGCGAGGAAACAATCGCCCCAAAAGCCCACCCCCCAGCCCTCCAGCAAATCATCGAGGAACACGCCGAAGCCCAGCGCAAGATAGTTGAAACCGAACAGGCCGCCGCCGCTCAAGCGGCCGCCCTCGAAGCTGATGGCCAGCCCGGGCCGGCCGCCGAAGTGCGGCAGCGCGCCCACGAAGAAATGCAGGCCACCGTTGAGGAACTCCACCGCTCCACCCATGGCAAAATCAAGCAATCGCACAAGGAGGGCGCCTGCCCGGTCTGCCAACAGGACGAGGCGGATAACGCGCCCGCCCCACCCGCACGCGACAACAAGGCGGAACAGGGCCACCACCGACAAGATAACGACCGCCAAGATAACGACCGCCAAGCCGACGGCGACGCCCCGCGCCCGGGCGTGAAACGCCGACTGCATCACTTGGAAGAATCAATTCGACATCTGCGCGCCGCCGGCCTCCACGACTTCGCTCGGAAACTCGAGGACCTCGCCCACAACCTCCGCACTTCAGCCGCCCCTTCCCCTCGACCAAAACACGCCAAACCTCCTCATCCACAGGATGACATCCAGGCATTACGTCAGGAAATCGAGGCCTTGCGCCAATCCGTCCAGTCACTCATGGACAAAGAAAACCGTCATCACTGAGGCCTCTAAGCGGATGCGCGCATCAGGCTAACTGGCGATCTGACGGACCCACCGTGCGTCAGGATGTCCGGCCAACCGTGCACGAGCCTCGTTGTGCTTGGGCGGGAGGGATTTAGGCGAGGTCTTTCTTGTACCGAGAGCAGCCCGCGTGATGATGGCTGTTTCATGGACGGTATTAATTTTATACAGGACCTTGCGGTGGTGCTGCTCTCGGCCGGTATGGCGGGCATTTTCTGCAAGCGGATCGGGCTCTCGGTCATAGTCGGCTATTTGATCGCGGGCATGTTGATCGGCCCTTACACGCCGCCATTTTCCTTCATCACGGATGTCGACCGCATTCAGGTCCTCTCTCAGGTCGGTCTGGTTTTTCTGATGTTTGCTATCGGTCTTGGGCTGAGTTTGACCCGACTGGGCCGGATGGGGTTACCCACGCTGCTGGCAACGGCGTTGGGGGCATTTTTCATCATGAACCTGACCCAGATTCTGGGGTCGCTGGCTGGGTGGAGCACGCTACAGAGTTTGTTCATGGCCAGTATGTTCATGGTTTCGAGTTCAGCGGTCATTGCCAAGATCATTGGCGAGCTCAAACTCACCCATGAAGGGTATGCTCAGCGCACGTTGGCCATCACGGTGATGGAGGATGTGGTGGCAGTGGTCATGTTGACGGTATTGGCCAGCCAGACGCAGGGCGCGGCCGGGGGAGGCACCAGCGTGGGGGCGCTGCTGGCCACCATGAGCGCCTTTGTCGTGCTGCTGGTTGGGGCCGGCCTCCTGCTGGTCCCCCGGCTATTTCGACGGCTGGAGGCCCGGGCCGACCCCGAGTTGCAAGCCATCATTGTGGCCGGCGTCTTATTTTTACTCGCCTTATGCGCCGCCAAGGCTGGTTATTCGCTGGCTCTGGGCGCTTTTCTACTGGGGGCCATTGTCGCGGAAATGCCGCAGAAAACCGGGATTGAAAAGTCTTTTGCCGGACTGCGGGACATTTTCAGCAGTGTCTTTTTCGTTTCCATTGGCATGATGATTGAGGTGCGGCTCCTGCTGGAGGTCTGGGGCTGGATCCTTGGGCTGTCGGTCTTTGTCATGGTCGCGCGCCCGCTGGCCACAGGTGCCGCCATGATTCTCTGCGGCACTCCACCCCGCGAAGCCCGCCGTGGTAGCCTGCTGCTCAGCCCCGTCGGTGAATTTTCCTTCATCATCGCCCAGCTCGGCGTGACCGCCGGCGTCCTACCTGCCCGGTTCTATCCGCTCGCCGTCGGCGTCTCGATCCTCACCGTCCTCACCACTCCCCTCGTCAACCACCACGCCACCCGCCTCATCCAGATCATCGACCGCCTCGAACCTCGCTGGCTGACGCGGGCCATGAACGCCTACCACGAATGGCTGAAACAAATTCAAAACCGCCAAGCCGCCCCCATGATCTGGCGCTTTGTGCGCGGCCGCCTGCTCCAAGCACTGGTGGAAATACTCTTCATGACCGGCCTGCTGATCTTTTCGCCCCAACTCCTCCGCGGCGCCTCCAGCCTGTTTAAAACCGCCGGGGTCGAACAAACAGTCATGCACTACGGCTTTTGGGCGGTGCTCGGCCTGTTGCTGCTCGTGCTGCTGCTCTCCACTTGGCGCAACATCAGCACCGTTGCCATGATCTTTGCCGAAAGCGTCGGCGCCGTAGGCCCGCTCTCCGCCCGGGTGGTCGAACGCGGATTTCGCGCCGTAGCCGCGGTCATCCTCGGCTCCTGGCTCTATCTGGTCTTGCCCTTCGCCTCCCTGCCCGGATGGGGGTGGCTCATCATCGCCGCCGCCGCCACCGCCGTGCTCTGGAGTTTTTCCAACCGCCTTATCTATTGGTACAGCACGATGGAATCATCCGTGCAAAACGTCTTTACACCCAACACCCCAGCCGGAGCCAAAGAATCCGCCCGGATCGCCCTCGATCACGGCCTCGAATCATGGGGCCTGCGCCTAGAAGACTGCACCGTGCCCGACGCCGCCGCCTGCGCCGGTCAAAACCTGGCCCAACTCGCCATCCCCACCCGCTTCGGATGCTCGATCATCGAGGTCGAACGCAACGGCTGCACCATCACCCGCACCGGCCCCAACCTCCGCCTCTACCCCGGTGATAAAGTCCTCCTCCTCGGACAAACGAACAGCCTCGCCGCCGCTCGCACATTCCTCCTCGACGAAACACCCCCCGACCCCGCCACCACCGGAAATTTAAGCGGCTCCGTCCTCGAATCCCAAAGACTCGCCGATGGACCACGCGCCCACCAAACACTCGCCCAACTGCAGATCGCCCAAGCCACCGGCGTCCGCATCGCCGGCATCCAGCGCGGCACAGAACGCATCATCAATCCAGACGGCCACCAGATCCTCAAACCAGGTGACGACCTCCTTATCGTCGGCACCCTCGACGAATTACGGGTCTTTCGACGCTGGCTCAAAGGAGATGACGCCGTCACCCCCGCCACTCTCACCACCCCGGCCTGATGTCACACCCCCCATCACCCACCTTCACCTGGCGCCGACTAGAGGACTTCTCCAGTACAGAACTCCACGCCATCCTCGCCGCCCGTGAACAAGTGTTTGTCGTCGAACAACAATGCCCGTACCAAGACGCTGATGCCTACGATGCCGTCGCTTGGCACCTGACCGGTCATTGCGGCCCCCACCTCGCCGCTTACCTGCGCCTCATCGATCCCGGACACAAAAGCCCGGAACCATCCATCGGGCGGGTCCTGACCACCCGCGCCTTTCGCGGCACTGGCCTAGGGAAAAAAGTGGTCGCAGAAGGCATCCGACACAGCCACCTCCACTTTCCAGAAATGACCGTGCGCCTCAGCGCCCAAAGCCACCTCCAACATTTCTACCACTCCTTCGGCTTCGTCCCAGCTTCCTCCCAGTACATCGAGGATGGCATCCCACACCTCGAAATGCTCCTCCCCCCGCCCCCCAAAGATTCCCCGGAGACAAGCCTCCAGCCGTCACCGCACTGAATCGCCACTCGCCCCTCGCCGGCCGCGAGTCCCCCGTCTCCCCAAGGAAAAACACCATGCCACCGGCAGCCTAGAGGGAGAAAGCAGGTTGCATTTGCGAATCGTTCTCATAAACTGATAGAACGGTTCATTTCTGCCGCGCGTCGGCCTTTTTTCTCATGAGTTTTTCTTCTGACCAACCTTCACAAGCGTTACGCGATGCGCGAGCGGGAGACACAGTGCGTGTTTTGCGGTTGGAGGGGCAGGAGGCTATCTGTTCGAAGCTTCGGGAGATGGGTTTTTGCGAGCAGGCGGAAGTGCGTATTTTAAACAATAGTGGCACCATGGTGTGTTCGGTGTGTGGTTCGCGGGTTGGGTTGAGCCGTCAGCTGGCGGGCTCCATCCGGGTCAGCGCGGCGGTGGCTTAATGACAAACTCTTGATTTTGTGATGCTTGTTCCCGAGACTCTCTCCTCTTTGCCCACGGGCGCCACAGGGGTGGTGGTAGCGCTGCCGGCGGGTAACGCCGCATTGACCCGGCTGCGGGAAATGGGGCTGGTGCCGGGAACGCGTTTTACGTTGGTACGGCGGGCGCCTTTAGGCGACCCGATTGAAATCTCATTGCGAGGGTCATTACTTTCGCTGCGCCGCTCGGAAGCCGAGTTAATTGAAATTACCCGCGGCTAATTCGATGGCCGTCCTTTCTGAAACACCGCTGGTTTACGCGTTGGTGGGCAACCCCAACTGTGGCAAATCCACGCTTTTTAACGCGCTGACCGGCCTGCGTCAGAAAGTGGGAAACTACCCTGGGGTCACGGTCGAGAAAAAAGTGGGTGAATGTTATTCCCAGCATGGGCGGCGGATGACGTTGATTGACCTGCCGGGCAGTTATTCGCTCAATGCGCGCTCCCCGGATGAGTCGGTCATGCGGGATGTCCTCCTCGGGCGAGCCCCGGGCACGGCCCGGCCAGACCGGGTTGTCTGCGTGGTCGACGCGTCAAACCTCGAGCGTCACCTGTATCTCGTCACCCAAATCATTGAGCTCGGAGTGCCAGTCATTGTCGCGCTCAACATGGTCGATCTCGCGGTCGGCAAACAGCTTCGACTCGACGTCCACCGGCTCTCGGAACGACTTGGGGTACCCGTGGTGCCAACGCAGGCCTCAATTAAAAAAGGCCTGATTGATTTAAAAGTGGCCATGTCGAGGGACGATCTGACGCCGCCCCATGGATTGCCTGATTTGTTGCCGGTTCCCGTGCGGGGAGGCCTGCTGCGCAGCCGCGAAACATTGTCGCAAAAGGGCGTGGTCAGAGAGGGAGCCCCACTGCTCGAGCCGTTGTATTTGTTGTCGTCGCATGATCCGACGCATTACGGAATTTCCGATGAGGCACGGAGCGAGTTGCAGGCGGTGCGAGAGCAGTTAGAACGTGAGGTCCCCGGCTGGGAAGACCGTTTAGTGGCCGCCCGGTATGATGCCATTGGGGCCCTGTGCGAAGAAGTAGTGCGCCGACCAGATGCCCAACAGCTCTCGCTGACCGACCGGCTGGACGCCATTCTGCTGCACCGAGTCTGGGGGTGGACGGCGCTACTGACCGTCCTCACCGTTATTTTCACGCTTATTTTCAAAGTCGCCGAAGCGCCCATGGGCTGGATCGAAGCGGTCCTAAGCGGAGGCGAGCTGTGGGGCCGGGAGGTGGGCGGACTGGCCGGCTGGGTGACCGGCGTCATGCCCGATGGAGACCTTCGCAGCCTGATCATTGATGGGGCCATCGCCGGGGTGGCCGGAGTATTGGTTTTTCTGCCGCAAATTCTCATCCTTTTCTTCTTCATCGGGTTGCTCGAGGACACCGGGTATATGGCGCGGCTGGCCTTCATGATGGACCGGCTCATGGGCCGAGTGGGATTAAACGGAAAAAGTTTTTTGCCTATTCTAAGCAGTTACGCCTGCGCGGTGCCGGGGGTCATGGCCACCCGCACCATTGACAGTCCGAAGGACCGGCTGATCACCATCATGGTCGCCCCGCTGGCTAGCTGCTCGGCGCGATTGCCCGTCTATGCCCTGCTCATCCCACTGCTGTTTCCGCCGGCTCTAATGCCCGCGTGGGGTAAAGCATTGATTCTATTAGGATTGTACGCCATGGGTACGCTGGGCGCCTTCTTTTTCGCCTGGCTCTTCAACCGCACTTTGATGAAGGGAGTTTCTACTCCGCTCATTCTGGAACTTCCCACCTACAAAGCCCCGGCCCTCGCGGGCATCATGCGCCAGATGGCGGACCGCGCGTGGATGTTTGTCCGTCGCGCGGGCACGGTCATTCTGGGGCTTTCCATCGTCTTGTGGGCCGCCCTGACCTACCCTAAATCCAGCGACGGCGCCCCCTCCCGCCAGGTGGAAAATAGTTTTGCAGGGCGCCTCGGCCGGGTCATGGAGCCGCTCGTCCGGCCGATGGGGGGTGACTGGCGCGTCGCCATCGGCCTCATCGGAGCGCAGGGAGCCCGCGAAGTCTTCAACAGTCAGCTGGGTGTGATCTATGCCGTCGAAGCCGGGGCCGAAGACGAAACCCCGCTGCGCGATCGCCTGCGCGCCGAAAAACATCCGGATGGACGCCCCGTCTACTCGCTCCCGTTCTGCCTCGGCCTCCTCGTCTATTTCGTCTTCGCCATGCAATGCCTCAGCACTGTGGCCATCGTCCGCCGCGAAACGGGCGGCTGGAAATGGCCGCTGGTCCAATTCGCCTACATGACCGGCACAGGATACTTGCTGGCTGTGCTCATTTATCAGCTCGGCACCCGCCTCACCTGAGAACGGGACACCCGACCGCCGACCGTCGACTGCCAGCCGACAGCCCGTCGACTGCCAGCCTCGTGAGTCCGTCAGTCCGGCGATACTGACACCCGTGACTTCTGCGCCAGCAGTTCCGCCTTGATAGCCAAGGCCTCCACCAACGCCTGCGTCGCTGTCTCACCCAACACCGTGAAATGCCCCATTTTGCGCTTCGGCAGCGCCCGCCGCTTCCCGTACAGATGCAGCTTGGCTCGGGGATGGCGCAAGACCGGCGTCCAGTCAGGCGACTCGGTTTCGCCAGGCCAGACGTCGCCCAGCAAGTTGACCATGACCGCCGCCGTGTGCTGTGCAGGATCACCCAGCGGCAATCCAGTCACCGCACGCAACTGCTGCTCAAACTGATTCGTGACACACGCATCAATCGTATAATGCCCGGAATTATGCGGCCGCGGCGCCACTTCGTTGATCAACACCCGGCCGTCCCGCAACACAAACATCTCCACCGCCAACACCCCCACATAGTCCAACGCCTCCGCCACCGCCCGAGCCAGCCGGGCCGCTTCCTCCGCCACCCCAGGAGCCACCCGCGCCGGAGCAATCGTCACATCTAAAATATGATGACTGTGCTGGTTCTCCACACAGCTAAAAGGCACAAAAACGCCATCCTGCCCGCGCGCCGCTACCACCGACACTTCGCACGCAAAATCAATCCAGGCCTCGACCACGCCGCGGGCCGCCCCAAAAGCGCGCCAGACGTCGTCCCAGCAGGCCTCGGCCTCATCGAGCCGCACCTGTCCTTTGCCATCGTAGCCGAAAGCAGCCGTTTTCAACACACAGGGGGTACCGAGCGCGGCCACGGCGGCGGCCAGCGACTCGCTGCTATCGACCACCCGGAAGTCGGCGCAGGGCAAGCCGTGCTGTCGCAGGAATGTTTTTTCGCGTTCGCGATTCTGGGTTGTTTCCAGCGCTTGGCGACTTGGGAATACCGGCTTGCGTTGTTCCAGCGCCGCCAGAAACGGGGCGGGAATATTCTCGAATTCCATGGTCACAACGTCCACATCCTGCACAAAACTGCTCAACGCCTCGGGGTCGTAATAAGCCGCATTGATTTCCCGGGTGGCCAGCTGACCGGCCGGACTCGGAGGGTACTCATCGGTGAAGACCACGACTCGGTACCCTTTGCGCCGCGCTTCACGCGCCAGCATGCGGCCCAGCTGTCCGCCGCCGACAATACCAAGAGAAGAACCCGGTGGAAAAAAATGGGATGACACAAAGAATGGGGATCGAAATGAAAGCAGACTAAAACCCGGGCCGCCGCCGCCGCTCCCGGAAAATTGAAAAATCATCGAAGACCAACTATCCGGCCGCTGGCGCCTCCAGTTCTTGCTGGGTGGCCAGTACGGCCGCCGTCTGGCGCGCGCGGAAAGCATGAAGCCGGGCCCGCAGGTCAGCATCTTCACCCGCCAGCAGCGCGACAGCAAAAAGCGCCGCATTGAGGGCACCCGCTTTGCCGATGGCAAAGGTCGCCACCGGCACCCCGCCCGGCATCTGGACGATGCTCAGCAGCGAATCCATGCCCTTCAACGCCTTGGATTCCACCGGCACCCCGAGAACCGGCAACACCGTCATCGCCGCCGTCATCCCCGGTAAATGCGCCGCCCCTCCAGCCCCAGCAATAATGCATCTCAATCCGCGAGCCTCGGCGCCCGTCGCATAACTGACCAGCAGGTCAGGCGTGCGATGAGCCGAAACAACCCGCTTTTCATAAGGAATACCAAATTCCTCAAGCGTGCGGGCCGCGTGTTCGAGAGTGCTCCAATCAGAAATGGAGCCCATGATAAGGCCGACCAATGGGGCGTGAGACATGCGTGGCAGAGGGTTGGAATTATTCTCCCCAGACATCAGCCAAATAACGCTCGACCT
Organism: uncultured bacterium; assembly: GCA_903954065.1. GTDB lineage: Bacteria > Verrucomicrobiota > Verrucomicrobiia > Verrucomicrobiales > V1-33 > CAJBME01. Next base: position 14,037 of record CAJBME010000290.1, read on the forward strand.
CAATGGCCGCCGCACACCCCTGACCCGCCGCCGTGATGGCCTGCCTCCACACATGGTCCGCCACGTCCCCCGCCGCAAAAAGCCCATCCACATTCGTCATCATCCCCTTATGATGCAGAATATATCCATTCTCATCCAACCCGGCCAGTCCGCCCAGAAAGGCCGTGTTCGGGACATGGCCAATCGCGACAAAAACACACTTCAGGTCCAAACTCGACTCCTCGCCCGTCAGTAGGTTTTGCAGTCGAACCTGCGTCATCTCACCCGCCGCATCAGTCACATACTCAATAATGGTGCTGTTCCAGACGGGCTCGATCTTGGGATTGGCCAAAGCCCGTTCCGCCATGATTTTGGAAGCCCGCAGTTCTTCGCGACGGTGGATCAAATACACCTTGGAAGCGAAACGCGTCAGGAAAGTAGCCTCCTCGCAGGCCGAGTCGCCGCCGCCAATCACGCAGACCGGCACGTCCCGGTAAAAAGCCCCGTCACAAGTCGCACAACTGGTCAATCCATGCCCAATTAACGACTGCTCATTGGGCAGCCCCAAATGACGCGGACTCGCTCCGGTGGCCACAATCACCGCCTTGGCCCGATGGGTCCGGGTGTCCGTCACCACCGTAAACCCGCCGTCGTCCACATCCTTGGTGATGCTCGTCACCGTCTCATACTCAAAACGAGCGCCAAACTTCTGCGCTTGCGCCATCATCTTCATCATGAGCTCAGGCCCTTGCACCCCCTCGGGAAATCCAGGGAAGTTTTCCACCTCGGTCGTGGTGGTCAGCTGGCCGCCAGGCTGGGTCCCAGCGAGAACGAGTGGACGAAGATTGGCGCGCCCCGTGTAAATAGCCGAGGTATAGCCTGCACAACCAGTGCCGATGATAATGACGTTTTCCATGCCCTTCCTAAAGCGGCGTGCAGCACGTCACGCAAAGAAAATCCACACTCTCAAGGGGCGAAACCACTCACTTATCCACTCAAACCCCTCTATCCGGCGTCTTGAGCGCCGGTTTTACCCGGGGAAACCCATTATCGCAGGGTAGTTTCAGCACCGGCCGCGGGAGTCACCGCCCGTTCTGGCAAGGGTTTACCCAGCCGCTGCCGCGTGATAATTTCACGATCTGGCAACGCCAACTGCTTGAGGAGCACCTTGCGGTCAGCTCCCGCCTCGTCACGAAAAAGCGCCATCTGGGCATCACACTCCATCAACCGAGCAAACAAGGGTGTCCCTTTCGCGCTCGTCCACGTGCGGTACCCCTTCGCCGCCAGGCGCTCACGACGCCGCTCGGACTCGAAAATCACCGCCTCGTGCCCTTCGACCGCATGGCGAATCTGCTCGCTCTGCGACCGCCCTCGCCCCGTCACATACCCCTTCCAACGCTGAATCTCTTGGCCATCCGGACCAAAAAGAATCACACACGGAAACCCTCGTACCCCAAAGGCCTTTTTAATCGCCAACATGGCATCGGCACGGGCAACTTTGGCCGGGTCCGCCACATCCAACATCGAGGACTTGCCATAAAACAACCCGCAAATGACCAAGTGATTCAACGCGAATTCATTGAACGCAGGCTGCGAGAAAACTTCGTCGCTCAGCTGTTTGGAGGTACCACCCGCCTCCCCCTGGGCTCCGCTAAAGACCAGCAACAGGCACTTCTTTTCCGCCTGCGACAGCGCCCGGGCCTTGGTTGGACTCTCATGCCACACCGGAAAGGGTGAGTCCGCGGGCGGCGGTGGCACCGTCCCCTCCACCGGCGGTGTCAACACCGGCGGCGGCGGCCGATCACCGCCCTCCCCGCCCGAATCTTCTCCTCCCGGAAGCCCCTCCACCAGCCCATCGTCCCCCGGCAACTGCGGAATCAATGACGAACTAGGCAGCTCCGGTAAATCCGGAAAACTCGGCGCCGCCTCCCCGTCGCTGGGCAATCCCAGCGGCGGAATGTCAGGAGGCAGCCCCACCCCAGACGGAGTAGGCAATGGAGATCCCTCCACCTCACCCGCAAACTTGTCCATCAAGGGTGGCAACAACTCCGCCGCCCCGGCCCCCGCTCCTGAAACCGTCCCTGGCGCCACTCGAGGAACGGGCGCCACCCGCGGAACGGGCGCCACCCGCGGGACAGTCCGCTCGGAATCCGTCGGCGCCGCCACCAGACCGCCCGCCATCAAAACCGCGGCCGCAAGGACGGTGGCCTTCGCCCGCAGGCCCCCACCGACCGCAGAAAAACCCAGCGCGCGCGCACGCCCGAAAAAGAAAAAAACCAACGGTTTCATGAGACTCCAGCGAGCGGCACCTCCTGATATTCCAACGCCCATTCCTTCATAAACCGGACGCGCACCGGCACACAGCGATAGACGACCAAATCAGGGTTATCCGGCGTACCGAGATACCGGCGCAACAAAGGATTACCCTGCCAAATCTCTTGTAGTACATCCGCTTCATTCACCACCTCCGCGACCGCCGTGATCCGCACCTGATCGTGAGCCTCATCCAAATAACACAATTCCACTCTCGGCTCGGCCGCAATTTCAGCGGTCTTGGCATACCCACGAAGGTTAGCCACATAAATGACAAATCCCGGATCCACCCGCACCGGCGATACCGGTCGCACCCGCGGCTGCCCGTCAAGCCCAGTCGTGGCCAAAAAAGGAAATTTGGCCCGCCGCACCACCCCGGCGGCACGGTCAACCAAGTCTGGAGCGGGATCAGCATCAGCCATGACCCCATTCTGGCGCAAACCACCCTCCCCTGCAAACTTCCTTTGACGACCGCAAACCGGTCTCTAGGATCCCGCGATGCTCCACAAACTTATTCCCGCCCTCGCTTGCGTTGCCGTGCTCGGCAGCGCCTACGCGCAGGACAAAACACCAGCACCATTGAAACTAGAATCCGAAGCTCAGAAAATTAGCTACATTTTTGGCCACAACATCGGCTCACGGATGAAATCCGATGGGATCAAGGTGGACGTGGACACCCTCATGACCGGCATCAAAGAAGCCCTCGCCGGCACCCCGTCCCAACTCAACGAGGCCGATACCAACGCCGCCCTGCAAAAATTCCAACAGGAAATGCAGGCTGAACAAGAAAAAGCCGCCGCCGCCGCCGGAGGCGAAAATGCCAAAGCCGGAGCCGACTTCCTCGCCACCAATGGCAAACGCGAGGGCGTCACCACCACCGCCAGCGGTCTGCAATACGAAATCATCAAAGCCGCCACCGGCCCAAAACCAACCAAAGAAGATTCCGTCAAAGTCCATTACCACGGCACTTTGATCGATGGCACCGTCTTCGATAGCTCCGTCGAACGCGGCGAACCCGCCGAATTCGGCGTCGGTCAAGTCATCGCCGGCTGGACCGAAGCCCTCCAACTCATGCCCACCGGATCCAAATGGAAATTGTTCATCCCAGCGAAACTCGCTTACGGTGAACGCGGTGCAGGCGAAGACATCGGGCCAAACTCAACGCTGATCTTCGAAGTCGAACTGCTCGAAGTCGAAGGCGCCAAGAAATAACGCCTGAGCCTCCCTCCCAAGGGCCCTCCCAACATCCCTCCCCAAGCCCGCCCTCACACCCCGGGCGGACCGTCCGAGGGCACCTCATGTCTGTTGATTTTGATTCCTCCCTGGCCGCTCACGGCCTGACCCTGCGGCGCACCCGGCCGGAAATTCTCCAGGTCAACGTCGGCAAGCTGTGCAATTTAACGTGCACTCACTGTCACGTGAATGCCGGCCCGCACCGGAAGGAAATTATTCAGAAGGAGACGGTCGACCGCGTGCTCGCATGGTTTGAGGCCAGCGATCTGGACGTCTTGGACCTGACCGGCGGCACGCCCGAGATGGTGCCGGATTTTCGTCGCATTGTGCGCACGGTCCGGCGTGAGTGGACTCGCCCACGGCGGGTCATGGACCGCCTGAATGCGACCATCCTCTTTGAGCCTGGCTATGAAGACATGGCCGAATTTTTAGCGGAGCATGAAGTCGAGTTGATTGCCTCCATGCCGTGTTACGAGCCGGAGAACGTGACCGCGCAGCGGGGTGAGGGGGTCTTTGACAAAAGTATTGCTGCCTTCCAAAAGCTGAATGCGCTCGGGTACGGGCGGAACCCTCGGCTGCCGCTGCATTTGGTGTACAATCCGGTAGGCGCCGTGCTTCCTCCCGATCAAGCCGAGCTGGAAGCGGACTACAAACGGGAAATGGCCGCGCATTTTGGCATCGTCTTTAATCAGCTTTACTGTCTGGCCAACGTCCCGGTCGCTCGCTTCGCCAGCTGGCTCAAACGCAGCCACGCCCACGCCGACTACCTCATCCTGCTCAAGGACGCCTTCAATCCGGCCACCGTCAGCAGCCTGATGTGCCGCCACACCATCAATGTCTCGTGGCGCGGCGAAGTCTACGACTGCGACTTCAACCAAATGCTGGAACTCGGACTGACCGACCCCCGCCCCGGCACCACCGCGCCACTCCACCTCTGGGATCTGGACCCAGTGACATTCCAAACCATCCCCATCCGCACCGGCCCGCACTGCCTCGCCTGCACCGCCGGCCATGGGTCGTCCTGTGGCGGCGCGCTGACCGCCTAAGGCCTGCCACCGCCTACACCTCCCCTCTCGGCCCCACCGCGCCCCGCGAGCTTAGTGGTTAAACATGAATTCTTTGGAATTCAGAAGGGCCCAGAAAATATCTTCCAATACCTGCTGCCGGCCAGCGCCAGCCTCGCCAAGGGCCTGCGCCAAATCCGCCCGCTCCGCGTCGGTGGGACGGCGACTGAAACACCGCACAAATAAGTCGTCCACAATCAACATCGGCTCGCGGCCCGCCTGCAACTGCTTCTCCACCACCTGCCCAGCCCCAATCCGGTTGTGCGTCGTGTCGCCATTCAACAAGTGCAACGCCTGCCCAAGATTCGGCTCCATCTTGACCTCGCACGAACACACCGACGCCCGCTCCGCCCGCCCAAAGGTGCGCAGGAAATACGTGCTGACATTGCCGTCCGCGATCTGCACCGCACGCGCCCCCTCGGGCAACCCCTGAAACTTGTTCCGCGTGTCCGTCACCTGGCTGATCGCATCCAACATGACCTCCGCCCGCTGCCGACGAATCAACGAACGAGAAAAATTGCGGCCATCCAGCGCGTTACTCTCCGTCGCCACCGTCGTCCGCTGGTACGTCTTGCTCATCACAATGTCTTTAACCAGCTTCTTGAAATCATAGTTGTAGGCCACAAACCGACGCCCCAACTCGTCCAGCAATTCCGGATTGGACGGCGGATTGGAAATGCGAATGTCATCGACCGGCTCGACAATCCCCACCCCCATGAAATGCGACCAGATAATGTTGGCCAGATTCGTGGCAAAAAACGGATTGTCCGGAGAAGTCAGCCACTCCGCCAACACCGCACGCCGGTCAGCCCCGGGCTTCAACTCCGGCTCCACCCCGCCCAAAAACTTCGGTTTCATGTCGCGTCCGCCCACTAAATGCTTCATCTCGCCACCCCCGCTGTTAAAGACAATCAACTCGCGCGGGTCTTCACTCTGCTTGCGCCCGATCTGTGAGAAAAAGGCGGCAAATCCGTAATAATCATCGGTGGTCCAGCGGTCAAACGGATGGTTGTGGCATTGCGCACACTGAATCCGCATGCCCATAAAGACTTGAGCCAAGTTTTCCGTGAGCTTGAGCGTGTCTTTTTCAATCTGATAATAATTGGTCGCCGGCGTTTTGAAGGTGCCGCCCGTGGCCGAAATAATCTCCCGCACGATCTGGTTAAACGGCACATTTTTGGCAATCCGTTCCTGCAACCAATTGAAGTACAACAGCGAACTTTTATAGCTGACCTGATTGGTCGGATTCGTGCGGATTTGCAGGAGCTCGGCGCACTTCATGACCCACAGCTCCGTGAATTCTTTGCGGGTCAGCAATTCATCAATCACCCGCTCCCGCTTGTCCGCTCCAACGTCCGCCATAAACGCACTGAATTCATCAGGCGTCGGCAACAGCCCGACCACATCCAAATACACTCGACGCAGAAACACCGCGTCCTCGGCATCACCCGATGGCACCAGTCGCAACTTGTGCAGCTTCTCGTGCACCAACTCGTCAATATAGTTGGCTTCCGGCATCTGCGGCCGCTCATATTGCAAGCCTTCAGGAATCACAATCGCCTGACTGCCAACCGTGAAACTCGCAAATCGCGCCATCACAAAAGCTTCTCCCCTCTCCGCCGACGTCACCAGCCCCCCCGCCTCCACCGCCGCACTGCCAGCATTACTCGTAATAAAGGTGGCCAGCGCCGTCACATCGCGGTCCGTTCCGTCCGAGTACCGGGCCCGCACCGTCATCTGCTGCCGCGCTCCTTTCCCCTCCAGCACCATCTGCGTCGGAGCCACTTCGATCCCCGTCACCCGCGCCACCGTGGCAAGGTCGTCATTCGGCGCGCCTGCTTCCAGCCATTCCAAAAGCGTCTTGTTCAACGCACTCTCCGCCTCAAACCGCTTGCCGCCCGTATGCGGCACGGCTCCGATCGACTTTGTGACCAACAAGCTCTCGTGGGGAATGGCCAGATTGAGGCGCCGACTGCCGAGTTCCCGCGTGATGCGATAGTAATCGGCCTCGGGATCGTATCCAAAAAGTGAGAGATGAAATCCATCCTGCCCCCGGGCCGATCCATGACACGATCCCGTATTGCACCCGCCGCGCTCCATGACCGGCATGACATCAAGCCGGAAACTGATCGGCCGCTCGGCCGTCGCCTGCGCCACCACCAGCGGCACCTCGGCCACCTGCCCGAAAAACTCGACGCGAATCGTCGAAGCCCCGTCCGCCACCGGGAAAAACCGGTTTCCTTCCTGCCGCACCAACGCGGGATCGGCCACCGTAAAGGCGACTTTTTTGGTGATGTCACGAGTCGTGTCATCAGCGTAACGCGCCATCACCACCAACCGCTGCTCGTCCCGCTTCGTTTCCAACGAACAACCGGGTGGAAAAATGTTGATGGACACGAGATTTTCGCCGTCGCGCGGCCCGACTGTCGTCTCGGGATCAAACGGCTGAAGCACCGTCCCCTCGGGAAAAGAAGCTCCGGTCGCCAGCCATTCTTTGAATTGCGCCACCTGCTCGACCGTCAGTCGCGGAGCCTTGTGCTGCGGAGGCATGGCCTCGTCGTCATCCTCCGGCAAAAGCACCCGCTGCAACAGCAACGACGCCTCCGCGCCAGACGACGACACCACCTCTCCCGAATCCCCTCCCGCCCGCAATGCCTCGGCCGTATGTAAACGAAGCCCACCCTTGTCACTTTCCGCTCCATGACATTGAATGCACGAAGCCTCCAACACCGGCCGAATGTCCTTGGTGAAATCCACCGCCCCGCCCGCCGGCAGAACCAGCCCAAACGCTAGCCCAATAACCAGCTCAACTCGAAAAACGGAGGTGATAAAAGACGTCATCGCTTCATCCTTATACCCATCTCCCACTTCCCTCAAGCCCCACTCCCTCCGTCCCGATGACTTCGTCCACTTTACGGTAATCCTGTAGTCGTAATGAGGGGAGATCATCGCTCGCCCCTGCTGTATTAGATAAAATGAAACGTCCTCTCATCACTCACTCGCTCTGGCTCGCCGCCGCCCTGGCAGCCTACACCGCCGGCGCTATGAAATCTCCGCGCCCAGCTCCCTCCAGTGAGGGTGACCGGACGCTGGTCGCAGTGCCCACTCCGCCAGCCCCCGGATCGTCCGCCCAAGGAACGCCAGACCCCGACCGCGCCGCCACGGCAAACGACTCGCTCGCTGACGGCCAATCCTCAAAATCCCGCCAACCGCTCAG
>CAJBME010000291.1 GCA_903954065.1 uncultured bacterium
AGTTGGTAAGTTGTTATGATCTTTTGAGCGGAGAGTTGCGGTGGGCCCACGCGGATCCGGTCCGGTTTTCCCAGTGGCAAAGTGGCGATGGACCGCACGCGACGCCGACGGTGATCGACGGCCGGGTCTACGCCTATGGAGCCACCGGCCTCCTGAATTGCTTGGATGCGCTGACGGGAGCAGCCATCTGGCAGCGCTCAGTGCTCGAGGAGCATCAGCTGAGCAACTTGGAGTGGGGCTTAAGCGCCTCGCCGTTGGTGGTCGGCGATCGGGTGGTGGTCTCGGGAGGAAAAGAGAAGGGGGCTGTGCTTTTTGCCTACGATCGCTTCACGGGCGCTCCGCTCTGGAAAGCTGGAGTTGATAGCGCTACCTACGCGTCGCCAATAGCGGTCACTCTAGCAGGACGTGAAATCATCCTCGCCAGCCATGCGCGGGCGCTGACAGCCCACGATCCAGCCACAGGAGAGGTGCTGATGGAGTACGCTTGGGGCATGGACAAAGCACCTAAGGCGTCGCAGCCGGTGGTCATCGGCGAGGATCGAGTACTCGTTTCAGCAGGCTATGGAATGGGTTGCTTAATGTTGCAAATCAAGCCTGCCGGACCAAACAAACTAGAGGCGGAGGAACTGTGGAGCCATCTCAAGTTGAAGACGCAATTTAATAGCGTGGCGCAGCGAGGAGAGCATCTTTACGGATTGGATGACGGCAGGCTTTCCTGCTTAGATGTGGCCAGTGGCGAGCGGCTGTGGAAAGAAGGACGATTTGGTTCCGGACAAAGCCTGCTGGTCGATGACCTCGTGATTGTGCAGAGCGAAAGCGGGGCCGTCCATTTAGCCGCAGCGCAGCCCAGCGGCTATGAAGAATTAGGCCGCGTGGAGGCGCTGAGCAGCAAAACATGGAATCATCCCGTGCTAGCGGGGCGTTATCTCTTGCTCCGTAATGATCGAGAGGCCGTGTGTTATGAATTAGCGGTAGATCGTTAAAAAAACGAGAGTGTCACCGCGCCGCAAACTGGCGTAGTCTCTAACACGTAAATTCCGATCCGGCCGTCGCCCCCCCGCCCCCCGCACAAAAAGACGTTCGGAAAAACGTTCGGCGCCGCAACCGGGGTCAGCGACCCACGGCTACAGGAGATTCAGGCCCCGGCTTCCTCACTTGACCACAAGACCACATCCCTCACCTCCCTCATGCTGCGGTCACTCGGCTCCACCCCGGTTCTCCTCTGGCCCGCTTCCTTGATGCCCAGATACTGGAGACTAAAGTCCTCGAGCCGGGCGGAAGCCGAAGTCATTGAACCAGCGCGACGGTGAGGTCCAGTAGCGAAAGGCCACGCGGCCGAACGTCGCACTGCCGTCCCAGGAGCCGCCGCGAACGACCCGAACCGAGCCCGAGGACGGTCCGCGCGGATCCGTCTCTGGGGCGGATCGATAATAAGTCGCGTCGTACCGATCCCAGCACCATTCAAAAACGTTTCCCGTCATATCATGCAACCCGTATCCATTCGCCACAAAACTTTCCACGGGCGAGTTGTAGGGTCGATTGCCTTCCTCATAGGTCGGATGGAGCCCACGCGTCGGGCTGATGTCGTAGGAGAAAAAGCTATCGCTATAATAATTCGCCTGACTGTGGCTGATCGTATCGCCCCAGGGAAACCGCTTGCTGCTCAGTCCGCCGCGAGCCGCCTTCTCCCATTCGGCCTCCGTCGGCAGCCGATACCCCTTAGCCGCCCAGTTGACTGTCGGCTCGGTGTTTTCTGTGCGCATGATGGTCCCATTCACCGAATAAACGGGCTCCAACCCATCTTTTTCACTGCGGGCATTGCACCACTTGATAACATCCCACCAGCCGACTTGCTCCACTGGGTGGTGACTCGCTTTACCGACGCCGACCGCCAAATCTGCATCACTATTCGTCAGCAACCCAGTCGCGCCCCGCACAATACTTAAAAGACTGATTATCAATACACTCAAGAAAACACATAAACGTGTGCCGTTGGATGATTTCATGAACAGAACAGGGGGACAGCGGAACGAGACAGGAGACACAAGCGTAGACGACCGACTAGGAGTAGTACTGCTTTCACCCAATAGCCAACAAGTGTAATTCTAGAAAATACATCGACTTAATTCTTCGCCCGTAAGAGCGATTTTTTACATCATCAAAAACACAGAACTTTTTGACCTCTGAAGCACATGCCACCACCAGACGGAGGCTGCTGGCGCTGGTGGCTGTTTTCCAAGATTTTGGGGGCGTGAAGGGCGATCTCGCGGAGACTACCGGCCTCGCGCGAAGCCTCAAAGCCCACGAAAAAAAATCCTTCCTCCCTTCACGTGAGACCTCCGACATCTGGTTCCCCTCCTCCTTTCATGACTCCGAGGCTGGTCACATTTCGAAAGGAAGACGGGGCCGCCTTGCAGGGTTTAGGCAACCGCGTTGAAATCGGCCACATCCCTCAGGGTTCGTATACGAAACCGCTGCGCAGGCGGCGAGCCCCCCCCTGGGAACGCCGACGTCCTCGTCGGCTGCTCTTCAATGGCCCCAGGCCACACCCTTCAAGCCCCCGACACGATCACCCCAATCGGCCCCCTCGGGGCCCGTCCCCACCGGCCGACCAGACGTCGGCGTTCCCCCGGGGGGGGGGGGCGCTGACCCCGGTCGCCTCGCCGAACACCTCTCCGAACGTTTTTTTGTCGGGTTTGATTTCGTTCTACCTCAACGTCGACCCGTTCCCAATCCCATGCCCTCGTCGGGAAGTAAGCGTAGAGCAGGGTGTTAAACTTCCACTCCTTCAGGGCTTGCCACTGTTTTACGGCCTCAGCCGAGGGCGCCCAGGAACGCCAGTTCGGTAGCCAGGGTTTCGTTCACATTCGTCTCGTAGGCGCGGCGCAAGTCTTCGAGGCAAGCCATCCGGCGCAGCCAGTCCTCCAGCGGCAGCATGGCGGCCGCCTGCGTCAACAGCGCCTCGTAGTGCGGAAAAGCCAGCCGCGGGTGCCCGCTTTTGCGGCGAATCAAGTCCCCCAGCCACAAGACAACCAAGTCCAGGGCCCGGCTCCGCGCTTCGAGATACCGCGACTGGGCCAGAGCTTCGAAATAGTCTTCTCGTTGCCTCAACCAAGCGGCGGCGTCGGTTTTGGTATTCCAATGAGCGGCTTCCTGTTTGTACTCAGCGGTACATTCGCCAGCGAGACGCGCTTTTTCTTCGGCCAGCAGCGCCGCGTAAAGCCGCACCACACTCAAGGCGCGCGAGGGGGTCGGCAATTTGGAAAAATGCGCTGCGAGCCCGGCCGCCAATCGGGCCTGACTGTCATTGAGCTCGACCGCCATTTCCGTTGTATCAGCCAGCGTGATGCGCAGGCACCGGGACAGCACGGTCTCCAGCAACTGAGAGGGGGATCCCGTCAGCAACAACAACAAGGAATCAGGAGGCGGTTCCTCCAGCGTCTTCAAAAACGCATTGGTCGCCTGCTGATTCATTCGATCCGCTTCCACAATGACCCCGATTTTATGCTTCCCCTGACCGGCCCGCTGGTGAATCACATGTTCGAGCGCGCGAATCTGATCGACGACAATCGCCCGGCTTTTGGACTGGGCTTCCACCACATGCACACCCGGACCGGGCATCCCGCGGACATCGAGCGACCCGGCCCCATTCAAACGACAGGCGAGTTCAGCGGCAAAGGCCAGACGGTCCGCGCTCTCCATTCCACTCACGATATACGCATGAGCCAGATGCCCCCGAGCGCGGGCCCGGTCCAGATACTGCAGCGCTGTGTCCGATGAGAATGCCATTGTTCAGAATACGATGTCGAATGATGGAACGAGTTGAGGCCGCTGTCCAAGGGGCAGATTAACCACCGCGCTTTTGCCATCGCGCAGACGCCGCCCTCATGAACACCTCAACTCCCCGCTCGACGTCTTCCGGATTCCGGAGA
>CAJBME010000292.1 GCA_903954065.1 uncultured bacterium
GGGGTCGGCGCCCTCCCCGCGCGGCGCCCCGGCTTCCACCCACCGGAGGAGGGTCTGGGTTTCTTCCCGCGACAGCGCATGCGGGTCGATGAATTTGCCGTAGTCGGGATGCGGGTCCCACGGCGGCATGCGGCGGGTCAGCAGCACTTCTTCGATCATTTCAGCCTTGTTGGCCACCCGGCCATGTTTGTTCATGCTGAAGGGTCCGATCCCGTCGGCACGATGGCAGGACACGCAATGCTGCTGCAACAACGGGGCGACTTGCGTGGCGTAGTCCGGCACCGCGCCGGCTTCAGCGACTTTCGCGTAACTGATGCGGCAACCGTGCGCGCGGGTCTTCGCGGTGGTGATTTCCTTGCCGGCCAAAAAAGCGGTCAGGGCCTGTTCGAGATACTTTTCCGTCGCGGCCGGCTTCTCCGCCCCTTCCGTCAATTGATCGTCGATCGCCCCCCGGTAAAAAATGCTCCAGTCCTTGGTGTCGATGGCCACCACTTCCGCGGTGCGCTCCACCTGCAGGGCCAGCGCCAGGCTCTGTTTGGTATCCAGCAGACAGGTCATGCTCCACAAACCCAGTTTCTGGCACTCCTTCCGCACGTCCTTTTTCGAGTCGTCCGCGTAGGAGTTCACCAGCCAGAAATTCATGCCCCCGCTCTCGAAGCGGTCCTTCAAGTCGCGGAATTTCAACGCGTTCTTGCGGACGATGGGGCAGCCGGTGCCGGTGAACATCAAGACCACCACCCGGCCCGGGGTGCGATGCAGCTCGTGATTGGCGTCGTCCAGGTCGAGCAACGAGAAATTGGGCACGGTAGGCCGGTCCCCGGCGCGGGCCGGCAGGTGGGACAACAGCAGCGCCCCCAGCAGGATCAGCGCTTGAGGCAAGAGCTTGGAGTGCGGGTTCATGGTCGATCAATCAGTTATCGGTTTGGCCGGCCTGCCAGAAAATTGCTTTCAGGAGCGGGTAACCCATAGGGGTCTGCCGGATCAATGTCCACCGTAAAGAGATGCCTCAGCGGGGCCCGCGGCCAGGCTCATCGATTTCAGCACGGTGCTGCCACCCCTCTGGACTGCAGGCAGCCGCCATCGCTCCCCTCGTCGGGAGCATCCAGGAACTGCCGGGGCACAGCGATGCGCGGACGACGAAGATATCCACGTATGTGGCCAAGACCATGCGGCGGGAGATAGGGAGTCCGTTGGATGATCTTTGAGGGGGCAGGCTTCGGCTGGGGCCTGCCGGTGCGGTTGCGGGGTGCGGTGACGGCAAGGGGGCGCGGCGGGTGCTGGCGGAGCCTCGGCTTTGGAAAGCCGATAGGAGCGCTGACCTGCGGCTGACAGACCCCTACCCATCCCACCTCCCCATGACCCACGCCCCCTTCTCCAGCGCCGATCCCCGAAAGCAAATTCCTTTCAGACAGACTGGTATGCGATGCCCCTATAGGGCATGGGATGGGAAACGTGGTGGTGGATTAGCTCCAACGGAGCCACCCATACCAACCCAGACGGCAACGCCCTGAGATTCCCCAACGGGGTAACGCCTACCTTACCCAGGGCAAGGGAAGGCCCTGTGACCGCGTCTTTTCCCCCACTGCAAAGGGCCAAACTCCCGCCCCGCATGAAACGGGGCGGGCTACTCACCGATTTAGGCCAGCGCCCGGGTCACAGCTTCCGGAGTGATACCGAGTTCTTTAAAGACGGTATTTCCCGGAGCCGAGATGCCGAAACGGTCGATGCCAATGACTTTGCCTTCGGTGCCGACGTATTTCCACCACAGGCCGGCGACACCGGCCTCGATGGCGACTCGTTTGCGGCACGATGGAGGGAGGACACTGTCGCGATATTCCTGCGATTGGCGGTCGAAGCGTTCGAAGCACGGCAACGAGACGACGCGCACCCCGGGCTGGTCTTGGGCGGCGGCCACCGCATGTTGCACTTCTGAGCCGGTGGCGATGACGATGGCCGTCAGCGGGGCGGTTTCGTGTTTCAGGATGTAGCCACCGTGAAAAACGCCATCGCGACGGGTCTGCACGCTGGCCAAACCGAGATGCGGCAGATCTTGACGGCTGAGTGCCAGCAAGGTAGGGCCGTCGGTGCGTTCGAGGGCCGCCACGAAGGAGGCCGCCGTCTCCTCGGCGTCGGCCGGCCGGATCACGTCGAGATTGGGGATGACCCGGAGTCCGCTGATGGTTTCGACTGGCTGGTGCGTGGGGCCGTCTTCGCCCACGCCGACTGAGTCGTGAGTGAAAATGTAGGTGACCGGCAGTCCGGCCAAAGCGGCCAAGCGAATGCTGGGGCGGCAATAATCTGCGAAGACAAGGAACGTCGCGCCACTGGCACGGAAGAGACCGTCATAAGCGATGCCATTGCAAAGCGCGGCCATGGCATGCTCGCGGATACCAAACCAGATGTTGCGGCCCCGAGGATTGCTAGCGGAAAAATCACCGCCGTCTTTGATGTAGTTTTTAGTGCTGCCAAAGAGGTCGGCGCTGCCAGTGATAAAATGTGGCACGGCCTTGGCCACCACTTGCAGGATTTCACCGCCACTGTTGCGCGTCGCTGATTTCCCGTCGGCGGAAAATTCGGGTATGCGCTGCAGCAAGTCGCCCGGTAATTCGTTCGCCAGCGCCGCATCCAACTGGCGCTTCAATTCCGGCTGAGCCGCCGCCCACGCCGCAAACGTCTCCTGCCAAGAGGCATGAGCCGCCGCGCGCTTCGCCTTTAACTCGTCAAAATACCCTCGCACTTCTTCGCTGACGTAAAAATGCGTCCCTTCAGGCAACCCGAGGTTTTTCTTGGCTGCGTCCACAAATTTGGCGCCGCCTTCACCATGGCCCTTGGCCGTGCCCGCCACTTCAGGAATGCCGCGACCAATCTCGGTCTTCGCAATGATAAACTTCGGACGTCCGTTGTCCGCCCCCTTGGCCTGCTCCACCGCCGCATGAATAGCGGAAAAATCATGGCCGTCAATCGTCACCACATCCCAACCCATCGCCTCAAACTTCTTCGCCGCATCCTCACTCTGCGTGACTTTGGCCATCGCATCCAACGTCACATCGTTGGAATCGTAAATCAGAATCAAATTATCCAGACCGTTGTGACCCGCAAAGGACGCCGCTTCCATGGCCACGCCCTCCTGCAAACATCCATCCCCAGCCAGCACCACAATATGATGATCAAAAAGAACGTGATCCCCAGTATTGTACGTGGCCGCCGCCATCTTGCCGCTCACCGCATACCCAACACCATTGGCCACCCCCTGCCCCAATGGCCCGGTCGTGCTCTCCACCCCAGGCGTCTCACGAAACTCCGGATGCCCGGGCGTCATCGAATGCAAAACCCGGAAGGCCGCCACCTGATCAATCGACAAATCATAACCCGCCAGATGCAGCCAGGAATACAGAAACATCGATCCATGCCCGGCACTCAAGATAAACCGGTCACGATTCAACCAGCGAGGAGCCGCTGGATCACACACCAGACACTCGCCAAAAAGCACAGCTCCGATTTCGGCCGCCCCCAAGGGAAGACCAAGGTGGCCGGACGAGCATTTATGGACGGCGTCCATGGCAAGACCACGGGCTTCGTTGGCAGCTAGGGCAAGGATGGCAGTATTCATGAGAAAGAGACAGGCGACGAGGACAGTGATAATGGGCGGCACTGGGGCATCGGGCCGCCCGATTGGCAGCAGCCCCCAAAACACCAGCATCCGCAGAAGGCGGAAGGCGGGCACCTAAGGGACAAAATCAAGAGCGTCAAGACGCCGGACGCGGGACCGCCCAGTTCTGTTACCGCGGAAAATTCGCCGCCCCCCACCGCCCCCCACCGATCATGACCGCCGTAAGGCATTCCGGTAATTCATGATCCCTGCCGCAATCGATCCCGCCAGGCGCTCGCGATACTGCGGCGTGTGAATTTTAGCACATTCCGCCGGGCTGGTAATAAAGCCGCCTTCCACCAAAATCCCCGGCGTCTGAATCCCCTTGAGTAAAAACCACCGGTCCCGCAACACCCCGCGATCCACCGCTTTTAACTGATACAGCATCGAAGCATGCACCGCCGTGGCGAGCGCAATATTCTCAGAATCACGAGAGTTACCGCGAAACCGTACCGCATCATTCTCATTGTCCTCCTTCCGACTCCGATTCGTCCCCTGGGGCGCCAGAGCATACGTCTCAACCCCCTGCGCATTGCTGCCGCCAGAATTAAAATGCACGCTGACAAAAATACTCGAGGGCGCCGCATTGGCCGCCGCCACCCGCTGTGGCAAACTCGGATAGCTATCCCGCGTTCTGGTCATCAACACTTTAAGACCGCGAGCCTGCAAAAGCCGCGCCAAGCGCATACTCGTGTCCAGCGTGTAGGTCTCTTCATTCCCGAACACCCCGCGAGCCCCGGAGTCATGCCCACCATGCCCAGGATCCACCACCACCGTGGTAAATGGCGGTCCCTTGGCAATATGACTCGGTCGCAACACCGGATCAATCAGCTTGGAAAGATCAATCCGCGAAACCAAAACGTCGTTCACCTGACTGGTCACCGGCAGGCTGAGCATGAACTTCACCCCGTTCACATACATTTCCTGGCTCCCAGACCGCAATCGCAAGACCAGCCGCGCAGAACGCAATGCCACCGTCGCCCCACTGCGTTCCACGGCCGTAAATTTATAGAACTCCTTGATTCCCTTAACAGTCACATACTCCTGCCCGTCCAGCGTGACCAGTTTCCACGCCGCCTCACCCTTCGGAGCCAATGCCAATGCCGCCCCGCCAGCAATCAAGCCCAAGGCGCGGCGCCGAGTATAAAAACGGGAATTGAGGGGAAACAGCTCCTCCATAGTCGTGCCGCTTATCGTAGGCGTCGATTCCCCCTCTCGCAACGAGCGCCCGTGAATTTTGCACGCAATCTCGCCGCGATTTCATTTCCCCGATCCCCGATGCCCGCTTTAGTCGCAACATCACCCCCCATCCCAAACCCACCCGCCCACCCCCAGTCCCCATGGTCACCAAATTGCTCCACACCCGCTACCGCGTCGCAGATCTGGAAAAAACCGTCGCCTTCTACACCGACGTCCTCGGCTTGCGTGAAGTCCGCCGCCACAAGTCGCCACGCGGCTCAGAACTCGTCTTTCTGGAAACTCCAGGCAGTCAGGAATTGCTGGAAATTTGCTCGTTCCCAGCCAGCGGTCCAGTCATCGTCGGCCCAGACTTGACCCACCTTGCCTTCGAGGTCCCCGATCTGGCAGCCTTCGCCGAACACGCCGCCGCCAAAGGATTCCCGCTCTCCGATGGCCCCACCGTCACCAGCACCGGCTCAACATTCGCCTTCATCGACGCCCCCGAAGGGTACGAAATCGAACTCATCCAGCCCGCTTAACCCGATTAACGCCCGCCCGCCCCGGTGGAAAAAATAGGTCCTCTGAAAAAAGATGTTGGGTCATTCCCGCAATCCCCGAGTACCCTCACCCTTGCCCGCCTCCCACTTCCCCATTTCTACCTCATGGATTTCGACTGGCTTGATGCCCCGTTTGAACTGAAAGCGGTCCTCCCCCGCGAAATTGAAGAGTCTTTCGAGGATCCCTTCAGCATTCGCCTGCTTCCCGAAGGCGACGGAGGAGGCGAAGCCAGATACTTCAACCTCGGCAAATCCATCAATAACCGCGGCATCTTCTCGCTCTTCTGGACCGATGGCAAAAAATATCGCGTCCTCTGCGCCCGCGAAATGACCGCCGAAGAACTTCAGTTCTTCGAACGTAAAAATGTCGAAATGCTCTAAGCCCGTTCCCTCCTCCCCGCCGACGCACCCCGCCAGCCCTACCCCACCCCACCGCAGCCCACACCCCATGAAAACCCTCAGCAAATGGAGCGAGATGCCCTCGTTCGATGACGAAAAACTCGAGGCCGCCTACTGGCTGGAACATCAGGTGGATTCCCGGCTGATGAATCACTCGATCCTTAAATCAGACGTACGCGAATCCACCACCATCACTCTGCGCTTCGATCCCAGAATGCTCGCCCGCATCAAACGCATGGCCCGTACACGCTTTCTTAATTACCAGAGCATGATGAAACAATGGCTCAGTGAACGCCTCGAACAAGAGTTGAAAAACATGAACTAAGGCGCGTGCGCAATCCGGCCCCTACTCCCCCGCCATCCTCGGCCACCGCCCACCCCCACTCCGCCCACCCCAGCCAGTGGCGACAGCGGCTGCGACAACCCGCATTCTGGGTCGGCGCTTGGGCCGCTTGGTTTGTGCTGCTCTGCATTTTTTCGTCCATCCCCGGCCACCGGTTCGGCCGCATGCCATTCGACTGGTTCGACAAACTCGAGCACGCTGGCTTCTTCTTCTTGGGCAGCTCGCTGATGGGAGCATGGCTGCTGGCCACCGGTCGCTGGCCCGGAAAATGGTGGTTGTTGCCCTCTCTGGCCGCGGCGGTTGGGCTCTTTGATGAGGCCCACCAGCTGATGACCCCAGGCCGCAGCGGCATGGATGCTGGCGACTGGCTGGCCGACGTCCTCGGCGGCACGCTGGCCCTGATTCCGGTCGCCGTCGTGGCTTGGCGCCGCCGCCAACGATCCTAACCGCGGGGCCCCGGCCAGAGCCCATCCACATCTGAGCTGTCGCACCGAGGGCACGACCCTAACGACCCTAACGACCCTAACGACCCTAACGACCCTGACAACCTGAAGGCGCCAAGCTGGGACGAGGATCACGCCACGGTGACCCGCACGCCTTTCGTGCTGTTGATTTCGCCCAACACGCGGGCTCCTTCTCCGCAGGCGAGAGCTTTTTTCACGTCTTTGGCGTGGACGACGGCCACCCAACCCCAGCCCATGTTGAATGTTTCCATCATGGAGACGGGATCGCAGAGTTCCAAAATTTGCGGAATGACGCCCAGTTTCCACGCTGGGATGGTCAGATCAGCCCCGCACTCACCCAGCAGGCGCTCCAAATTCTCTGGCAGTCCGCCTCCCGTGATGTGGGCCATGGCATGGACACGCACTTTCTTTTTGCGCAGCGCCCAGACTTCTTCGTGATACAGCCGGGTCGGCGCCAACAACTCGAGCACCTGCTCCCTGGTCACTTTTTTGCCGAGTTTCTTCAAACACTGACGGACCAGCGTCCAGCCGTTGCTGTGAAATCCAACCGACGGCCACCCCACCACCACGTCGCCCGGTCGAACTTTGGAAATATCCAGCAAATCCTCTTTTTCCACCGCGCCCACCGCGAATCCCGCCAGCTCAATCACCCCATCTGGGACGATGCCCGGCATTTCCGCCGTCTCGCCCCCCGCCAGAATACAATGACACGCCGCACACCACTCCGCCATCCCCGCTACCAGCCGCGTGATCTTCTGCTTCTCAATCCGCCCGATGCCAATGTAATCAAGAAACATCACCGGATCACCACCAGTCGTCAGGACATCGTTGACGTTCATCGCCACCAGATCCTTCCCGGCCGTCTCCAAAAGATCATACTCGAGCAATACCTCAAGCTTCGTTCCCACCCCGTCCGCCCCCGTCACAATCATCGGGTGCTTGTACTTGCCCAAATCATAGGCCGCGGCAAACAACCCAAAGGCATTCGCGAGCTGACGGTGCTTCTGCGTGCTGGCCACCAGTGAGGCGATATCCCCCACCAGCGCCGCCGCCCCGTGCGTGTCCACACCCGCCCCTTTATAGGTGAGCTTGGATGACTTTTTCTTCGGAGCAACTTTCCCGGCTGGTGTCTTGCGAGCGCTTGGCATCCATTTCCCTTAAATGCTCGCCCCCATGCGGTCAAGCCACTCAGAGCACCCCCTGATCAATCATCGCATCAGCCACTTTGATAAATCCCGCCATATTGGCCCCCGCCACATAGTTTCCCGGAACTCCATATTCCTCAGCCGTCCGCAGACAGCGGTCGTGAATGTCCACCATGATGCCATGCAGCCGCCCCTCCACTTCCTCCCGACTCCACGTCAGTAATGCTGTCATTTAACCCGCATCCGTGAAATGATCCACTCCCATTGTGCCACCCCTCCTCGCCCCCCCCAATTCCGCCAATACCGTCCCGCTTCATGACCAACCTTGTCCGATTCGCCTGGCTCTCAGTCGCCGCCGCCCTCCTCACGTTTTTTTTGAAAATGTGGTCGTGGCAGGCCACCGGATCGGTCAGCCTGCTCTCTGACGCCCTTGAATCACTGGCCAATTTGGCCGCCGCCTTCATCGCCGTAGCCTCCCTCAGTGTGGCCGCACGCCCGGCCGACAACGAACATGCCTACGGCCACACCAAAGCCGAATACTTCGCCAGCGGCATCGAGGGCGCCCTCATCCTCATCGCCGCCGCAGGTATCGGATGGAGCGCCGTCAACCGGCTCCTAGAACCACACCCACTCGAACAACCCGTCGTCGGCATCATCCTCTCCGCCATCGCCGCCACCATCAACCTCGTCGTCGCCCGCGTGCTCTTCCGCGTCAGCCGTCAACACCACTCCGTCGCCCTAGAAGCAGATGCCAGGCACCTCATGACCGACGTCTGGACTTCCGCCGTCGTCATCGTCGCCGTCGCCCTCGTCTCGCTCACCGGATGGACATGGATCGACCCCGCCCTCGGCTTGCTGCTCGCCTGCCATATCGTCGTCACCGGCATCCGCCTCGTCCACCAGTCCATGCTCGGCCTCATGGACACCGGCCTGCCCGCCGATGAATTACTCATCATCCGGTCCGTTCTCGATTCCTTCGATCCCCAAGGCATCCAGTACCACGCCCTCCGTACCCGCGTCGCCGGAGCCCGTCGCTTCATGTCCGTTCACCTCCTCTTCCCCGGCGACTGGACCGTCACCAAAGCCCACGGGCTCTCCGAAGAAATCGAGGCCGCCCTCCATCACGCCGTCCCCCGCATCAACATTCTCACTCACCTCGAACCCATCGAGGATCCAGCCTCTTGGCACGACATCGACCTCGACCGCGCCCATCCCGCACCCGCACCGCGCCCCCCCACGGAAACCCCATGAGGAAGGCTGACGCTTACTCCAGGGTAAACTTCGGGTTCTGCGCGAGAAAAGTCGCCGGATTCTGATAAAGCAGGCGATCGATAAAGGCGGCATCATATCCGCGGCGGCGCAGCTCCAAGGCGGTCCTCGGTACCGCCAGAGGATCACTCACCCCCCAGTCACAGGCGCTGTTCAGCCACAGCCGCTCGTGCCCGTAAAGCTCAAGAATATCAATGGCCCGGTTAGGCGTCGTCTTGGACTCTGGATACAGCGTGATCCCAGCCCAAAAACCAGCCTCAAGAACCAGCGGCGCCGTATGCTCCTCCACGTGATCAACAATGACCCGCGAGGGATCAATCGATGAATGATTCTTCAGCGCATCCAGAATCAAACGCGTCCCTTTCAACTTGTCCTCCAAATGCGGGGTATGCACAAGAATCATCTGCCCATGGTCCGCCGCCATCTGGATGTGGTTCTCCAATACCATCAATTCATTACGGCTATTTTTGTTCAGCCCGATCTCGCCGACGCCAAGCACATTCGGTTTGTCCAACAACGGCGGAATCAACGACAAAACCTCCTTCGCCAATCCCAAATCCTCGCTCTCCTTGGGATTCAAACACAACCAGCAAAAATGCCGCAAATGAAAACGAGCCGCCCGCTTCGGCTCATACTCAGTCAGCTGACGGAAATAATCGGCAAATCCATCCGCCGATGAACGGTCAAATCCCGCCCAAAAAGCCGGTTCGCAAATGGCTACACAACCGGCATGAGCCATAGCCGCATAATCATCAGTCGTGCGGCTCACCATGTGGCCGTGTGGTTCAATGTAACGCATGAGAAAATCAGTCTTGGTATTTCTCCTTCCAAGCCCCAGCCGCCCCCTGCACCGCAGCCGCCGGAATCGGCTCCACCGTCGTATCACTCAATGACTCCAAGATGGCCCGAACCCGGCCAGACGAGCCAGACGCCAACAGCGGAAGCGCGTCGCACAGCGCCCGCACACGAAAATCCCCCGCCTGACCGTGGCGCTCCACGCGGTCCAAAAAGGCGGCCACATCCAACAGCTTGGAACGAGCGTCCATAAAGCCGTGATCGACAAGCGAAGGGCTGGTCTTCATCTTGAAACCATACGTGGCCACCCTCCAAGGACAAGTGCAGACCGCACCCCCGTGCCACCGCCACAAACAAACCTCCCGCCCATCGCACTCACCGGTGATACGGCTCACCACGCTTTAAAGTGTACACGCGGTACAAAGCCTCCAGAAAAACCACCAGCGCCAGTTCATGCTGAAGGGTCAAGGCACTCAATCCCAACACTAAGTCAGCGCGCGCACGCGTCGATTGATCATGCCCGTCCGAACCGCCAATCATGACCGTGATGTGCTTCACCGCCGCCATCTCCCACCCATCCACTTTTTCACGCAAGGCCATCGTCGTCAACGCCGCCCCACGCTCGTCCAACACCAGCCAGAAATGACCCGCCGGCTTCTCCGCCGGCAAAACCTTGACCACCTGCCAAGAAAAGTCCGTTTGCCGCTGCAACCGACGCACATACTCGTCCGCCCCCAGCCGCGCATACTCCAGCGCCGGCTTGCCAATCGTCAGAAGTTTCCATTTCATCAACGACAGAATTACACCAGCCCGGTCGAGATGCCACCCCGCACCCCGGAAACACAATTCCATCGTCACGACGCGTCGCATTTGACAACCGGCCACGAGGCATTCATGGTGTCCACTCGCTCGGATAACGGGTTGATGTGGCAGAGTAGCTCAGGGGTAGAGCAGGGGACTCATAAGCCCTTGGTCGGCGGTTCAAATCCGCCCTCTGCTACCACATAGTTTATTGAAAATCAGTGCATTGGATCACAGCGCGACACCCTGACAAGCGCACCTCAAAGACTCTGAAAACAGCAAAAGCAGCGTCCACTGCAACCCTCAGGCGCCCCAGATGGCCCTACCCCCTTTCCGCGCGGGAGCCCCCCTCTCGCCGCACCCAAATCCGAAGTGCGAAAACGACCTCGCGCCGCCCCCAGATCCA
Organism: uncultured bacterium; assembly: GCA_903954065.1. GTDB lineage: Bacteria > Verrucomicrobiota > Verrucomicrobiia > Verrucomicrobiales > V1-33 > CAJBME01. Next base: position 11,008 of record CAJBME010000292.1, read on the forward strand.
TTTCCTGCTCTTCTTGGCCTTTGGGACTTTTCGCGACTCACTCGACTGGCCAGCCGGCGATTGCCATCGGAGCGATCCTCCGCCAAGTGATATCTGTACGCGGCTCACCCCGCCATCATCCGCCCTCCCGAACGACAATTTCCGACACCCCTCATTCCTGTCCCATGAAATTAATCTGTCTCACTGCCCTCATGACCCTGAGCACGCCTGCTTTGGCCGATGTGCGGCTCGCCTCCATTTTTGCCGAGCACGCCGTCCTTCAGCGCGACCGACCCCTGCCCGTCTGGGGATGGGCCGATCCAAACGAAGCGGTCGTCGTGACTCTGGGCCCAGCCACCGCCAAAACCACCACCGCCGCCGACGGCCGGTGGATGGTCCATCTCGCCCCCCAGCCGGCCACCACCCAACCACTGACCCTCACCGTCAGCGGAAAAAATTCCGTTCAGATCAATGACATTCTCCTCGGCGATGTCTGGCTCTGCAGCGGCCAGTCCAACATGGACTGGGCGCTAGGAGGATGTCAGGCCCCGGAAGATATCGCCGCCGCCGCCCTGCCGCTCATCCGCCACTTCCGCACCGAATACAACTTCGCCAGCACCCCAGCCACCACCGTCAAAGGTCAATGGGCCGTCTGCACCCCGGACACCGCATCCAACTTCAGCGCCGTCGGCTTCTACTTCGCCCGCACCATCCAGGCCGCCACCGGCGTGCCCGTCGGCCTCGTCACCAACGCCGTCGGTGGCACCAATATCGAACTCTGGATGTCCCAAGACATCCTGCTCAATACCCCGTCACTCAAGCCGTACGCCCGGCAAATGCGGGAGTCACTCGACACCTACCAGCAGCAACTTTCCGCCTCCCTGCCGGCCATCGAACAATGGACCCGCGATAGCCGGGCCGCCCAACAAGCCGACCGTCCACTCCCGATGCCCCCCGCTTGGCCCGAATACCCGTTCGGTGAACGCGTGGCCCGCCCGCGCTGCGTCACCCTCCACAACGGTCACATCGCCCCGCTCATCCCCATGGCCATGCGCGGCGTGCTCTGGTACCAAGGAGAAAGCAACGCCGACGACACCCTCTACCTCGAAAAAAAATCAGCCATGCTCGCCAGCTGGCGACAGTGGTTCCAACACGAATCTCTCCCGTTCTACTTCGTTCAACTCGCCGCCTTTGAAAAACCATCCGATGACCCCGCCAACCTCGGCTGGGGCTCGATCCGCGATCAACAACGCCGCTGCCTGACCATCCCCCACACCGGTATGGCGTCAGCCATCGACCTCGGAGAAGCCGATGACATCCACCCGAAAAACAAGGCCGATGTCGGCGCCCGCCTCGCCCTCTGGGCCCTCACCAACGAATATCAACAACCCGAAAAAATCGCCAGCGGCCCGCTCTTTCGCGACCTGAAAATCGAAGGCTCCGCCGCCCGCATCACCTTTGATTCAATCGGCGACGGCTTGATCACCGCCCGGAAAATAGGCCGCGCCCCAGCCGTCGAAGAAAAAAATTCGCCTTTGCGCCGCTTCGCCATCGCCGGGGCCGACCGCCAATGGTTCTGGGCCACGGCCGTCATCGAGGGAGCCACCGTACTCGTTTCCTCTCCTGATGTCCCGACCCCGGTCGCCGTGCGCTACGCCTGCTCCACCAATCCGGAAGGCGCCAACCTTTACAATCGCAACGGCCTACCCGCCTCCCCGTTCCGCACCGATAACTGGTAATAATATCATGAAAGTCAGCATCTTCAACGACGTCATCGGCCCGGTCATGCGGGGCCCGTCCAGTTCCCACTGCGCCGCCGCCCTGCGCATCGGCCGCCTCGCGCTCGACCTCATGGACGGCGCCTTCGACGAGGTCCTCGTCGAATTTGACCGCGAGGGGTCCCTGCCCACCACCCACGACAGCCAAGGGTCCGACATGGGCCTCTTCGGCGGCCTGATGGGATGGGAGGCCGCCGACGAAAGGCTCCCCCACTCCATGCAGACGCTGCAACAAAACGGCGTCAAAATTCGTATCGAAACCGTAGACGTCGGCGACCCGCATCCCAATACCTACCGCCTCACCCTCAAAAAACCGGGTGCCCAACACTCGCTGCGCGCGATTTCCACCGGCGGCGGCATGATGGAGGTGCAGGCCATCGACGAATGCCCCGTCACCATCGGAGGAGATTATTTCGAAACCCTGCTGTGGAGCGATGGCCACGGCGCCTCAGTGCACGATACCATCACGGCACAGGTCCAGACAGATGATATTATAGTACACTCTCACGGCCACCAACAGCTGATCCAAGTCAAAGCGCAATGCTTCTTGCCTGATGAAATCATCGCCAGTCTGCAAAAAGACGGACGGGTCACCACCGTCAAACGTCTGGCCCCCGTCCTACCCGTCAGATCGCGACGCACCACCACTGTACCGTTCACCACTTGCGAGGAAATGCTCGCGTTCGATGCCGGCCGCAACACCCCGCTGTGGAAACTCGCCGTCGCTTACGAATCGGCCCGCGGCGATCTAAGCGAAGAAGAAATCGTCAGCAAAATGGTCGAGATCGTCCGCATCCTGCGGCGCTCCATCGCCCAAGGCCTCGCCGGCACCCACTACGATGACCGAGTGCTCGGGTTCCAGTCAGGCGAGTTTAATAAACTGATGCAAGCAGGCTCCCTGCTCGAGGCCGGGGCCCTCAACCGCATCATTCTTTATGTGACGGCTCTTATGGAGGTAAAAAGCTCCATGGGCGTCATCGTCGCCATGCCCACCGCAGGCGCCTGCGCCGCGCTTCCGGGCGCCGTCATCGCGATGGCTGAGGTCCGGGGTCTCGATGAGGAAGAGATGGCGCGCGCCCTGCTCGCCAGCGGCCTCATCGGTGTCTTTATCGCCACAGCCTGGACGTTCGCCGCCGAGGTCGGCGGCTGCCAGGCCGAAGGCGGATCCGCGGCCTCCATGGCGGCCGCCGCTCTCGTCAACATGGCTGGCGGCACCCTGCCTCAATCCGTCGCCGCGGCCTCCATGGCCATGCAAAGCATGCTCGGCCTGATTTGCGACCCCATCGCCAACCGCGTCGAAGCCCCCTGCCTCGGGAAAAATGTCATGGCCGCCGCCAACGCCCTCTCGTGCGCGAACATGGCCCTCGCCGGCTTCGACCAAGTCATTCCTCTCGACGAAGTCATCGCCACCGCGAAACTCGTCTCCACCCAAATGCCGCGCGAATTGCGCTGCACCGCACTCGGCGGCCTGTCCATCACCCCGACGTCGATCGCCATCGAGAAAAAACTCGCCTGCCGCAAAACCAGCTGCGCCTGCGGCTAAGCCGCCCCCCCCGGGAACGCCGACGTCCCCGTCGGCCACTCTTGAACGCCACCTCAATGCCACATCCATCAAGACACAGATCCGAATCCGATCGCCCATCCCCACGACCTCAACGAAAAACTTTCATAGCCGCCTCCGTGCGCGTGCGCACATGAAGTTTGGCATAACAATTCTTCAAGTGCTGCCGCACCGTCTCGAGACTGATGCCCAAGGACTCTGCGATTTCCTTGTTGATGAACCCTTGGGCCACTAGTCGCAAAACCTCCTCCTCACGAGTCGTCAGGTTTTCACACGAACGAGGGGAAGAACCGCGCCGGTGAAATGACTGCACGACGAGCCGCGCAATATGACTGTTCATCGGCGCGCCCCCGTTCTGTACCTCCTGGATCGATCGCAGTAAGTCAGCCGGCGGCGTGCGCTTGAGCAAATAACCGCTGGCCCCATTCTCGAGCGCCTGAAAGATCGTCTCGCTGTCGTCATAAGCCGTCAGCATAACGACTTTGACCTCAGGCAGGCGCGCCTTGAGACGGGCGACGCATTCAACCCCCGACATGCCGGGCAGTCGGATGTCCATCAACACCACCTCAGGGGCCGCCGCGGGCAAAGTAGCCAAAGCTGTCGCTGCGTCAGCGCAGGCGCCCACGCAGGCAAAACCAGGCGCCGCGGCAATAAACTGGGCCAACTGCTCGCGCAGGCGTGTATTGTCCTCAACCAGAGCGACGCGAATGGATGGTGTCATGGCAGGGGCGAACAGGGCAGGGAAAAGACAATGTGAGCGCCCTTTCCTGGAGCGCTGGTTATTTCGCAGCGGCCGCCGATTTCGGCGAGGCGCTGACGCATATTGTGCACGCCGTTGCCGACGCCCGCGACGGCCGCTGCGGTGGCCGGTTCCGGAACAAATCCGCATCCGTCATCACTTAAACTCAAAGTCAGCTGGCCCGCGTTCACTGCGAGCTGCAGCCGAATCTCGCTGGCCCCGGCATGCTGCAAAGAATTGTGCAGTGCCTCCTTGGCCGCCAGGAACAACGCATGACGGACATCCGATCCCAGCAGGACATGAGGAAGTTCCGCTGGAACATCCAGCCGGAGCCGCACCGGCGCATGAACACACAAATCACTGGAAAATCGGACCAAATACCGCGCCAAGCTTTCCAGCGTGTCATGCCGCGGATTGACCGCCCAGACAATGGCGTCCAACGCCTGCACCAGCTCCCCCGCCACCGTGTTGATAGCCGCAAATTTTGCCTCGACAACTTCGGGCTGGTCCCGCTGCTCGCGCCCGACCGCACTGAGCAGACTGATCTGGGTCAAATTGGCCCCCAGATCATCGTGGATGTCCCGAGCGATACGCGTGCGCTCGCGCTCCAGTCCCACTTGTTGCTCAGCCAACTGCAATCGCCGCTGCAATCGCCGGCGAGTCAGGGCCCGAGCCAGTCCGGCGACCAGCATCAAACTGCTGACCCCACCGCCGACCCCGACCGCCGGATGCCGCCACCACGGCGCCGCTACCCTCACCGCCACAGCCGCCGGTCGGCTCCACGGACCGCCATCCGCACTAGCCCGCACCTCAAACCGATACGCCCCAGGTGACAATGGCGCATATGCCATGCTCCGCTCCCCACCGGCATCCACCCAGCCCGCATCCAAGCCGTCCAGCCGGCATTGAAAACGAACCCGCCCGGGCGCCAGAAAACTCAATGCCGTAAATTGAAACCCCAGCCGAGCGTCCGCACCAGAAGGCACCACCACCGCCGATCCCTCACCATTCATGAACGGACCACCGGGGGGGAAAATCGATTCTATCACCACCGGCGGCGTCTCATTCCGGGGCGCAAATGCCTGGGGATCAATCATGGCCAATCCTGCCACCGTCCCGAAACACAGTCGTCCATCACGCAACCGCACCCCAGCCGGATGATAGCCGCCCGTGCATTCCAAGCCAGGCAAGCCGTCACTCGTCCCCAACGCCAACACGTCCAGCATGGCCGCGCGGCCCGACGCCACACGCTCGAGTGATTCGATCGTCACCCGCAGCACCCCCTGATTGGTACCCAGCCAGAGATGACCCGCCCCATCATCTAGAATCTGGGAAATCACTTCATCCAGCAACCCATGGCGACGGGTAAAACTAAAAAGTCGACCGCCCGCCCAGCGCACCAGTCCACCACTCGTCCCGGCCCACATCGTGCCCTGAGCGTCCTCACGAAACGTGCGAATAAATTGACTAGGCAGCCCGTGGTCGCGCGTCCACCGGACCAGCGTACCCCCAGCCTCGCGGCACACCACGCCTTGGCCCGCGGTACCGACCCACAATCGATCGGAACGGTCCACCAGCAGCGATGTTACCGGCAGGCCCGCCGCCACCCCGGGCTCCGGAAAGGGCTCCACCCGGCCGTCCCTGACATAACACACCCCTCCATCCAGAGTACCCACCCACAACCCGCCCGCCGCATCCTCCTCCAGCGAGGTAACAATCCGGCCGGGCAGCCCCTCCTCCAGCCCGATCGACTGCACAGCACCTTCCTGAATACGAAATACCCCTTCCGTGGAAGTCCCAAGCCACAGCGAACCGTCGCGCATGGCTGCCAGAGATGAAATAACACGATTCTCCAACACATAACTCGGCGAATGCGGTCCCGGCTGACGGCTGCCCGCCGCTAGGCGATTGAGGCCGCCCCCGTTGGTCCCGATCCACAGCGTGCCTGCCGCATCCTCCACCATCGCCATGACGCCGTTGTGGGATAACCCGTCGCGGGTCGTCACAGCCTCGATGCGGCGCGGACGCAAACAGCTCAACCCCCCGCCAATCGTCCCCACCCACAGCACTCCTTCACGATCGAGACAAAGGTCTCCCACACAGTTAGCCCCCAGTCCGTCATCCGTGGTAATCTGCAGTAACGCTCCCTCGCGCAGTCGAGCCAGCCCGCTAGCGGAAGTACCAACCCAGACATCTCCGCCGGGCGTAGGCAGCAACTCGCGCGTGCTCGACGCCAGCACTTGATGCCCTTCACCAAACGTCGTCACCGCCCCCGCGGCCAGTCGGCCTACATACCCATTGGCGCCGCCAAACCACATCGCCCCGTCCGTCCCGCCCGACAACGCACTAACTGCGGAAAAACGCGATGGATCCAGCCCCCCCGGAGCCTTTACCACTTCTCGGCCATTCCAGCGCACCATCTCACTGCCCCCGGCGATAAACCACACCCCGTCCTGCCCCGCGACCAGACTTGCGGCCAGCCCCTCCACGCACCGCGTCAGCCGTCCATCTCGCCAGTAATGCAACCCCGCTGGGGTCGCCACCCAAAGCACCCCGGCCGCATCTTCAGCCAGTGAAAGCACGGTCCGACCAACCAACCCTTCCCCGATCTCAAGCGCGTGAAACTTACCATCTTCCCACCGGACTAACCCACCCCCCTCGGTGCCCACCCACAACACGCCCCGGCTGTCCTCTAGCAAACAAGTCACACTCAAACTGGGCAGTCCGTGACGCTCCCCAAAAGTAGTAAATCGTAGCCCGTCAAAACGCGCCAGTCCATTGCTCGTCCCAACCCAGAGCCAGCCGTCCCGCGTCTGGGTCACCGCCGTCACGGTATTAGAGGGCAGCCCGCGCGACGTCTGCCACGTCTCCAGCAAATACTCCCCCGTCGCCGAATGACCGTCGCCAGAAAGCTCCGTGGCCGTGGCCGCAAAATGTCCGGACATCGCCATGTACGGCTGGGTGCCCACCGGCAGCGTCGGCAACCACTCGCGGTCCGCCGAAGACGCGACCGTCCGCCACCGGCCCGGCTCGACTGCCACCTCGACATCATACTCCACCGCCAGTCTGTCGATAAACTTGCGCTCGCGATCACGACTCCAGACGACGCGGTCTAGGACTACCGGCGAGGGGAATTCAAATTCCACCCAGCCGCTTCCCGGAGTGTCAGAGATCCAGCTGTGCCCGTTGCCGTACAATCCATCATGCACGTGGGGCAGCGTGTGAATGCGGTACTCCGGCAGCGAGCCGGAAGCCCGCACCCGCGTCCCCTCCGCTGCGAGCGCCAGAGTCCGCAGCGGCGCGGCCGGCCCGTAGGCCTCCAGTTCATCCAAACACGGTTGCGCATTCGAGGTCGTCCGCCGGACCGTGAACCGAAGGAACCGCGCTTCGACCGGTGAAAATTCCTCCACATTGCGACCCGGATGGACCGCCCCGCGCCGCGCCCGCTCACCCTCTCCCCAGGCCCATCCATTACCCCACAGCCACGAGACGACCAACAGGGCCGCCACTCCAGAACTGCGAAAAACGAACATAGTCACTTCAGTCTAACCACACCGCCGACGATTTGCAGGAGATTTCCGTCCCCCAAACGGGGCAGGACCACTTCCGATTTCTCCCCCGAACGGGGTATGGCCAGAGTCGGTGAAATGTTGTCATGGTCGGGAGTTGATCGTCGCGAGCACTCCAACACCAAAACCCGCAGCCCATGAAAACCCACCTCACCCCACTCCATGTTCTGACCGCCTCTATCCTCTGCGCCATCCCCCAGGCGTCTCACGCCGAGGTTGTCGTGACTCCCTCCCAAGGATTCACCCTCATCTGGGATGGCAATGATGGCGATGGCTTTAATCCTGAAAGCCCAGCCCCGGCACCCGTCAATCTAGCCAACGCCCCAGGAGCGATTCCCTTCACCTCCAGCGACCTTGGCCCGCTCCTCGGAATCCCGTTCCACGTCGCCGCCAACATCAACGATGGCTTCTACGGCAACGCGAACAGCTGGATCGGGGGGAATACCCCCACCCCCTACGCCGCCATCCGCCTCAACGGCCTGGCCACCCTGAGCAGCTTTGCCTTCGGCCGTGACAATGGAAACGGCGCCTTCGACGACAGCTCCCCCGGAACCGATGCCTGCGGCGGCCAATGCGACGACCGCAGCCTCGGTGTCTACACCGTGCAAATCACCCGAGTTTCTTTCCCGGACGCCGCCACCGCTGACACTGGCGACGCTGCCACAGGCTGGCAAACCGTTGGTACTCTTGATTATATAGCCAGCGACGACCCGGCTCCAGGTGAAGGATTCTCCTCCCACCTCCGCCATGAATACGAAATGGCCGCCGGACCCGCCGGCATCCAAGCCACCGGCTTCCGACTACTCGTGCCCGCTACCGGCATTGGGGGAGGTACCGCCATCGACGAAATCGAACTCTACGGCCCGGTCATCGTCAATCCCGACAAAGACGGCGATGGCTTCGACGACACCGTCGAAGTCGCCCTCGGGTTCGATCCAAACAACCCAGCCAGTTCGCCAGAATCAAAAGCCGACATACTCACCGCCGTGGAATTCAGCTTCTGGGCAGCCAAAGGGAAACAATACAAAATCGAACAGTCCACAGATCTACAAAAGTGGAATGTCATCGAGGAAAACGTCGCCGGCCGCGGCGGTGAAATCACCCGGCTCTACTCCCTCACCGGCCAGCCCAAACAACACTTCCGCGCCGTCCGGCAATAAAAACGCCGGGCACGCCACCATGCTGACTGCCCCGTGACTGGGGCAGATCAGTCTTCACTCGGCCGCCCTGTTTCAGGATCGGCGCCGAGACAGCATTATGGCCGCCTCACCTCATCATGGCCATATTTAGGCTCGCCGCGACCGCCGTCTCCGGAGTAGAATGGAGCACCGTCGGCGGTACCGGCCGATCCATCATTTTTGCCATCATGCGCATTCCATTCGTTTCCCGGCTTTGGCTTTCCACCGCGCTGACGGCCGCCGCACTGCTCGGCTCCCCAGCCGATTCGGCCCGCGCCTCCGACAGCGCCGCCGTTTTTAACGAAGTCCAATACCACCCGGCGACCGCCACCGGCGAGGAAGAATGGATCGAGCTGGCCAATTTGATGGCCGTGGACATGGATCTTTCCGGCTGGCAGCTGACAGGGGCCGTGACTTTCACCTTTCCTGAAGGATCCCGGCTCAAAGCAGGAGGGTATCTGCTCGTGGCCGCGCAGCCGGCGGCCGTGCCGGGAGCGCTGGGACCATGGAACGGGCGACTGTCCAACAATGGCGAACGGCTTCGCCTACTGAATGTCTCCGGTCGCCTCATGGATGAGCTCGACTACAGCGATGATGAACCATGGCCGGCCGCCGCCGACGGGTCCGGAGCCACGCTGGCCCGCCGCCAAGCCGGCACCGCTAGCTCTGGCGCCGCCGCTTGGACCGCCAGTTTGGAAACCGGTGGCACGCCTGGAACAGGGAATTTCGCGGGCGGCCCGGCGCCGGCGGGCGTGCGCATTTCGGAAATCACGGCGGCCGGGCCACCCCCTTTTCAGGTGGAACTCGTCAACGAAGGAACGTCGCCGTTTCCACTCACGGACCTGCGCCTCGGCACTTTCACTCCGACGGCCGGCGTGCTCGAACCCGGAGCATTTATTGTGTATGGTGAGGCGGAGCTGGGGTTTTCCCCGCGGGATGGTGAGACGTTATTTTTGTGGGACGTCCGGGGTGGCCGGGTCTTGGACGCGGTGACGGCAGGCCCGTTCCCTCGGGCGCGCAGCGGCGGGAGGATGATGCAACCGAAAAGCCCGAGCTTCGGGGACGCCAACCGTTTTGCCTTGAACACGGACGTCGTCATCAACGAAATCATGTACGAGGCCCCGCCATTCGCCAGCATCCCGGGCCAGCCAGAAGTCGTCGAGACCAAGGTGCTGGTGCCGCTCGACGCCATCTGGCGGTATCGCACGGCCACCAACGATCCAGGGCCCAACTGGGCGCAGATCCGCCATCAAACTGACCCGGAGTGGCTTTCAGGCCAAGGGCTCCTCGGCTTTGAAACAACTCCCGCCGCCCTGCCAGACGCGCTGCGAACCCCGTTCCCCTCGACGGCTTCACCCACCTATTATTTTGAAACCGAGTTCACCCTCACCGCCGAACAAGCGGCCTCCCTAAGCCGGTTACAAATCGAACATGTCATCGACGATGGCGCCGCGTTTTACCTCAACGGGGTAGAAGTGACCGGCTGGCGAATCAATCTGCCCGAGGGAACGATCCGTCACGGGACGCTCGCGTCCGCCGGAGTGCCCAACGCCGTACTCAGCCCACCCCGAGACGCGCCGCTCGCCGGCCTCGCCCTTGTCCCAGGGATCAACCGGCTCTCGATCGAGGTGCACCAACAACTGGCCAGTGGCAATGATATGGTCTGCGGCGCGCGCCTGTCCGCCGTCACTACCGTCACACCCGAAGTCGCCCCGGCACCGGTCGCCGCCAACCCAGATGAATGGATTGAACTGCACAATCAAGGAGCAACGCCCGTCGACCTGACCGGATGGAGCCTCGATCAAGCCGTCCGATTTACTTTCCCAACTGGTACCACCATCGCCGCGGGCAGCTTCCTCGTCGTCGCCAAACAAAGCGCAAAGTTGAAACAGACATGGCCGGAACGCGCCCCCCTCATCATCGGCGACTTCACCGGCAGCCTGAGCGCCCGTGGCGAAATCATTGCTCTACTGGACGCTGCCGGCAACCCAGCCGATGAAGCCCACTATCTTCCCAGCCCCCTCAGCGATGGTGGCGGGTCCAGCCTCGAACTCACTGATTCCCGCCACGATAACAGCCGCCCTCAGGCGTGGGTGGACAGCGACGAAACCGCCAAAAGCGAATGGAAGTCGTTCTCTTGGAGGGCCCCCGGCACCCAAAAATTCGGCCCCACCGTCTGGAATGAATTCCGGCTCGGTCTGCTGGACGCCGGCGCCTGCCTAATCGACGACCTGCGCGTCCGCCGTGACCCGGACGGAGCTGCCGTCGAGCTTCTGCGAAATGGAGATTTTGAAAAACTACCCGCTGGGGCGAACTGGCGGCTGCTGGGTAATCATGCTAGCAGCCGGGTCGTCGAAGACCCTGCGAATCCTGCCAACCGCGTGTTGCGGCTGGCGGCCACTGGACCGACCGAAACCAATCACAACCATGCCGAAACCACCTTCGTCAACAATGCGGCCCTGACGAGCGGCGTGCATGAAGTCAGCTTTCGCGCCCGCTGGCTCAGCGGCACCAACCAACTCAATACCCGCGCGTATTACCAAAAACTGGCGAGAACCTGGGAGCTACCGATTCCTGCGGCGCTTGGCACTCCGGGCGCCCGCAATTCCCGCGCCGTGGCCGCAGCCGAGGCCGGACCGGTCCTCTCTGGGCTGCTTCACACCCCGTCCATCCCCGCCGCCCGCGGAGATGTCACGGTCTCGCTAGCTGCCACCGACCCGGACGGCGTGACCGCGGCCGTCCTTTATTACCGGATCAATCCGGCATCCACCTTTGAGACGCGCCCGATGGCCCTGACCGACGGCCGCTGGTCGGCGGCCATTCCTGGGCAAACCGCCGGGGCCATCGTCCACTTTTATGCCACCGTCACTGATTCCGTCGGAGCCACCAGTCAGCTGCCCACACGGGGCCCGGACTCCCGCGCCCTCGTGCAATGGCAGGACACCCAGACGACACAGGTCCCGGCTCATCAGTTGCGGTTGATCATGCTCCCGACGGACCGTAATTTTCTGCTCGCTCCGCTCAACCGTCTGAGCAACGACCGCGTGCCCGGCACGCTCGTCTATCGCGGCACCGAAGTCTTTCATGACGTTGGCGTGCGCCTTCAAGGCACGGCGGCCGGCCGCGTGCGCGATGGCGACCCGTACATTGGATATGACATCGCATTCCCGCCCGACCACCTATTCCGGGGTCTGCACACCGGCATCGGCATCGATCGCTCCGCACGGTCGCCCGTCGCGCGTCGGCAGGACGAAATGTATGTCCGCCACACGTTCAACCGGGCCGGCCTGCCCTGCACCGTGGATGACTTATGCTATTTCATCGCCCCCACCACCACCCACACTGGCCCAGCCATTCTGCAAATGGCCGCCTACGGGGGACAATGGACAGACTCGCAATTCCCGGAAACGACAGGAACAGTTTATAATTATGACATCACTTACGACCCGATAACGGTCAGCCCCGCGGGCAATCCGGAAAACTTGAAACCCGCCGTACCCTTTGAACATATCGCCACCGACCTCACCAACCTCGGCGATGACAAGGAACAATACCGCGGCCCGTTTGACATCCGGGCAGGAAAACGACGCGATGACTATACCGGCCTGATCCGCCTCGCCCAAACCATGGTCCTGCCGTCCGCGCAACTCGCCGTCGCCGCCCCGGAAATAATCGATCTCGACCAAGTCTTTCAATGCACAGCCCTCGTCAATCTCTGGGGAATCGGAGACACCTATTATACAGGAGGACTACCTCATAATATCCGTCTCTTCGTACCAGAAAATGGCCGCGGCATCAATTTCCTGCCGTGGGACATGGATTTTGTCATGAGCGGCGCCACCAACGCCCCGCTCATTCCATCCGGCAATAACCTCGCACGCCTCATCACCAGCACCCCAGGACACCGACGGCGCTACCTCGGCCACATTCGACACCTGTGCGAAACCGTCTTCAACGCCACCGCCCTCAATCCATGGCTCACCCACTACGGGTCCGTCGTCGGCCAAACATACAGCGGCACCGCCAACTATGTAAACGCCCGCCGGACATTCGCCCAGTCCCAATACCCAGCCCGATCCCCATTCGCCGTCACCACCAATGGCGGCACCGACTTTACAACCGAAACCAGCGAGGTGGTCCTGGAAGGCACCGGCTGGATCGACCTCAAAGAAATTCGTCGCAATGGACTGCCCGTGGCCGTCACGTGGCTCGACCTGACTCGATGGCGGGTCACCCTGCCACTGCTGGCAGGCGCCAACGTCCTTCAGCTCGAAGCCGTCGGATTCGATGATGCCGTGCAGGCCACCCAATCGTTGACCATCACCAGCACCACAGCCGCCGAGCCGCGCCCGCGCGACCTGCTTCGAATGACCGAGATTCATTATCACCCGGCAAATCCCACCACCCCCGCAGAACTCGCCGCCAGTTCATCCGACAGTGACTTTGAATTCATCGAGCTCAAAAACATCGGAACAGAGGCAGTGCGCTTGGACGGGGTGCGCTTCACATCCGGCATTGATCTAGTACTTCCAGCCGGCGCCCGTCTCGACGCCGGCGCCATGGGTGTGATCGTGCGCAACCGCACTGCTTTCGCCGCGCGCTACGGCACCGGCATCACCGTGCTCGCCGCCTACGGACCAGACGCGCTCGACAATGCCGGCGAGACCCTCACGCTGACCGAAGCCACCGGCGAAATCATTCAGAGTTTCACCTTTGACCCAGCCTGGCTGCCGTCGTCCGACGGGGCTGGATGGTCGCTGGTCGTCCGCCACGAAAATGCCGCCAGCCCGGACTTGAATACATTCGGCGCTTGGGCATTAAGCGGGCAACGACACGGTCATCCCGGGACTTCCAATGGACCCGTCTTTTCATCGGAATTCACCGGATGGCAGAACGATTCCTTCAGCCCGGCGGAACGAGCCAGCCCAGCCACCAGCGCCCCAGAGGCTGACCCCACCGCCTCCGGCCTGAACAACCTGCTGCGCTACGCCTTCGGCCTCACCCCGCAAACAAGCCCGCTCCCCGCTACCCCCATCGTCACTCTCAATAACCAGTCACTGCGTCTAGACGTGCGCCGCCGCCAACAAACCGTCGACCTCGACTTCCTCCTGGAAACATCCACCAACTTCGCCACCTGGACGCCGTCCCCCGCCACCCCAGTCGTCATCGCCACCCACCCCGATGGCACCGAAACCGTCCGCTGGGAAACACCTGCCGCAGAAAACGCCCAGTATTTCCGCGTCCGAGTCAGGACCCAATAAACTCGCCTCCGCCAAAATGGACTCCCCCACTCCGATCCCCCGATCGGGGAATGGCAGAGCCCACTATCCTCCCTATGATCATCATTATTCCATGAAGTGCATTCTTACTGAACCGAGCCCCGCCCCGACTCCTTCGCCGCGGCCCTCCCCCCGCCGTCGGCACACCGCCAGCTGGGCGGCCGCCTTCGTAGGAATCATGCTCGGCCCATGGATCCCGCTCGCCCGCGCAGAAATCGACTTTCATCAGGACATCCGCCCGCTTTTCGAGAACAACTGTTTTGACTGCCACGGGGAGGAAACGCAGAAGAACGGATTGCGGCTCGATTCGGTGCTGGGGATTTTAAAAGGCAGCGATTCAGGAGAGCCGCTTTTTGTGCGCGGCAGCAGCGCGGACAGTCTGCTGATCAAAATGGTCACTTCCACCGACCCAAAACACATGATGCCGCCCAAGGGCGACCGTCTTCCGGAGGTGGCCGTGACCAAACTGCGGACTTGGATCGATACGGGAGCCGCCATGCCCGGCGAAGCCGAGGCCACCAAAGCACTGCAAATAAAAACCGACCACTGGTCGTTCCAACCGGTCCAGCGGCCGACCCCTCCCCAAACCGGCCACCCCTTCGTCCACAATGCCATCGACGAATTCGTCGTCGAGGCATTGCAAGCAAAAGGCCTGACTCCATCAGCCCCGGCCGGCCGCGCCACCCTCATTCGGCGGCTGTACCTCATCATGCACGGAATGCCGCCATCCCCGGAGGAAGTCACAGCGTTCGTCCAGGACCAGCGCCCAGATGCCTATGCGCGGCTAGTGGAATCCATCCTAGCCAGCCCACGATACGGCGAGCGCTGGGCCCGCCACTGGATGGACGTCGTGCGCTACGCCGATACCAATGGGTTCGAAACCAACCGCCCGCGCCCTAACGCTTATCCCTACCGCGACTGGATCATCGAGTCATTTAATACCGACACCCCGTACGATCAATTCATCCGCCAACAGATCGCAGGCGATGCCCTCGACGCGGATGCCGCCACCGGGTTTCTCGTCGCCGGCACATACGACATCGTCAAGTCGCCGGACATCACCCTTTCGCTCATGCAGCGCCAGGAGGAACTGGCCGACATCGTCAACACCACCGGCACCGCCTTCATGGGGCTCACCATGGGCTGCGCTCGGTGCCACAATCACAAGTTCGATCCGATTCTCCAAAAAGATTATTTTGCCATGCAGGCAGTCTTCGCGGGAGTGAATTACGGCGAACGCCCGCTTCGCAAAAAACCAGACCCGGCAGCCGAGGCGGCCTTCGCAGAAGCGCGGGCCACCGAATCGACCCAGTCCGCGGCGCTCGACGTTTTCCGGCAAAAAGCCGCCGCCGCCGCAGCCAGCGCGGGCGCGACCAAACGGACCTTGAGGCCCGCGGTTGATGCTCTGCGCAACGAGGAGGTCTTGGCCCCGGTGGAAGCGGTATCGATTCGGTTCACCATCACCGCCACCAGCGGCGGAGAACCTTGCCTCGACGAGCTGGAGATTTACGACAACACCGGCCGCAACGCAGCCCTAGCTACGCAAGGCGCCACCGCGAGCGCCTCCGGCACGCTGCCCGGATATGAAGCACATAAACTCGAACACCTCATCGACGGGCGAACCGGCAACGACCGCAGTTGGATCGCCGATACGGGGACGGGATGGGTTCAGATCGACCTCCCAGCTCCGACGCTGATCGAAAAAATCATCTGGGGGCGCGACCGCACCGGCCAGTTCAAGGATCGCGTCGCCACCAGCTATGTCATCGAGGCAGCGACCGCCCCCGGCACTTGGGTCACCGTCGCCCGATCGGACGACCGTACTCCCTTTAACGGCGCCCACGACCCCAACGCGTTTCTCGCCGACCTCACCGATACCGACGCCAGCGCCGCCCGCACCCTACAGACGGATCTGGCCGCCACCAAGGCCCGCATCGCCGCCATGACCAGCTCCGATTCCGCATGGATCGGGACTTTCAGCCAACCGGAAAAAACCCACCGTCTCTACCGCGGCGAACCACTGCAAAAACGCGAGGTCGTCGCCCCCGACGTCCTGACCGTCCTCGGCACGGTAGGCATGCCGGTCGAGGAACCAGAACAACAACGGCGCCTAAAATTCGCCAACTGGGTGGCCAGCCCGCAACACCCGCTGACCGCCCGCGTCATGGTCAACCGGCTCTGGCACTATATTTTCGGTCAAGGCATCGTCAGCACACCAAGTGACTTCGGTCTGAATGGCGCACGACCGACACATCCGGAATTACTCGACTGGCTCGCCGATGAATTTGTCCGCAGCGGATGGTCCGTGAAACACATCCAACGACTGATCCTGCTCTCAGGCGCGTTTCAGCAAAATTCCGCGCCCCGAGAGGACGCCCTGACCGCCGACGCCGACGCCGCGTTCGTCTGGCGCTTCCC
This sequence comes from uncultured bacterium, assembly GCA_903954065.1. Lineage (GTDB taxonomy): Bacteria > Verrucomicrobiota > Verrucomicrobiia > Verrucomicrobiales > V1-33 > CAJBME01. The sequence goes on from CAJBME010000292.1 coordinate 27,509, forward strand.
TCCGCGCCGGATCGAAGCCGAAGCCATCCGCGACGCGATGCTCACCGTCTCGGGCGCGCTTGATCTACGCATGGGCGGACCTGGCTTCTCGCTCATGGACATCGTCGAGGAAAACGTCATGCATTATTTCGCCAAGGAGAAATTCACGCCCGTAGAATTCCGCCGCATGGTCTACCAGTTCCGCATTCGCCAGACGACCGACAGCGTATTCAGCTCGTTCGACTGCCCTGATGGTGGTCAAGTGATGCCAAAACGGAGCCGTTCGAACACGCCGTTGCAAGCACTCAACTTGTTCAACAGCAGCTTTGTACTACAACAGGCTGGATTGTTGGCCGAACGCCTGCACACCGAAGCCGGCGATAGCCCAGAGGCTCAGATCGACCGCGCCTACGCGCTTTTCTACGGCCGCCCGCCAGACGACTGGGAGCGGGAGCAGTCCACCGCCTTCATTCGCGCTGAAGGCTTGCCGTCATTCTGCCGGGCGCTCTACAATACCAGCGAGTTCCTCTTCGTTTTCTAAATGCCATGCCTGTTTCGCCCGTGGCCCGCCGTCCGCTCGTGACGGCTGTACTACTCAGCTTCACCATCCTGCTGGCCGCGGCGTGGATCCGCGGCGGCGTCGCCAGCACGGCTTATGACACCCGTGATTCCCATGGTCGAACGATGGGGTTTAACGACGTATTTTCCGGTGAGCATTATGGCATCCTTCTGGGCAAGGCCAACTGGCCAGAGGCGGTAAAGCAACTCGAGCCGCACGACGGCTTGCTCATAGCGGCCCATGTCGCCCTTCTCATCCTACTCGCTACCGCCTCGGCGCGCACCATCCGATGGTTTCTCTGGCCGCAAGCCGTCGTGTTTTTCTGGGGCTGGGCTGGATTTTGGGTTCTGCCGATAGCAATTTTTGACTTGGTTTGGGCTCATACCAGCGACCGCGAAGGATTTGTCGACATCCCCTACATCAGCATCCTTAGCCAAGGGGCGTGGTTCTGGGCCTGCGGGTTCGTCCTCTGGAAACTGCGCCGCCAGAGTCTGACCGCTACCGCAGCCGGATCCACCGCCCAGCCCGCCTAATCCTCCGTCCCCCACCTTTTTTTCGCCATGCATCCGTTTCTTAACCGCCGCCACTTCCTCTCCCAAACTGCCACGGGCCTCGGCGGCATCGCCCTGACCCACCTACTCGGACGCGACCAACTGCTCGCCGCCACCGCCAAAACCCAGTTGCAGCCGGATATCAATCCCGCCAATCCCAACGCCCCTCGGCAAAGCCACTTTCAGGCGCGCGCAAAAAACGTGCTCATGATTTTCTGCTCGGGTGCGGTCAGTCAGATCGATACCTTCGACTACAAACCAGAACTGATTCGCCGCCACGGCCAACAAATGCCCGGCGGCGAGAAGCTCATCACCTTTCAGGGAGAACAGGGCGCCTTGACCCAGAGCCCATGGGCCTTCCGCCCGTACGGCCAGTCCGGCAAAATGGTATCAGATCTTGTCCCACACCTCGGTGCACTGGTCGATGACATGTGCTTCATCCACTCGCTCACCGGCAAGACCAACACCCACGGCCCCGGCGAGAATTTCATGTCCACCGGCAACACTCTCGATGCCTTTCCCAGCATGGGATCATGGCTCTCGTACGCCCTCGGCTCGGAAAACGAAACCCTGCCGGCCTATGTAGCCATTCCAGACCCACGGGGCGCACCGCAATCGGCCGGCAACTTCTGGGGCTCAGGCTACCTACCAGCCGCCTTTCAAGGGACCGATTTCAACATCGCCAGACCAGTCCGCAACCTGGCCCGCCCCGCGTCATCTTCCCCCGCCAGCGACCGCGCCACGCGGGAATTCCTGACCCGCCTCAATCAGCACCACCTCCAACAGTTCCCCGGCGACTCCGAACTCGCCGCTCGCATCTCCAGCTACGAACTCGCCGCCCGCATGCAGCTGTCCGTACCCGATGTCTCAGATATCTCCAACGAGCCAGCCCACATCCTAAAACTCTACGGAGCCGATGCCGCCGGCAACCCAGTCCAAGACCTTAAAGCCGCCTACGCAAAAAATTGTCTACTCGCCCGGCGACTGGTCGAAAAAGGCGTGCGCTTCGTCCAGTTGTTCAATGGCGCCTACCAAACCGGCGGCGAGGGAGTGAGCAACTGGGACGGCCATAAAGTCCTTCACGAACAATATACCAAACACGGCGAGGTCATGGACCAACCAACCGCCGCCCTCCTCATCGACCTGAAACAACGAGGTCTACTCCAAGACACCCTCGTCGTCTGGTGCACCGAATTCGGCCGCATGCCCACTTTCCAAAAAGGCGCCAGCGGCCGCGATCACAACCCCGCCGGGTTCACCGCCTGGATGGCCGGCGCCGGAGTGAAAAAAGGCATCAGCTACGGCGCCACCGACGAATTCGGGTATAAAGCGGTCGACCAACCCGCCACCGTCTACGATTTCCATGCCACGATTCTGGACATCCTCGGCCTCGATCACGAACGCCTTACGTATTACCACAACGGCTTTGCCCGCCGCCTGACAGATGTCCACGGCCATGTGATCCGCGGGTTACTTGCCTGATCCCGCCTGCCCCCGACCAGCACGAGGGTGTGATCAATCGCCGATTGACGCGATTACAATCGCCCATTGATAGTAGGCCTGCCTTCATCGCCGGCCCCGTTCAGCCAGCCTGAAGCCGCCGCCGGCTGATACATTCCGACATGAAACCAAGCGCCCCGACATCTGCAGGCCAGCTGGCCGGACTCACGGCGACTCCCCTCTGGAGGTGGCAGGTCATTGTGAGGCCCGTGATCGGATTGGCCATGGCCATGGCAATGGGAGCGCCCCCATCGGCGGACGCGGCCAAGGCCGACGATCTGGAATTTTTCGAATCAAAAATCAGGCCGGTCTTAGTGACGCATTGTTACGACTGCCACAGTGGCGGCGCGGAGAAGTTGCGCGGAGCGCTGCGACTCGACAGCTCGGCGCATATCCTGAAAGGCGGTGCCAGCGGCCCAGCACTCGTGGCGGGCGACCCCGAGGCCAGCCTGCTGATTCAAGCCGTACGCTATCAGGACGAAGACACGGCCATGCCGCCGAAACAACGGCTAAGCCCAGCCCAAGTGGCAGACTTGGAATCATGGGTGCGATTGGGGGCCCCATGGCCAGAGGAAACCGCCCCCGGAGAAACCGACGGCAGCCAAGGAGGAGCGCCCGCCGGCTACGACTGGAAAAAATGGCGTGCCGAACACTGGGCCTTCCGGCCCATGGCACAACCTCTCCCTCCCGCCGTTCAAGACACGACCTGGGGACAGGGACCGCTGGATGACTTTGTGCTGGCCCGGCTGGAAGCCGCAGGATTGCGCCCGGCTCCGCCCGCCGATCGCCGCACCCTCATCCGCCGGGCCTTTCTGAACCTGACCGGCCTGCCGCCGTCACCCGCCGAAGTCGCTGCCTTTGTCAGCGACTCAAACCCCAACGCCTGGGACCGCGTCATCGACCGCCTGCTCGACTCTCCGCATTACGGCGAACGATGGGGCCGTCACTGGCTAGACGTAGCCCGCTACAGCGACGGCATGGGCGGGTTTCTGGATGCCGAGCCGCTGCCGGAAGCATGGCGCTATCGTGACTGGGTGGTCGACGCCTTCAACCGAGACATGCCTTATGATGAATTTGTACGGGCGCAAATTGCCGGCGATCTCACACCAGGAGAAGTCGGATCCGGAGTGGCCACCGGATTTTTCGCCGTCGGACCGACCTATATTTCTGACGGCGGCGACCCCGAAGCGCAGGCCCAAGCCCGAGCAGAAACACTGGCCGACCGGGTCGACACATTTTCTCGCGCCTTCCTCGGACTGACCGTCGCCTGCGCCCGCTGCCACGATCACAAATTTGATCCGATCACCGCCCGCGATTATTACGCGCTGGCCGGCATCTTCAACAATACCTCCACCGGCTTGCAACCACTGGCCCCACCCGACGTGGTCAGCGCGGTGGACGCCGCTCAGCGCGAAATCCAGGAGATCGAAAAACTACTGGTCGCCGCCGAGGCCGATGACGATTCGCAAGGCCGCCGACCCGAGCTTCGGGAAACCCTGAAACGGTTGCGACAGCAGGCGCCCCCCGCCTACGCCCGCGCCCACCAGCTCGCCGAAGCCGGCACCAGCGACTTGCCGGTCGCCATCCGAGGAGACCTGCGCAAACCCGGAGAACCCGCGCCCCGACGGTTTCTGCAAATCATCGCCGGCGAGACCCCAACACATTTTCAAGACGGAAGCGGACGCCGCCAGCTGGCCAGCGCCGTGACCGAACCCGCCAATCCTCTGACCGCCCGCGTCCTCGTCAATCGCCTGTGGAAACACCACTTCGGTGAAGGATTGGTGCGGTCACCCAGCAACTTCGGCCACCTCGGGGAAAAACCATCTCATCCCGAACTACTCGACTGGTTAGCCACTTCGTTCATCCATCATCGATGGTCACTCAAATCCATGCACCGGATGATCCTCCAATCATCCACATGGCAAATGAGCAGCCGTCACGATGACGCGGCGTTCGCCATTGATGGAGAAAACCGGCTACTCTGGCGCATGCCGCCGCGCCGACTAGAAGTCGAAGCCTGGCGCGATAGCCTGCTCGCGGTCACCGGCGAACTGGATCCCACGCGCGGCGGCCCGCCCACCACCTCGCTGCTCGAAAGCACCCGCCGCACCCTCTACGCCTCCATCAGCCGCAATGGCGACCGCCATCCCTCCGATGACTTTCTCCGGCTGTTCGACTTCCCCACACCGCGCTCAACCAGCGAAACACGGGCCGTCAGCACCGTGCCCCAGCAGTACCTCTTCATGATGAACAGCCCGTTCATGCGGGACCGCGCCCGGGCCCTCGCCGCCCGCATGGCCACCAAAACCAGCCCGGATCATGAACACATCACCTTCGCCTACGAATTATTGTTCAGCCGCGAACCCAGCCCCATCGAAATCGAACTCGGAATCAAGTTTCTCCACGCTCCCACATCATCGCCAGATGAACGATTAATCGTGTACGCCCAAGCGCTTTTGTCGTCCCACGAATTCAGGCAAATCCAATGACCCATTCCACTTCCATGCGCTTTCATGACCATGAAACAGCTTTTCGCCAGGCCGCAGCCCGCCTCTCGAAAAGAGATTTTCTGATGCGTCTCGGCTCTGGCATCGGAGCCATCGGACTGGCCGGCGTCATGGATCAGGCCCGCGGCCGGAGCATCGTGAGCGCCGCCTCACCCCTCAGCCCCAGCCCACCACACTTCGCCCCGCGCGCAAAACGCGTCATCCAATTGTTCATGCCTGGCGGACCGTCACAAGTCGACACCTTTGATTACAAACCGCTGCTGGCCAAACACGCCGGCGAAAGACCGGCCTTGGTCGACCGGAAATCACTGCGCAATACAAAAAACGGACTGATGCCGTCGCCGTTTGCCTTCAAACCCTACGGCCAAAGCGGTAAGTGGGTCAGCGACATTTTTCCACACGTGGGTGAATGCGTCGACGACATCAGTTTTATTCACTCGATGCACACCGACATTCCGGAGCATGCGGGAGCCATGATGATGATGAATGTGGGCGCCCTCCAGCCGAACCGCCCCAGCCTCGGGTCATGGCTCGTCTACGGGCTCGGCACCGAGAACCAAAACCTACCGGGATTCGTCGCCATGTCGCCACGAGCCCAACCGCGGTGCACGCTGGCCAACTGGGGCAACGCCTTCCTTCCCGGCGCCTGCGCCGGGAGTTACGTCAATATCGCAGCCATGACACCAGAAGCCGTCATGCACAATCTGCAAAATACTCACCTGACGCCGACCGCACAACGAGAGCAAATCGATCTCCTGCGCCAACTAAACCAAACCCACCTCGAGCGTCGTCAATACGATCATGAACTAGAAGCGGGCATCGCCGCCATGGAAATGGCTTTTCGTATGCAGGCGTCGGTCCCCGATGTTTTTGATCTGAGCCGCGAATCACCGGCCACCTTGGCACTCTACGGCGACACCGAATTTGCCAAGGGATGTCTACTCGCACGCCGCCTCGTCGAACAAGGCGTGCGCGTCGTTCAACTGTCGCTTTCAATCGACGACTACGACATCGCCTGGGACACCGGCCATGAAAACATTGTCGATGGCCATGCCCGGCTGGCGCAAGCCTGCGACCGGGGCATTGGCGCCCTGATCAAAGATCTGAAGGAACGAGGACTTTTCGAAGACACCTTGATCGTCTGGGGGGGCGAATTCGGCCGGGCCCCGACGTCGGAAGGAGCGAAAGGACGCGACCACAATCACTATGGATACACCACCTGGCTCGCCGGCGGCGGAGTCAAAGGCGGTTACAGCCACGGCGCCACCGATGAATTCGGATGCTCGGCCGTCGAGGATCGCGTTCACGTCCACGACCTCCACGCCACCATCCTCCACTTGATGGGGCTGAATCATGAACAGCTCACCTACCGCTACTCCGGCCGTGACTACCGCCTGACCGATGTCTCGGGTCACGTCGTCCACAACGTGATCGCCTAAACACGCTTATGCTAACCCCTGCCGCCCACGAGCGTGGAATGACGTCCCCCACACGCCGCGCAGCCGCGCCCGCGGCATTGGGTCTCTTCCTCTTCCTGACCGCAGCAGGCACCACCACCAGCACCGCGGAAAACGTCAATTTTTCACGCGAGATCCTCCCGATTTTGTCAGACACTTGCTTTGCCTGTCACGGTCCTGACGCCGGCAGCCGCAAAGGAGGCCTGCGGCTCGATACCCGCGAAGGCGCCTGCGGTGAAGGCGATAGCGGAGCCCCAGCCATCGTACCCGGTCACAGCGCCGACAGCGAAATGATCCGGCGCCTCCTCTCGTCCGATCTAGACGAGAAAATGCCGCCACCCACGGCCAACCACCAGCTGAGCAGCGAGCAAATCAGCCTGCTCCGCCGCTGGATCGATGAGGGCGCGCCCTGGGGCGGCCACTGGGCCTTCGAGCCACCACAACCGCCCGCCGTACCTACCACCTCGCCGGAAAGCAGCCATCCCATCGACTCCTTCATCCGCCACCGGCTAGAAAAAACGAACCTGCATCCGTCCGACGAAGCTCCGCGCGCCACCCTGATCCGACGGCTCTCGCTCGACCTCACCGGGATCCCGCCGACCCCCGAAGAAACGGCCGCCTTCCTCCACGACACCACCCCCGGAGCTTACGATCGCGTCGTCGACCGGCTACTCGCCTCGCCGCATTACGGCGAACGCATGGCCTGGGACTGGCTGGAGGCGGCGCGATACGCCGATTCCAACGGCTATCAGGGTGACAGCGAACGCACCATGTGGCCATGGCGCGATTGGGTCGTCCGAGCTTACAATCAAAACCTTCCCTATGACCAGTTCACCCTCTGGCAAATCGCCGGTGACCTGCTTCCCAACCCGTCCCATGACCAGCAACTGGCCACCGGGTTTCTCCGCAATCACATGATCAATGGCGAGGGCGGCCGCATCGCCGAGGAAAACCGCATCGAATACCTTTTCGACCAAACAGAAACGGTGGCCACCGTCTGGCTGGGCGCCACCTTCAACTGCACCCGCTGCCACGACCACAAATTCGATCCCTACACCCAGCGCGATTACTTCGGATTACTCGCGTTCTTCAACCAGACAGCGGTCGACGGCAGTGGAGGCAACCCCCAGTCACCCCCGGTACTAGCCGCACCGGCCCCCGACCAGACCGAACGCATAGACGCATTGACCGCCACCGTGGCCACCCTCGCGGCCACCGTTGAAACCAGCGAACGCACCCTCTACCCGCGGGAAGCAGGCATCGGTGTCGAGCACTCCGCCGTCGCTGGCACCTTGCCACCTGACGTCCTCGGTGCCCTCAAGGTGGCCGCCCGCGACCGCGACCCCGGCCAGCTGGAAAAATTGGCGGCTCACTGGCAAGGACGCGATGACACCTACTCCCAGTTACTGAACAACCAGAAACAAACGCGTCAGGACCTCGACGCCACCCTCCGAACGATCCCTCAGGTCATGATCATGCAGGACC
>CAJBME010000293.1 GCA_903954065.1 uncultured bacterium
ACCAGCGTGCTGTCGGCCACGGCCGCGACCGACTTGTTTCCTGCGGTCAACCTTGTCAATGGAAGCGGCTTGAGCGCCGTCCCGGATGCCTTGCCACTGGCCGGCATCACCCATTCGAGCGCGACCTCGACGACGGCGTGGGCCACAGCTGGGGATACGGCTGACTGGTATGCCGTGCCGAAGCCGCCGCCGGTGCTGACGTTCACTCTGCCAGGACCATTCTTGCTGACAGGACTGACGGTCTGGGGGTATCCCTCCGGAACGAGCACCCAGAACCATGAGGCGAAGGAGTTGCTGATCGAATTTTCTACGGTAGCGGGCGGGAAGTGGGACGGCGCGGTGACACTAACGCATGCCCGCACGGGCCGAGCCCCGGAGACGCTGGTCCTTCCCGAACGAGTGGCGCGATTCGTTCGTATTACAGTGACTGACAATCACTTTGGCACGCCCGGGGCTACGGGCGGCCAGCGCGTCGGTTTAGGAGAAATTCGGTTCCTCGGGACCCCGGTGACGATACCTGATCCCGTCATGGTCACGGACCGGAGCCTCCTTTCTTTCACGCAGCCATCGGCAGTCGCCCAGCCTGTGACACAGTCGCTGGAAATCCGCAATGCCGGGCCAGACCATCCGCTGCGCCTCACGTCCGTCGCCCTCCGCGGGCCCGATGCCTCGTTGTTCTCTCTTGGATCGATCCCGTCCACGATCGCCGCAGGTACTATATCCCCGCTTATCGTCACATTTGACGCGGGTGGCCGGACCGGCCGTTTCTCGGCCTGGCTGCAGGTGGACTCCAATGATCCCGCCCGCCCGCAGCTAGACGTCGCATTACTCGCGTCCTCCGCAGCCAGCGAGATGCCACCGCCGCCACCGCCCGACCTCTCACCTGCCCCTGGTACGTTTACGGATGATTTTTCCCTGCGACTGACTCCCTCCGCTCGCGGTGGACTGATCATGATCACGACCGACGGCAGCACGCCGGGACCCGACAACGGACAACCGGTGACCGGCCCGCTGAACATCAACCGGACCACCCTCGTCCGCGCCATCACGCTGGTGGACGGAGGCGCGTCTTCCCCCGTGGTCAGCGCCGCCTACATCAAACTGGCCGCCGCGTTGCACCAAAAGTCGTCTCCCCTGCCACTCATGGTCATCGAAAATTTTGGCGCTGGTAAAGTTCCGGACAAAGGATGGACGACCTCGACCCAAACCGGAGCCGGCCTGCGCCAGCGGCCGCGGCAGCCGGTCGTCATGAGCCTGCACGACCGCGATCCCGCCACCCGCCGCGCCCGGCTGCACAGCCCCGCCAGCCAACACGCCCGCGCCGGTCTGCGCGTACGCGGTGCGTTTTCCTCCACTTGGTCACCCCAGCCGTACGCGCTGGACTTTTGGGACGAAGAAAATCGCGAACAGGCCGTCGCGCCGCTGGGAATGCCCCGCGGCGAAGACTGGGTGCTCTACCACCCGCATCCGTCCTACGATACCACCATGATTTTTAACTCCTTCATCTGGGAGCTGAGTCGGCGGACCGGGCGCTATGCGCCGGCCTTCCGCTACGTGGAAGTATACCTCAACGAAAACGGCGGTGACCTCGATCCGTCCGACCGCCGCGGCCTCTACCTGCTCGTGGAAGCCGTCAAACGAGATGTCCACCGCGTCGATTTCGAGCCGCTCTCCGCCGATGGATCCACCGGTGGGTGGATGCACTCGATCAACCGGATGGACCCCCAGCCGGAGGACGGGTGGCCAGCGCCCAACGGCGCCCGTTCCCCCCAGTTTTTTCGTACCCCCGGTCCCAACCGCCTCCGACAAACGACGGCCAATCAGCCGGCGCAAATCGGCGATGACCTGCCCAAACAATACAACGCCTTCATCAATTTCGAGAACCCAGGCGGCTATACCATCACCGCCATGCAGCGGAATGCCATCGAATCATGGTTTCAAGAATTTGAAAATGTCCTCTATGACAACACCCTGTGGCGCGACCCGGTCAAAGGCTACCGCCAGTATCTCAATACCAAGGACTTCATTGATTATTTTCAACTTCTCAACCTCGCCCGCCAAGGCGATGGCCTGCTGCTGAGCCTGTATCCCTGGGTTTCATCCGGCCAGCGCCGGCTCCACATGGGACCGCTCTGGGATTTTAACAACGGATCGTATCACCTCTCGGGCTCACCCAACAGTATCCCCTACTTCCGCCAAGATCAGCTCTGGTATCCCCGCCTGTTCGCTGATCCGGACTTTATGCGCGAATATGTAGACCGCTGGTTCGAACTCCGGCGCGGTCCTTATGCCAATGCCAGTCTGCGGGCCATCGCCGATGAGCAAGCCGCCGCCATCACCACCGAGGTCGCCAATGCCCAAGGCGTCAGCACCAACAGCTGGACGTCCAGCCTGAACGCCATGAAAAATTTCCTCGTGCAGCGAGCCGACTGGATCGATACCCAGTACATCCGGCCACCCGATTTTTCCATTGCCCCTGGGTTTCATCCCGCCCCCATCAGCCTGAGCGTATCCCGGCCCGCTACCGTCACCGGAACCGTCTACGTGACCACCGACGGGAGTGACCCGCGTGCCGCCAGCGGCGCGCCCCAAGGCACCCCCGCCACCGAACCGCTCACCCTGCAGGCCTCCACCCTCGTCAAAGCGCGGACCCTCACCACCACCGGCGCATGGTCCGCACTCAATACCGGCTACTTCATCACCCATACCCCCGCCACCGCAGAAAACACCGTCATCAGCGAAATCCACTACAACCCGCTAGGGTCAGATGACGCCGGCGAATTTGTCGAAATCATGAATACTTCGGACCAAGTCATCGATTTCACCGGAGCCCGCTTCGACCGCGGCCTCGAGTATGTTTTCGACGTTGGATCCACGCTCGCCGCCGGCGAACGCGCGCTCGTGGTCGCACGCCGCAGTGATTTTCCAGCGACGGAAGGGCCGAAAATTCTCGGGGAATTCGGTCCGTCCCCAGCCCTTGGCAACGGCGGCGGACTCCTCCGACTCCGCGCGTGGGATGACACGGTCATCGTCGAGTGCCCATGGGATGACAAGGCGCCGTGGCCGCGCTCGCCGGATGGAAACGGACCCAGTCTGACTTTGATCAGACCCGAGCAACGGCCTGATCCTTCCGATCCGCGCCACTGGCGGGCCAGCCTAGTCCGTGGCGGCACTCCGGGATTCACCGATGCCACCGCCTTTAGCGGCCAGCCCGCCGGAGGAAACAATGTCGAGGGCCTGTCTGATGTAATGGCCTATGCGCTCGGGCTCGATTTACCGGCATCGGGTCAACGCACGCCGCAGCTGTTTGAGGAGAACGGGCAGCTGGTCTGGCTCGTGCCGTCCAACCCAGCGGCTGAAGACATGGCCCTCACCTGTGAATGGTCGCCAGACATGAAGACCTGGGTTTCAGCCAATCCATTCTTCCCTGAATACTCCCAGAATGATGACGAGTCCGGTCGGCGCTGGCACCGCCGGGTCAGCTCCCCATCCATGGCCGGTACCACCGGGTTCCTCCGCCTACGAGCCCATCCGCGCTAATCAAAAGGCCGGTCTCATCCACAGTCCGCCTCACCGCGGCCACGCTCCTGTAATGAGACACATGTGGGAAGTTAATCAACTTCCCTGTCGAGCACTGATCCGACTCCGTCGGTTAGCGGCGCTGAAGGGTTATCGCCTACCAGCCAGGGTGCAACCCTGAGACTTTTTGGTTCACTGGCCATTGACGCAACGGACCCGGTAAAACCGGGAAGAAATGGGAGCCGGGGATATTTCCTTCCCCGCTCGTCCAGTGGCGTCGGTGCGCAGAGTGGACTCCTGCTGCCAAATGTTCAGATCAGGACTGCTCTCCAGCAGATAGGAACTGCCCGGAGCGCCCAGAAAACTGACGGTCAGCGTGTCGCCACTCGCGAGCACCTCGAGGTCGCCCGGAGCGAAACGGAACGCCGGCTCAGCTTCCGCAGCG
>CAJBME010000294.1 GCA_903954065.1 uncultured bacterium
ATGATGACCGGATTTCGCGAACCCAAGCGGCGCAATTCCTGAATCAACCGCCCAGGCATGGCGCCAATGTACGTCCGGCGATGGCCGCGGATCTCCGCCTCGTCGCGCAACCCGCCCAGACTGATGCGCGCAAACGCCCGCCCCAACGCCTCGGCCACCGACTGACCTAGACTCGTTTTGCCGACCCCCGGCGGACCCAGCAGGCAAAGAATCGGCCCGCGGCTCGCCGGGTTCAGCTTGCGGACGGCGAGGTATTCAATGAGCCGCTTTTTCACCTTGGCCAGTCCATAATGATCACGATCAAGGATCTCCTGCGCTCGAGCCAGATCGACCCCTTCCTCGCTCAACACGTTCCAAGGCAACTCCGCCAGCGTCTCCAAATACCCCGAAATGACAGCATGGTCGGGGCTCGCCGGTGGAATAATCTGCAGCCGCTTCAACTCACGGTCAGCCTGAGCTCGAGCCTTGGGCGGCAATCCTGCTTTTTCCAACCGGACTCGCAAATCCTCAACCTGCTCTTCGCTGCTGCTCTCCTCCCCCAGTTCTTTTTGAATGGCCCGTAATTGCTCCCGCAAATACACACGCTTCTGCGATTCAGACAAACCAGCCTGCACATTCTCACGCAGCTTGCTCTGCAGCTCGGCAATGCGCAGCTGGCTGTCCACATACCCCTGAACCGCCTCCACCCTCGACGAAACCGCCCTCATCTCGATCAACTTCTGCTTGCCCGATGTCTCAATGCCCAAATGGGAAGCCAGCAGATCGGTCAATACCGCCGGGTCCTCGATCGCCACCACCGCCTTCCCCATATCCTCCGGCGCCTCCGGAAGCATCCCCACCAGCTTTTCCGCCGACGTGCGCAGATTCCGGACCGCCGCCTCCGACAACACATCGGTCGCCACCAGCGCTTCGCTCGGCAGCAACTCCACCTCCGCCTTCAAATACGGCTCCTGCTGCACCACCCGCCGCACCCGCATCCGCTCCTCACCATGAACCAGCACCACCACCCCCTGCTCACCCTGCCGCACCATGCGCACCACCCGCACAATCACCCCGTGATCATGCAACCCATCCATCGAGGGCGCATCCTCCGCCTTGTCCTTTTGTAATAACAAGCCCAGCCGCTTCGACTGCGGCAAACACTCCTCCAACAACCGCAAACTTGTCGGCCGACCAATGCTCAACGCCTGCAACGTGCCAGGAAAAACAAGGGTGTCCCGCAGCGGCAGCAATGGCACCACCTCAACACCCGCCGCCATCACCCCCACAGCCCCCGGCGCATCAAGACCCGTGGAGGCCACAGCGACGGCAACACCTGCTGCATCCGCGGCACCTGCAGCATCCGCGGCGCCAGTTTCCAGCGTAGGCTCGGAAGAAGGCGTGTCATTCATGGCCGATCCTCCTGTTTGGCGCGAGGCAACGTGATCAAAAGCCATCCATGGTCCTGGCGGGCCTCGACTAAATCCGGGTCCACTTCAACTGGGAGTTCGAGGACCCGCTCGAACGACCCCTCCGGAATTTCCATGACCAACAGCCGACCGCAGCCGGCCTCACCGCCGCCGCAGTCGGGCATCTTACGGCGGCCCCGGACAACCAGACGCCGCGCTTCCGCCTGCACCGCCACTTCGTCCCGCCGCACTCCGGCCAGATCCATACACACCTCCAAACTCTCAGAGTTGATGTACACGTTGACCGCCGGCTGCCAGAAGGCGGCCGGGGGCAGGAACCCGGCAAAACGCAGCCCCTGCATTTGGGCCACCGCCAGATAGTCAGTCATCGCAAGGATACGGGTGATGCGGACGTTTCTAGACATAATCAGTGGAGGGGGGAGGTGCTGACTGTCTGCAGGAAAAACCCACCGGGCCGGTTTCCATGAGGTCAGAGGTGAATTGTATGGTTCCCACCTCCGCTTGTCCAACCACCCACGGTCGTTCGACGAAAACAAATCCATCCCCCACCAGAGAACCCCAGCTGCCGCCCATTTAACCCGCAGCATCAGAACCGCCACCGTGCGCGCACCCGCCGATCACATCACAACCACAACGACCGCCCCCCCCCTTTCACAGTTTCAGCACGCCCAACGCCCAACGCCTGACACCAGACGCTGGCCACCGCAACCAACCGAGCCCAACCCGCACGCTTCAAAGGGCGCGCGTGCGGATTTCCACATACGACTGCCCCCCGGGCACCGTGTGCGCAATCATCGCCAATTGATGGTCCTGCCCCAAAGCCCACAACAACTGCCGGCGCGTAATCGCCACCCGGTGAATGGTAATCAACGGGTTCTCCTTCGGTGGCTTCGTCCACTCCACCCGCAAAGCCCGCAAGGCCGGATGAGCGAAAACATCCATCAACGGCACTTCCGTCAAATGAATGTGCACCGGCGTGTCCAGCCACTCGTTAAATGGCTCATGCCCAGTAAATAAAAATTCCTGCGGCACCACCGCCAACTTGTCATGCGGCTTGTAGTCAGGCTTCAACTCCAACAACGAGCATGAACTCAGCAAGGCCAGCACACAACACACACCAAGACGGGAAAGCGGAAAGATCATCGGAGAAAAAAAAGAAAGAAGTCAAAACCGCCGCAGCCACCGAAGCCGCAGACGTTCCTATTAGAGTCACGAGGAACGCTCACGTTCAAGTGCAAGTATACCAGATCTTCATTCCACAAAATCCGCCCGATCACCAATGAATATCATCAAAAAGAACATCTATTTTTGTCATAATTTTCATAAAAATTTTACTGATTTCATTAAGATGAGTGAAAAATCCCCTTGGCAAAAAGAATGAAACGGAATAATTGGGAACAAAATCTGATAATGAGGTGTCAAAAATTATCAGATTTAAGATTTTTTGCCTCCGTTTATTTTTACTCCGTCTCCGATACGTTTTTAGCTGTTCATCTTCTGAGCTTTCCGCCACAGCCACTTCACGACCGATCTCATGGCCACTTTTTCCTTCGGCAATCTTTTCCGCAAATCCCCCCGGCAGCCTCGATTTAGCACGGCCCCTGTGGAACCACCGTCGGCCTCAAGCTCGGAGCTCGACGATTTACCTGTCGGCCGGGTGGTGGGGTCGATGGAAGAGGCCCCTGCGGTGGAACCGTTGTTTAAGGAACTGGATGAACCGATTCCTTCTCCATTTGTTTTGGTGAGCGGGACCCGGTCAGGCGCAGGAACAGGGTCAGAGGCGGAGCGTCTCCCAGAGGACAGCACGGTCAAGCCAGTGATCGAAGGGGCATTCCCAACGGCAGCTTCAGCCAAAGCTCTCGTGGAAGGACGGGCGGCCTCGACCGCCGTTCCGCACCCTGAGGAGACCGGAATACCCGAACCAGGATCCTCGAAAGCGCAGCTGCCACCACCGCGCCGACGTCCTGACGAGGCGGAAGCACCGGCCGGAGCCGTGGACCTCACCGAGGGGATGACGTCCCCCCCACTTCTCCCAGTCTTCCCGGTCAATGAGGCACTGACTCACGCTACCACCAGTCCTTTCCAGAGAACTGACTTCACTGCTGGAGCGCTGCCAACGACCCCACCTCAGACGCCCCCGCTTTCATCCGGAAGCCTGCGCAGTCTCTCCGGGGGAAGCTTCAAACGCTTTGAATCCCCGTTTGCCGTGATTTCACCAGCGGAAGTCTCTGAAATCATCACCGATCCTTTCGCGAAAAAGCCTGTCGCCAGTTCCGACGCTCCTCCGTCGCTCGATCAACCGGAACCGGTCACCCTGGTTTCGCTCTCGTTGTCCGCGCTGCTCCAGGATCAGTCTTTCGACTCGCTCGGGTTTGACCCGGCACGTGTGCCGGCCAGCGTGCGCGTCACCCTGCCCAGCGCCCCCCTGATGGCCCAAGTCGCCAGCGGGCGGATCCGCGTGCGGCTCGACGAACTTTTAGACGGGCTGGACGCCAAATTTAAGCCGGCTTTTCAACAAACCCGACCCGGCCTGGAACTCATCGTGCCCATGCGCGAATTGTTCGAGAATCTGCCCGCGGCCACCCCACTTATCCCCCCAGCCCCGCCCGTCGTCTCGCTCTTCCACACGCCGTTTTCCATACAGGCCGAAGCCGACCAGCCGCTCCCGTCCTCCTCGGAGCCAACACCCGCCGCCACCCTGCCCCCTCCCGTCGTCAGCTCCTTCATCGCACCGGCCCCGCCGCCCGCCATCGAGGTGCCGATCTCCCGCCTCGATGAGGTCGCCGCTCTCGCGGCCTCGCTCGATAGCCCGCTGGTCGCGACGCCCGAACCAGCGGCTACCATGGCCGCCCCGATCGCCATCCCGGCTCCAGGCAGCTTGGATCCGATCGAACCCGCCCGCCCCTCGTTCCTGCTCCTCCCCCCGGCCCTCCCCACCGAGGAGGCCGCTCCGGTCCTCCCTCCCGCCGCTTTCGAGCTCTCCCCACCGTCATTCACGCCAGCGCCCGCCAGCCCGCGGACCGCGCCAACCAGTCTGCCTCCTCTACTGAATCCGTTCGCCATGCCTCCCGGCGCCGGAGCCCGCTCCGGACTAGGCCTCGACCTCCCACTGATGCCATATGACGAGGATCCCGTGCCGCTCGAATCATTGCGGACCACTGAATCCGTGCCAGAAGTCGAGCCCCCAGCCGCCCGGTCACCGTTTGGGTTCGCTAGCTTCAAAGCCCCAGAAACACCGGTTTCAACCCCGGAGCCAGCCTCGCCGCCGCCGCTGGCGGCCGCCTCCCACGCCGTTCCACCGCCGCCGCCCATCTTCAGCTTTTCTCCGCCGCCAGCCGCCGTTGACCTGCCTCCGGCCGATGTCCCAGCCGCCCGTACGGAAACAGTGGCCCCAGTGGCCCCAGCCGCTTCTTTCACTCCCGAGTTGAAGCCGGCCTTCTCCTACAATTTCGATCCGCCGACTCCGGCCCGGACCGTAGCGGAGCCGCCTCTCCCCTTGCCTGCCGTAGAACTTCCACTGCGGAGTCAGGAAACAACGGCCATCGAGGACCTCAGCTTCGGATACGTCGACCACCCAATCCAGCTTTCGCTCCGCGCCGTGTTTTCCACCGGGCAGTTGCTGAGCACGCAGGATGTGGTCGACCACGCCTCCCGGCTCGATGGCCTGCGCGCCTGTCTCGTGCAGGCTCCGGGAACCAGCCTGTGCAGTCATTCCTCTCCGCAGGAAAACGAAGATGTCCGTCATTTCCGCGAGCGAGCCGCCGTCCTTTTCGAGAAAACCGCCAGCCTCGTCAGAGAGCTTGACCCCACGGCGTTGGAACAAAGTTTCACCCTGCGCACCGCGAAGGGCGTGGTCAGCTTTTTTGCGGTGGGTGACGTTTGTCTGGCCGTCCTGCATGCGGAACCTACATTCCGTCCGGGCGTGAGAGAAAAGCTGACGCTCGTAGTCCGTTCCCTGGCCGAAATGCTCGCCGCTGCGTAATTCCACTCTTTCACTGCAGTCATCCCATTAGCGGTCCTCCATGGCCCTCGTCAACCACCAGACCCGTGAGGTCACCTTCAAAATCGTCTACGCCGGCACTCCCATGAGCGGCAAAACGACTAATCTCAGTTACGTGCACGCACGCCTCGATGCCGCGCAACGAGGTGACTTGGTCTCGGTCGCCACCGCCTCCGACCGCACCCTCTATTTTGACTTCATGCCGGTAACCTCCAGTCAGATCGGCGGTTACACCACCAAGTTCGCCCTCTACACCGTCCCCGGTCAGGTCCACTACAACGCCACCCGCCAGCTGGTCCTCCGCGGGGCTGATGGCCTCGTCTTCGTCGCCGACAGCACCGCCAGCCGCCTCGAGGAAAACCTTGAATCCGCTCGCTCGCTCATGCGGAATCTCACGGAAAATTCCACCTCCCTGCAACACCTGCCCCTCGTCCTCCAATACAATAAACGAGACCTCCCCGAAGCCGCTCCCAGAGCGCATCTCGACTTCCTGCTCAACCGGCCCGAAAAACCATTTCAAGTCTTCGAAACCATCGCCGAACGCGGCGTAAACGTGTTTGCCTGCCTGAACGCCGTTTCACAACTCGTTCTCCGACAGTTTCATGAAACACTCGCGGGCGGAAACCCAACGTCGCCCGCCCCCTCGGGGACGACCCACGCCGGCGCGACAGCCACCATCGCCTGACCATGGCCGGACCCGCCGCCATGACTGCTCATCTCACCCTCACGCCCGAAACCATCCGACCGCTGCTCGCAGCTCTGGAATCGCTGAACAACGAAGCCGAAGCGCGACGAGTGGCCCTGCTTCACGAAAGCGGACTCGTGCTCGCCGAAACCGGGGAGGATGCCCACCAAGACCACGGCGAGAGCGGAGCCCTCGCCGCAGGCACATTTTTCGCCGCCTGCCACCTCGCCCGGCGTCTCGGGGAGGAATCTTTCTCCGGCCTGCACTACCAAGGAGCCTCGCGGGACTTCCTCCTCACCGCCGCAGGCCCCGAAGCCTTACTGCTAGTCGTTTTTGATCAGCGCACCCGCCCCGCCATCGTCCGGGCCTGCGTCGGCAAATACCTCCCCGCACTCGAAGCCGCCACCGCCCGGCTCCGATCCGCCCCCACTCAGCCCGCTGCCCCCCCCGCCTCATGGCTGCCCACTGGACCCGTATTTCGCGAAACCAGCCCTGCCACGACCGACCTCGCCGCCGTTTTTCATACCTGACCCCTCTCGCCCCTCAAGCCACCGCCGACGTCAAACAATGACCCATCCAACAGCGCAGGGCTTGACGTGGGATATGTCCAGCACCCCGTTTGATCTAGATTTTGTGCCCAGTCCCGGCACCCGCGCCACCACCAACTACGCCAATCTGGCACGAGACCCCGCCACTCGACGACAAAACCTCGCCCTCCTGTTTGAGCTGATCAACCAGTCGCTCAACCTGCAACTCACAGGCCACAGCCAAGCCAGACGCTTTCTCATCAGTCTGAACATTCTCTCGCTGAGCGCCCGCTTCGACGGCACTTCCGCGACGGCAGACCCATCCTCCAGCTTTCCCCTCACCGAAGTCATGCAAGCCTCGGTCCACGACACCCTCACGGGGGACCGGCTCAGGGGACCGACTGGACTGAACTTCTCTTCGTATTTGCGAGACTACGATTTCAAAATCATCGCTCCCAAAATAGCCGCAGGCCATGCCTCCCCGCTAGAACGTGAACAGTTTGGTTTGCTGCACGGCGTGCTCTCCCAAATGCAGTTCGGGACTCGTGGGTTTTGTCCAGACTCGCTGACCATTGCCATCAGCATTTCCCAAAAAAAACACTACATGGCGACCAACCACGAGCACGCCATCCTGGGCCGCGAATACATCGAATTGGAGGGCGACTCACCCACGACACGCTACTTCAAATGGATGGCCCTGACCCCACGCTTCTTTCGACCACCGGGTTTGCCAGCACCGCTGGCCATTTATGCGCCCATACACGCCCCCTTGACCGAACAAAGTCCTGCCTCTCTGGCCGCGTTGATTGCCGTCATGGGCACCTTCCAACGGATTTATCGTCCCGAAATCTACATGGCACGCACCGGTATGACAGTCACCCCAGGCGAAAGCAGCCAACTGGGATTAAGCAACACCGACTTCGACCACCTGCCTATCGACTACGATAAAGTCGAACGCGACGACTTGGCCCAGACGCAAGCGCAACGCATGCATCAGGAGTTCTTGATTCCCAACGCATCACAATTGCAAAAGATCCTGCATCACCACGCCGGCCAGTCCTGACCAGTCACCTCACTTCAAAACACGGAGACGAAACCACTTCTTCGCAGCCGGGCCCCTGCTAGAAAGACGTTCGGCGCCGCGACCGGGGTCAGCGACCCACGGCTACAAAAGATCCGAATACGAAACCGCTGCGCAGGCGGCCAAGCCGGCACTGAACCGGATACGTTGGCCCCGGTTTCCACACTTGGCCCCCGGGCCACATCCCTCAAGAACGGGTCAATCAACCTGACCTTACTGGACGACCACCAGTTCCACCCGCGGCCCGGAATGGTCCGAACGATTCAGGCCCGCCATTTCCTCTGCTGAGAAGCCGGTGATGTGAATCCGCGCCGGGTCCGCCCCGCGCTCCACCATGAAGCGTCGCACCTCTAAAGCCCGCGCCAGCGCCTGCTGCCGGCCATACTCATCCGGCACATCCGCATCACCCACTCCCACCAGCACCATCCGCCGCCCGTCCGCCAGCGCCACCGCCGCTTCGCCCAACACCTCCCCAGCGGCGTCCATCGGCAATCGCCATGACCCGACCTCAAATCGCACCGGCTCCACCTCACCCCAGTTCAGCCGATCCCGACCCACACCAAAAAGGCTCGCCGTGTCATCGCGGGCCGCCAAGGCCGTCACGGGCGCCCGCCCCTGGCAGCCGGCCACCAAAAAATAGACGCTCATGGCCCCAGCCGTCATCCAACAGTCCCGGGGTCGCGACATCATGACGGCTTGTGAGCTCAGGGGAGGGTAAAACCACGACCATCCGAACGATCCGGACAGTCGGCTCACTTCGGACTAGAGAGCGGCCAGTGCGGCACGAACGGCCTCAAAATTTGGCAGGTCTTTCGGGGTCGGAGTCTGCTCTGAGTATTGAATAACTCCTTCTTTATCAATAACAAATGCCGCACGCGCCGATGTGTCGCCGATACCGGCCAGAGCTGGGAACACCACATCATAAGCAGCCGTGACGGATTTATTCAAATCACTGACCAGTTTGATCTTAATGCCTTCTTTCTGGGCCCAAGCTTCTTGAGCAAAAGGGCTGTCCACGCTGACGGCCACGACTTCGGCTCCGAGGGCATCATAAGCCTCCAAACCGCCTGAAAGATCGCAGAGCTCTTGGGTGCAGACCCCGGTGAAGGCCAGGGGGAAAAACAAAAGAACAGTCGGCTTGACGCCGAAATTTGCTGACAGCGTGACATCAGCCAGTCCTTCGGCTGTTTTGGATTTAAGGGTGAAGTCAGGAGCCTTGGTGCCAACGGAGAGTGCCATGGTGGTAGTAGGGTGGTAGGTTGTATTTGGATGAAGGATCTGCTCCACACTGGGGTTGCAGACAAGGGAGGGAAACGCAACGCTTGCGCGGTGACCGCACCGCCCGCAACCGAAATTCCCGCTTCTCTCGCCAAAGCACGCCTCCTCGCCTCGCTGCAGGATCGTCGCTCGTGGAAACCGGCCATGATGGATCCGGACCGCGAGGTGCCCCGCGCTTTGCTCACGACTTTGCTGGAGGCCGCTTGTCTGGCACCGACTCACGGCCTGACCGAACCATGGCGGTTTTTAATCATCACTGGCGAAGCCCGCCAACGCCTCGCTACCCACCTCCCCGCCGTCTACGACCTCGTCACCCCCTCCGCTCAACACCGGCCGGAAAAACGCGCGAAACTCACCACCCTCTTCCACCAAGCCCCCGTCACCATCATCCTCGCCTGCCACCACGCCCCCGACAGCAAAATCCCGCTGCTCGAAAATCAACTGGCCGTCGCCTGCGCTGTGCAAAACCTCCACCTCGCCGCCCACGCCGCCGGCCTAGCCGCCATGTGGTCGACCCCGCCACTCGTCTACACCGAGGCCGCCAAACCAGTGCTTGGACTCGAAACCCATGAACACGGCCTCGGGTTCTTCTTCCTCGGATGGCCCAAACCCGGCTTCTCGCCACCCCCCATTTCCCGGCAACCATGGCCCGAAAAAACCCGTTGGATCACCTGCTAAACCGCTGCCCCCAATGGAAATCGATCACTCCTTCATGGCCATCGCCCTACGCGAGGCAAAAAAAGGCGTAGGCTTGACCAGCCCCAACCCTCCCGTGGGCGCCGTTATCGTCTCGCCCGCCGGCACCATTCTCGGAAAAGGCTGGCACCACGGGGCGGGGCAGCCTCATGCCGAGCGCGAAGCCATCGCCGCCGCCGGTGGCCCCGCCGCCTGCACCGGCGCCACCCTCTACGTCACCCTTGAACCATGCTCCACCCACGGCCGCACTCCGCCCTGCGTCGACGCCGTCATCGAAGCCGGATTCGCCCGCGTCGTATGGGCCATAGACGACCCCAATCCGGCTCATGCCGGCCGGGCAGCCAGCCTCTTGACCGAACGCGGCCTCCAAGTGACCCGCGGCGTGCTGGAGGAGGAGGCTCGTCAACTGCTCGCTCCATGGCAGAAATTCATCACCACGGGACGACCGTGGGTCATCGCCAAAGCCGGACTCAGTCTAGATGGCAAGTTGACTCGTCCCCGGGGCGAAGGCCAGTGGATCACCAACGAGCTCGCCCGCACGGATGCGCAACGGCTGCGCCGCCAGGCCGACGCCATTCTCATCGGAGCAGAAACGCTTCGAAAAGACAACCCAGCACTCACCCTGCGTCCGCCCCGCCCTGGAAAACAACAACCTTGGCGCGTAGTCCTGTCCAAAAGCGGACGCCTCCCAGCCCGGGCCCAGCTTTTCACCGATGAATATCGAGATCGCACCCTGGTCATGGGCGGCGAATCGTTTCCCGAAATCCTACAAATACTGGCCTCCCAGGGCGTGGTCACGCTCCTGATCGAAGGCGGCGGCACCATTCTCGCGCAGGTTTTTGCTCAGGGACTGGTCGATGAAGCCGTCTTTTACGTCGCTCCTTTGCTGTGTGGCACCGGCCGCCCCGTCATCGACGCCGGGTACTTCGCCGGTGGCTCGGTGCGACTGGCCTCCGTCCGATGGAAAGCGCTGGGCGACACCGTGCGTCTGACCGGCCTCGTGGAAAAACCCGCGTCCTGACTTGCTCCCACCCGCCGCCTGCTCCTCCTTAAGCACGACTCATGTCCCCAGCCGCCTCCATGCCCAGCCCCGCCTTTTTCTTCGACCGCGATGGCACGGTCAACCTGTCCCCCGGCCCCGGCTACGTCCTGCAATGGCAGGATTTTCATTTCACCCCCGGTGTGCGCGACATGCTGGCGGCTGTGAAAAACCACGGCTGGAAATCCATCCTCGTCACCAGCCAGCAAGGAGTGGGCAAAAAGTTGATGTCCATGGAGACCCTCCATGAAATCCACACCCGGATGCAAGAAGCCCTCGGCCCCGCCGCCGCCTTCGATGGCATCTACGTATGCACCGGCCTCGATGGACAAGACCCGCGCCGCAAACCCAGCCCCGCCATGATCATGGAAGCCGCCCGCGATCATAACCTCGACCTCGCCGCCAGCTGGAACATCGGTGACAAAGAACGTGACTTGGAAATGGGCCGAGCCGCCGGCGTCCCCCACAATCTCGCCTTTGGATCATCAGCGTTTCCTGACTGGTCCAGCGTCCAACACGCCTGGCAAACCGCCATCACCCTCACAGCCCCTCCCCCATAGCCCCGGCCAAAAACAATCGCCCCAGCCCACGCCCGGACCCGCTCCCGCCCAGTCGAAAAACGACTGATGAGCAATAACCCATTGACCAATCCTGAGGACTTGCGTACAGCCGCCAAGTTCACCAACCCCATTAGATCAAGGAGATTTCGTTATGTTTTTCAGAACTTTGCGTGATTTGGCTAAACCTCAGATCGTCGCCATCTTCGACGCCCTGAAACGCTCCGATGGTCTGGCCGTCGGCGACCTCGCCGCCGCCCTCGACATGAGCTACATGGGCGTAAAACAATATTGCATCGAATTAGAAAAACGCGGCTACCTCGACACCTGGCGCCGAGCCAAAGAAACCGGCCGCCCGGAACTCACCTACCGCCTGACCCCCAAAGCCCAACTCCTCTTCCCGCAAGAAAGTAATGATCTCTGTATGGAAATACTCGAGGCTGTTCGACACCTCCACGGAGCGAATGCCGCAGAGAAAATACTGTATCAGTATTTCCTGAAAAAAACAGACTTCTACACCAAGAAGGTCAAAGGGATATCAATCATAGAAAAAGCCGAATCTCTGGCCCGCATCCGCGAAAATGAAGGGTACTGCGCACAGCTTGATCACGACCCAGTCCACGGACTGCGCCTCACCGAATTCCACAGCCCCTTCTCGAATTTAATAAAGATCTTCCCCACCGTCGCCAAAATGGAGGAAACCATGGTTTCCCGTGTACTCCAAGCGCCGGTCCACCGTGAAATGACCGCCGTCTCCGGCCAGACCCGCATCACTTTCCTCGTGGCCGGGGCCACCCTGCCACCGGTCCCGCCTCCGCCCGCAACCGTGCGCGCCCCGGCCACCACACGCGCTACCCCACCCCCTTCTTCCACCTCCTCCACCAGCACCGAGGCCACCACCCTCCTCGCTTCCCTCATAAGTCACCCCCCCTCCACCGTCGATACCTCCACCGTCGATACCTCCACCGTCGACACCTCCACCGTCGACACCTCCACCGTCGACACCTCCACCGTCGACACCCCCACCGTCGACACCCCCACCGTCGACACCCCCACCGTCGACACCCCCACCGTCGACACCCCCACCGTCGACACCCCC
>CAJBME010000295.1 GCA_903954065.1 uncultured bacterium
ACTTCCCCATTAGCGTCCAGCGTCAAATTTCCAATCAGATTAGCGGTCGCCGCACCGCCGAAACGATAAACACCGGGAAATAATGTTTTGCCACCAAGTTGATTATCAACCACACCGAAATCCAGCGTAAAAGGACGTCCCGCCGCATCGACGTAGGCAGATGTGAGGTCGTTCTGGGCTTGGTTTAAAAGTGCTCCCGAGGTTTCGGCACTATAGATCGTCCCACCGCTCAACTGCGAGGCCGTGAGTCCGATCGCCGCTCCGGTGGTGGGATACAATCCCACGTCGCCATCGATAATCGAGGAGGCATTACCAGCATCCGTGATGGCAGAGCCGGCCAGAATAGCAAAACTGCCCGCTGTACCAAGGTTCACAGTTGTTGTGACTGCTTCAACGTACGGCATGAACATACAGGTAACGGCAACCCCTAGAGCCCATGAAATCTGGTGCACGCCATTAAAATTGCTGAAACGGAAGGATTTATCTATTTTCATAATCTTATTTTTTATATGTTTCACCGATCGGAATCGGCCATCTCCACTGAAGCTTGATTCGTGCCAGCCTATTCAAATCGCGAAAGCATTTGGGCGTGCATGTACCTCATTATCCAGTAACTTACGCAGATAAGCAAAATTTCTTCTCAACTTTGCAAGTTGCAGCCTCTTATTGATAAGCATGTAAATTATTCCTAAATTTTATTTCATTGTATGACATAAAAACGTAAGGATCAATCTTTTATAACTTTATGTATACTGTAAGTAATTTCGACACATTTAAATCTTATAATGCTATTATTGCACATAACAACTTCACTACAGTAACTTTACAACCCAAATCACACTGTAATTAATTCCGACACCTCCACACTCTCTGACGCACCCCATGTCATCTAAAACTCTCATAAACTTCTGTTTCAACGGCACAGGGCGTGATTCTCCGAGAGGCTTTCTGAAAGGGCGAGGTGCATAAGAAGAGGGAAAAGCGCGCTTCCCCCCTAAAACAAAACGCCTGCGAGCCGCCCGGGCACGGTAGAAAACAAGCTCCGGATCCGAAACGACCACGCGGCGGCCAAGCCGCCGCTGTAGCCGGGAACGGTGACCCCGGTTTCCACACGTGGCCCCTGGGCCACATTCCTCAAGATTTTATGTTTTACACGCGTCGTTCAAAACCCTAGTATGTCACACGTATGTACATCATTATCACCCGGTCGTTGCTGACGGCAGCCCTCTCACTGGTGCTAGCGTCCTGCTCGACGACTTCCCAACCGGTCGAAATCTCGACTGAAATCACGCCGGAGAACGCTCTTCTCGCGCTCAAAGCTGGCAATGCGCGTTATCTTGACGGCGATGTCCGGACCCATGACTGGCTGCACGAGCGCATCCACAAAACCGGCGCTGAGGGGCAGGTTCCGTCCATCGGAGTCTTGACCTGTGCAGACTCGCGCACGCCGCCCGAATTGATTTTCGATCAGGGCATTGGGTCACTCTTTGTCGTCCGGGTCGCAGGCAACTTCCAGAATGACGCGGCCATCGGGACCTTTGAATACGGCACAGCCGTCCTCGGAGTGCACACCATCGTCGTTCTGGGCCATACCAAATGCGGCGCGGTGACCGCGACCGTCGCCGGCAAAAAACTTCCCGGCAAAATGCCGGCGTTTACCTCCGCTATCCAACCCGCGCTGGCCGGGCTGCCAAAAGGCGCAGACGGCACCATCAGCACGACTGATGCCGAAATCGCCAATGTCCGCTGGCAGGCCGCAGAACTCGTCAAACGCAGCGACATCCTCAGCAAGGCCAAAGCCGCAGGCACCCTGAACATCCTGTGCGCGATCTATGACGTCGAGACCGGAGCCGTGCGCTTCCTCGACTAAGCCCGAAACAACAAAAGCGGAGAGCCGCTCATAGGCCTGTCGGTGAAAAGCCGACAGGCCTTCCTCACTGCAAACCACACCTCATGAAAACACCCAACACATTCCTCGCTTCCGCCGCCTTCGCGTTTTTCTTTCTCGCCTCGCCGACGATCCTTTTCGCCGAAGAACCCACCGATAAAGAAAAAAAACTCGTCGAAGCCTTCAAGGCCGCCGACAAAGACAGCGATGGTAAACTAACCCTGCCCGAAGCCACCGCCGGCATGCCTCGCATCGCCAAAAACTTCGCGCGCATCGATAAAGACAAAAAAGGCTTCGTCACTCTGGAACAGATCAAGAGCATGATGAAATAAGCTGTCTTCAAGAGAGTTTCTTCAGAACGCGAAAAATGTTGCCGGGAGATCCCCAGGGTTTGCACCCTGGGCTGATATGCGATGCCCGCTTCAGGGCATGAGACGAAGTCGGATCAGTGCTCGACAGGGAAGTTGATTAACTTCCCGACGAGGGCATAAGATTGGAAAACGAGATCGACGTGGAGGCAGAATGGAATCGAAGCGCACGCAAAAGACGTTTGTAGAAACGTTCGGTGAGGCACACGCCGCGACCGTCGAATCCGGTAGCTTTTCACCGACCGGGCGGCTCCGGGGTCAGCGACCCCAGCTACAGAAAATCCGCATCCGAAACCACCATCCAGGCGGCAAAGCCGCCACTGTAGCTGGGCACGCTGGCCCCGGCTTTCACACTTGGCCCACAGGCCACATCCCTCAAAACACGGCTCCGAATCCACTTCCACGCAGCCGGTCACCAGCCAAAAAAATCGTTCGGCGAGACGTTCGGTGCGGCGCACGCCGCGACCGTCGAATCCGGTAGCTTTTCACCGACCGGGCGGCTCCGGGGTCAGCGACCCCAGCTACAGAAAATCCGCATCCGAAACCACCATCCAGGCGGCAAAGCCGCCACTGTAGC
>CAJBME010000296.1 GCA_903954065.1 uncultured bacterium
AGCGCTCGATGCTGGATTTTCCCTTGTTCTTGCCCCGCAATACGGTGGTCTCGCGGGTGATTTCCACCACCGAGCGGACGTGGGCGCAGCAGAGGGTTTCGGCATCGGCGGCGACCCACCGCAGGGAACGCTTTTCGTGCCGGGAGCGGTTGTTCTTATCCTCGCTTGCGGCGGTAACGCACGGCTCCGGCGGCAGGTCCATGGCCGGGTGTGCGCCCGAGGGGGGGAAGGACCGCGGGTGGGCGGTCTGGCAAACAGGCGGCGGCGCGGGCTTCGAGTTCGGGGTGGTTGCCTTTGACGGGGATGAGGAAATCCGCGCCGTTTTCCTGATGGGCTTGGCGCAGGGTTTGTTGACAGGTGTGGAGGGCGTCTAGCATGAGCAGCTTGCCGTCGAGCGGGCCGAGTTTTTCCAACAGCTTCCGGGCAGCCGGAATTTCGTTGCTCTTGTGCTCGACGGCGACGGTGCCTAACACCCGACCGGAGGGTTGGCTCTGGGCGCTGACTAACTGGGCTTTTTGCTCATCCGCGACGTGCGGGGTGCTGCCGCGCTGGGCTTTGCCGTCGATGGCGATCTGATCGTCGTCGGTCACTTGCCCGGCGCGTTGGATTTCCCATTCGATGAGGATGCGCTCGAAGGCCTCGGCATCGAGCTTGGCGAGGATGCGCTGGAAAGTGGTTTCCTTGGGATAGTCCCTTCCGCCGCTGCGTTTGCGGTAGCTGCCCAGCGCGCGCAGTTGGAACTGGGTGAGCTTGGCGGCGAAGGCGGCTAGATCGCGTTGGCCGCGCACGATGCCTGACAGAGTGGCCATGACCATGATGGCGAGCAGGCAATGCAGCGGGTAGTCGCGGCCTTTTTTCGCCCGCCAATCCGGGATCTGGCGGCATAATACCATGAGCTGGCGGAGTTCGCTGACGGTCGCATCACAACGGGGAATGACGGCGTCTTCGACGTGCTGGAGATCGGCGGGCAGCTGCTGGGCACTGAGCTCGGCACGGGCTTTGGGGCGCAATTCGCGCACCCAGAGTTGCTTGGGCCGACCATGGGCGGTGTAGTAATCCTGGCGGCTGCGGCCGCTGCCCTGGGTTTCACCTAACAATTTCCAGCCCTGGGCTTTATAACAGGTGCCGCGGAACAACTGGCTGTCGACGAAGCTCTCGGCCACCAGCACGGGGTGTCCGTAGGCTTGCTGCCAATCATCGGCAAGGCGGTCGCAGCAGAGAGCGAGCACGCGGCTGGCGAGGTTGGGGCAGTCCGGTCCGGCCAGGATGAGGTATCTGGAGTTGTTGGCGACGAGCGCGAGGCGGCGGCGGCGTTGGGAGATGTTCCAGCCGAGCCATTGCTCGCGATCCTTGAGGTGGTTGGCCGCAGCGCTCCAGCTCAGCAAAGCGACCCACCGGCCATCCACCTCGGCGACATAGCGGAGTTGCTCGCCAACCAAGGTGTCGCTCTTGAGGTAGTGATGTTGTTCCATCAACTCACGGAAACGTTCACGTAGCAAGGTATCGGCGGGTGCAAGTAGGTGAAGTTGGACATTGTCCAGGACGTGCTGCTCGGACAGGGCGGGGATGCGGAAACGGGAACTGGCCATGCCCCGGTGTGCAAAAATGGACGTAAAATGTCCAGTATTTTG
>CAJBME010000297.1 GCA_903954065.1 uncultured bacterium
AGGGGACCGGCTGCGAAGAAGCGGCTTCGGAGCCATTGTCTCGAAGGATGTGGCCCGCAGGCCAATTATGAAAACCGGGGCCACCGTACCCGGCTACAGTGGCGGCTTGGCCGCCGGGTCGATGGTTCGTATCAGCGGCCCGAGGGTAGTGGCGCGCGCGCCCCGGGAACGCCGACGTCTCGTCGGCCTCTCTTGAATGGCCCCAGGCCACACCCCTCAAGCCCCCGACACGATCGCACCAATCGGCCCACCCAGCCCCGTCCCCACCGGATGTGGCGCGCGCGCCAGTCATACACAAACGAATGCATCGTTAGATCCCGTCCCATGCTTTCCACGTTTTCTTGTTGAAAAGCAAAACTGTTTCTATATGCATGTACTTTTGATTATTTGTCATTCTGATGAGTCCAAGACCCGTTTGAGTGATACCCGCACTTCCCGATCATGCACCAACCGCACGATAAACTCTTCAAGGCTGGGTTCAGTGATCCGGAAACCACGGCGAGATTTCTGAACTCCCAAATGCCACCAGCTCTGACCGCGGCCATCGATTGGTCATCTCTCCGTTTGGAGCCCGGTTGTTTTATCGACTCCCATCTCATTCAGTGTGGGATGAATCTTTGCTCGATCGATTGCCGCGCCTGATTTTCGAAATGCTCCTCGGTTACATCCTCCGCGCTGACATTGACAAAACTGACTTCGATAATAAGATAAAGTTGTTCCAAAAAGCAGAAACCCGAACTACTGCCATGTCACTCGCTGAACAACTTCGTCAAGAAGGCCACCTAGCGGGCCGCCAAGAGGCCGTTCTGGCCTACCTTGAGATTCGTTTCGGCCCAGTGCCCCAGGGTCTCGTTGAAGCCATGCGCCAGGTCGCTGACCCGGCGCGCCTTGAATCCCTTCAGCGCACCTCGTTCACCTGCGCCAGCATCGAAGAATTCGCGGCTGCACTGTAGAGCTGTCGTGGTCAGCGCATGTGGGAAGGCTGAGGGCCAGTGGCCTGAGGGCAAGGTTTCTTCTTCTTTTGTAGCTGGGGTCGCTGACCCCGGTCGCGGCGCCGAACGTCTCACCGAACGCCTTTTGAGCAGGCAAACCCTCGGTAAAGGTTCACGCGGAGCCGCGGAGCACGCGGAGAAAATCCAATCTTGCTCCCTCCGCGCTCTCCGCGCCTCCGCGTGAGAAAAAATGAGGAAAGCTGAAAGCAGAAATTAAAAGGCGACAGGCCAAAAGCAGAAATAGCCGGTTTTCAATACTCAGTTTCCTCCATTTCAGCTTTCAGCTTTTTCTTACCTGCCTGTCGGCATTTTTTTTCATTAAATCGGCACTTCGTGTGTAACAAATTCGGCGCGGCGGCGAAGTACTAGGTGTGAGCACTGCGCTGCTCCTCCCGTGGTCCTTCATTCGCCTCAGTCCGGCGAATGCGGGCTTGCTGTGCTCGGAGAGTGCCGCTCAGAGAGGCGGGTGGGGGAGGGGACTCGGTTTTGGCTCTGCGGTTGGGGCACGGCGGGGTTCCCGCCTGTGGCGGACGTTGGGTGCCGTCCGGGATTGTGGTGCGGTCGGCGTTTTTTCTTTCACCGCTGGCGCGGCCGCCGCGGCCGGCCCCTCTGTCTTTATCGGCACATCTACCGGCCTCGACACCGCCGGCGCTCCGGCTCTTTTTCCACCCTAGCCCACGTTCTTCATTCTCTTCCTCAGGCGGTTTCTGCCTCGCCTAGCATCTCATCCATTTCCCACCTCTCTCACGATTCCTGCAGTCAACCGGCCTCGCGCCGAGTTCGACCACGGGCGGTAGCGTGTTCATATGTAGTACGCGTAACGTACGGCTGTTTTTTGTGCATGGCCTCACCTGAGATTTTCCGTTTAGCCGCGGGCGGGCACCGCGTTCTGCCATGCCCTCGATTCCGTGCGAGCACTCCCGTGCGTCACGCCGGTGAAAACAGTGACTCATTCCTTCGCAAGCAGCGCGGAAATCTCAAGGCTCGCTCATTGGTAGACTTCCGCCGCTGGGTGTCGGTCCGGGCGCTCGTGAATTCTTGGCGACGCGCTTGGATGACCGACTGCTCACCCGCACCCTCTATCGCGCCCGTCACCGTCGTGGTGAGTCATTCACCCTGAAAAACACCACTTCCAATGCCGCCACCCCATCAGTCACCAAACCGCCCCCGGATGCTCATCATCGGTTGTGGGTTCCATCGTCAGATCGATGCCCGCTCACGCCCACTGGCCTCATGGCCCTGTCTGCTGCAACGACTTGCCGATAGTCTCGACCTGCACCCGACAGCTTCACTCGACCATCCCACATTCTTCTGGGAAGAATTGATTTTACGCGCCGGTGAACCCGGGGCATTTGGTAGCAAGCAGGCTAACAGGATAGAACAATCACTGAAAGCAAAATTGGTCAAATTACTAAATGTGGAGGCGGCTCGGGAAGCGGCGACCTACGAGCGGCACTCTCTTTTGTCGAGCCTTGCCACTTCATTTGCCAAGCGCCCGGGCCACATTATGTCCTTGAATTTCGATCCCCTCATTTTGAAGGTTTTTGAGAAACGCGCAAAGCACAGAACGATAGCGTCTTACGGTGGCGAAGCCAAGGGAAAGGCCACGGATAAAGCTACAGACAAGGCCCGTCGTAGTAACGAATTCGCGGGGTGGCGGGTAAATGATCGGATCAATCTTTTTCGACGAGTGAGCGTTTTCGCGGATGCGTCTCATTCGTTGCCCACTCAGGTATGGTTTCCCCATGGCACAGTGAAAAGGGCCGATACGCTTCGGCTTGGTTTCCGCGATTATGGTTTCCAGCCGATCGCCTACCATCAAGCTTTTCGGGCTTTTAAGGCCTGGGAGCGCAAGGTGCTGCAAAACGTCACGTCAAGTCTATCCGGAACAGGCCGCTATGAGAAAGTGTTGGCTGCTCTGCAGAAGATGGACCGAGAATCGCATGACATGAAGCGCGCTGTCGTGGCGGCCGATCATTGGGTCACTCGTTTTATGCTGTCAGACGTCACGATCATCGGCGCCAGACTCGGTCCTGCCGAAACCGGCTTGCACTGGCTGCTGGTCTAACGTGGACGGAACTTGGCTCGCATAGAGGATTCGGATCGACCTCAACTTCGATTCATCTCCGACGAGACCTCTCACAATCCGTTTCTCAAGTGCCATCGGGACCCTCCAAAGGGAAACTGGGACAAGGCGTGGGAATCCTGCTGATGCCGCCAGTGAATCCCTCTTCGCGCTGCAGGCACTGGTGTCTTGGGCTTTACCGTCAGAATAGTGTTCAAAAAACGTATTACGTACGGTTTGGTGGCATTGAACATGCACACTCGGTTGGTGCTGCGCCGCCGGGTAAAGCTTGGCGGGCTGGCTTGACTCGATCACGAGGTGGGCTCTGAAACACTGGCTTCCAGTAATTCTAAACAGATCCCAAATAAAAGTGGTTCATTCGGTTCAAATTTTGTTGAACTAATGGGTGGTGAGGGATAAATAGATGTCGTGACAGGTGTTTACCAGGCCGAATCAGCAGGGGCAGGGCTTCTCGAAGCTCCCTTGGCCTCCGTGCCGATGTCCGCCGGTGGCGTCATTCCGCCGGCAGCGGCGCCGGAATTTGTCATGGCGTACTTCACGCGCTGTGCCGACACCATTGGGTTACCGAGGTCGCTGGCTCAGCTTTACGCCACGCTGTTCCTCTCCGAATCGCCGCTGGCTTTTGAAGAAATTGTCGCGCGCTCGGGCTTGAGTAAGGCTTCGGCCTCGACCGGTTTGCGCGATCTGGAGCGGCTCCATGGGGTGGAACGCGTCATGGTAGCTCAAGACCGTCGGAGTTTTTACCAAGCGCAACTCAGCCTGCGCAGGCTGCTCGGCGCTTTTGTGGCCGAGACCGTCAAGCCTGGTCTACACGACGGCGACCGCCTCTTGCGTGAGGCTCTGGCCCTCGCCAGTGAAGGCGATCATTCGGAACATTTTAAAGCTCGTCTCAACAGCCTAGTCATATGGCATGAACGGGCCTCAGAAATTTTGCCCATCCTCTCAGCCTTGGCCGCGCCTTCCCACGACGATTGACAATTATTTCGTTGCCTTGGCGAGGCACTAGGGTGTTGCCGTTAAAACATTGTTAGTGAATTTCACAGTCTTTCGGTTTCTCGCCGTTATCGACCAAGGGCGGCAGCTTATCCACAATACACTATTCGGGGTGAGGCCTAATACCCTAATCATCAGCTGCCGCAAGGCTCGCCTTCATCGCTCTTCAACTTTTTCTTAATGGAAACCATTCTTGAAGCCGGCCGTGCCGAAAAAAACTACTGGCGCGATCTTTGGCACTACCGCGAATTGCTCCAAGTTCTAGCTTGGCGCGACGTTGCTGTCCGATACAAGCAAACGGTCATCGGGGTCGCTTGGGCCCTCATTCGGCCATTTCTCCATCGACCAATCGAAGCACTCTCTCTTAGGCGCGTTCAAAGTTGCGGAGAATGTCATGGTTCAGGAATACGGCCGGTTTTTCGGTATGTCCACCTGCTGCCTGCGCGGAGGCTGCCTCATTGGCCCGAATAACAGTGGACTCTGGCTGCACGGATTTCTGTCCTAACTCGTGCAGTGTAAACGCGAAGGCCGAGAATACAAAGTCTTCGAGTACGAAGACAAGCAAGTCCGTGACAACATCCACTTCCACGATGTCGCCCCATTCATCTCTGCCTTCATCACCGCGCCCCGCGTCGCCGAAGTCTTAAATAGCGGCGGCGGCCTTGCCAAATCCTGCACCATCCTCTGAGCTTTCAATATCACCGTAAGCATCACCGGCCTACGCTAGGTCTTCCAGTATCTCGACGAAAACCGCACCGGCGACCACATCTACTACATCTCCGACCTCTTCAAAATACGCGGCCATTACCCCGGTTTGGACATTTCTGTCCCTCTCAAGAAAACCATCCGCCAGATCGTGGTCGGCTTGGAATAAAGGCTGAAACTCAGAGTGGGACAAAAATGGAAATCACTTAGCCTCAACCTGAGTGTTTCGTATATAGGCGATTTAACCGATATATTTATATAGTTAATTTATTGAACCCTTTCTGCGCATCACTTAAGAGATGGCAAAAGCCACTTGTGACTTTTGCTTTAGGTCAACCAGCGATTCAATTAGTCTCGATTGCCACTGGATTCCTCTTGCTTCGCTGGATGCCAGTCGAACACTATGCCCAGTTTGGCGTAGCTTTCGCATTCCAATCCACCGTCGCGATGCTTGCTGACCTCGGCTTTTCCTCGTCCATCCTGGCTCTTGCCGGAACGAGGGCCACCGATCCTGAGGTGATTGGCCGCTATCTGCGTTCGGCTCGCCATTTCCGCCGAATCCTAGTAGGCGTTGTCGGGCTCGTTTTCGCCGTCGCATTTCCTTTAATCACGGCCGGACAACCTTGGGGGTTCGCGGCAAAGGCGTGGATCTTGGCTTCGATTTTAACCGCAGTGGTCGTGCAGGGATGGTCCATGTATCAGGCCCCCCTCCTCGCCCACCGGATGATCGGCCATCTCTATCAACCGCAGATCGCAGTGGGGTTCATTCGCCTTGGGCTTTCAGCCTTGCTTCATCTTGCGCATGTGCTCACTGGGGTTGGCGCGTCGTGGCTTAGCACATTAGCACTTGCTGTGAACGGCGGCTGGATGCGCTATAGTGCCCGGCGTCTAGTTTCCGAACCGCCTCGGCCGGATCCGGTGGCTAACCGCGAGATGCTCCGCTATCTCGCCCCCCTGATGCCCGGCGTGGTCTTCAGCGCCTTCCAGTCCCAGATCCAAATCGCCATTATTATCTATTTTGGCACAACTCAAAATATTGCCGAAGTGACGGCCTTGGGGCGACTGGGCCAAATTTTTGGAATCCTTGTGGCTTTCAATAGTGTGATAGTCGGTCCCTACATCGCAGCCCTGCCGGCCACCCGTCTCAGGGGAAGGTATATCATCATCCTGTTCGGTTCGTTTTTGGTTGCCGGTTGTTTATCTGTTATTGCCTTC
This sequence comes from uncultured bacterium, assembly GCA_903954065.1. Lineage (GTDB taxonomy): Bacteria > Verrucomicrobiota > Verrucomicrobiia > Verrucomicrobiales > V1-33 > CAJBME01. The sequence continues at coordinate 5,992 of CAJBME010000297.1, forward strand.
GCGCTGCCCTCGCCCTTGCTGTGGTTGATCGGCCCTCGCTATGCGAATCTCGGTCCGGAAGTCGGATGGGTGGTTCTCGCCAGTTCCGTGTCCTACGTCGGAGGGGTCATGTGGACCATGCACGCTTCCCGAAAATGGGTCTTTTGGTGGGGTACCGTTCTTTACATCACCCTATTGCTAGCTGCCCAGATCGGCGGCGCGGTCTGGCTTGATCTCAGTTCAACCCGTGGAGTCGTGCTGTTTGGAGTCGTAACTGCTTTCGCTACGCTGGGAGTACACATCTTCACCGCACTTTACGGTTTTCTTTTCCGTCAACCAAATCCCTACCTATGAAATCCAGTTACACTTTCGAAGAAAATCCGGAGTATCACGTCTGGGATGATGGTAATTACGAACAGATCGACTCAGCTTCATACTTCAAGCAAGGTTGGATGGGTCGTTTCCTCGAAAGTGGAGACCGAGTTCTTGATATAGGTTGCGGACCGGGCTACAACGTCAAGGTCCTTAGGGATAATGGGGTTGAGACCCTCGGAGTAGACCTAAATGCTGCATTGGTTCGCCGGGCAAAGGAAGCAGGGTTGAATGTCGTGGAACAAGATGCGGTGTGTGCAATCAAAGAGCACGGCAGGAATTTCGACGTATTCGTCATGAGTGATTTCATCGAGCACATTCCGCTTGCTGTTGCGCACGAGATTTTTCGGGAAATCGCCGGCCTTCCGAACAAACGTGTGTTTTTCTCGACACCAAATCTAGATTCTCTGATGGGATTTAAGTTTTGGTTTCACATGCCAACTCACGTCAACGCCATGCACCCGTGCGTGATTAGAAAAATGCTTCAATCGTTGGGCTACACGCTTGAGGAAGAATGGACCGAGTATGGAAACCTGCCTGGAACAGGCTGGAAACTTGGATTGCGTAAGTGGCTGCTTGAGAAACTTGTCGGGCCGACACAGGCCCGGTTGTTCTATGGAGGGGCCAATGTTTGCTACTTTGTCAGGAGTTGCTCCGGGCGTTGATGGCTTTAGTCCAGTATTTAGCGACATGAAGATCCTTATCACAGGCATCGCCGGATTTGTTGGCAGCCGTCTTGCGCTCGGTCTGAAGGACCGTCACCCTGAATGGTCAATTATCGGCATCGACAACCTCAGTCGCCGCGGAAGCGAGACCAATCTCTCAGCCCTCCGTGCACGCGATATTCACTTCATCCACGGCGATGTCCGCAACCGTGAGGATATTGATGAACTCCCGCCGGCGGAATGGCTCATCGACTGCGCCGCGAACCCAAGCGTTCTAGCAGGAGTCGACGGAGGTTCATCTCAAGTTGTGCAACACAACCTGGTTGGGACTTTAAACTTGTTGGAGAAATGCCGGCGGGAAACGTGCGGATTTTTGATGCTGAGCACCAGCCGCGTTTACTCTATCGATGCACTAGCTCAAATACCCATAGTTGTGGGTGTCGACCGCTTCGATCCCTGCACTCGGGGCAGGTTGCCAGCAGGTTTCAGTGCAAACGGAATCTCGGAGATTTTTCCGACATCGGCTCCGATCTCGCTTTACGGAGCTACGAAGCTCGCATCCGAGGTAATGGCGCTCGAATACGGGTCTGCTTTCGGATTTCCGGTTTGGATCAACCGCTGCGGCGTGCTCGCCGGAGCCGGTCAGTTCGGCAAAATCGACCAAGGAATATTCTCATTCTGGATCTATCAATGGCTACTCCGCCGTCCGTTGTCCTACATTGGCTTTGGCGGCGAAGGATATCAGGTCCGTGACCTTCTCGGCCCGGACGACCTACTCAACCTCTTGCTTATGCAGATAGCGGATCCAAGCCGCGTGAAAACCCGCATCCTGAATGTCGGCGGCGGCTCTGTCAGCAGTCTCAGCCTGCGTGAGTTGTCAAACTACTGCGAGCAACGTTTCGGCCCGAAACATATTGAATCGAGCCCCGAGACCCGCTCCTTCGACATTCCGTACTATGTCACTGACAACGCCTTGGCTTCAGCGACCTGGGGCTGGTATCCGCAACGCACCGCATGGGACGTTCTTGATGAAATTGCAGTGTGGGCTGAAGCCAACCGAGGGTTCATTGGAAATGGGTTCTAATCAAATGTATCGTCCTCTCAAGGTAAATTTTTTCGTTCAGTTCGTCCACGAACAGGGGACCTACTTCCGTTTTCACAACTTAGCACGCGCATTGACTGAACGAGGCCATTTTGTGCAAATATTTGGCTGTGATAATCAGAGGCTAGGGCCAAGGAGAAAAGAGCTGCGCGATGGAGTGACCTACCACATAATCCCCAGCTTTCGTGGGCAGAGTATCATTCATCCCTTCAATCATCCTCTTAATGCGCTTGCACAAATACCAGCCGCTGGGCAAAGATGTGACGTTGCCCATCTTTTCCAACCTTTTGCAACGGCTGCCTTAGGTTGGAAACTTTCGAAAGCAAAAATCCGCTTTTTTGACTGGGATGACTTGTGGTGCGGTGGCCTCATCAACTCCAAACCATGCCACCTAAGTGAACGGTACTTCAACTGTGTTACGTCCCGGCTTGAGGCGAATCTTCCACGAATGGCCGATGCTACCACGGTATGCAGCACGTATCTCAAACGTCTGGCTCTTGCTCGCGGTGCGAAGCGGGTAACCGTCCTAGGAAATGGCGTGTTTCCGGCCGAACTCCGCGAACAGGGTGCGGCGCGCTCTCAGTTGGGCCTCCAGCCGAAAGCTACATATTTGGGTTTTATGGGGAGGACCACACGCGAACTTCTGTGGTGTTTTGAACTCCTTGAAAAAGGCAGGTGTATTTTGCCGAACCTGCGTTTGGCGATCTGCGGCCCAGCGCGGGATGTTCTCGATGATCTGCCAAGTGAACTCCGGGACGCTGTGGATCATCTAGGCAGCCTGCCAGCTTCGGACGTCGTCAACTTCGGCTCAGCAATAGATCTGGGCCTTATTCCGCTGCAAAATGACTCGTTCAACCAAAGTCGTTTCCCTATTAAGTTCGCGGAGCACATGAATTTTGGCGCACCCATTGTCTGCTCCCGGGTCGGAGAATGCGGACGGATTGGCAGGTCGATGCCTTGGGTCTATCTCGCCTCCTCACATGGTAAGGAGGCTTGGATTCATGCAGGTATTCAGGCAATCCATGCTCTGTCCGATAAATCCGCCGCTGTTGTAGACCGCGTGGAGGTACAGCGTTTGCTTTCGTGGGCGAGTTTAAGTTGCTTGCTGGAGAAATGTTATTTGGACGCCATTGACTCCAAGGTTGCTATTTCCTCAAAATTGGAGAATGCCACCGGAAACTTATTCCAATGAAGATCACAGTTATAATTCCCACCTGCCACCGAAACGTTGATCTTGCTAAATGCTTGGAATGCTTGTCTCCCGGAGTACAGACTCTCGATCCCGCTGGCTACGATGTGATTGTGAGCGACGATGGCGTGGATACAACTGCCAAAGAGATGATCCGTACCCGCTATCCCTGGGCTAGATGGACTCAAGGCCCACGCCGCGGTCCTGCTGCAAATCGAAATCACGGAGCGGAACTGGCAACTTCCGACTGGTTAGCCTTCACGGACGACGACTGCCAACCGACCAAGGGATGGTTGGCGGCTTTTAATGCTGCGAGTTCCACTGCCGATGTTCTTGAGGGTATGACCCGCCCCGACCGGGAACGCCGGAGTTATGCGGAAGAAGCACCGGTCAACTTGACCGGTGGGTGTCTTTGGTCATGCAACTTCGCTATACGTAAGGAGGTTTTCGAAAAAATCGGTGGATTCGACGAGACCTTTCCGGCACCAGCTATGGAAGATTGTGATTTCCGAGAACGGATCCGTGCCTTCGGCTTCGCGTGTCCCTTCCTTCCCCAGGCTGAGGTCGTGCATCCTTGGCGTCAGGCAAAATCTTGGGCGTTTTGGGAGTCACACCACACATCGTTCCTGCATTTCAAGAGTAAATGGAGCAAAAGCGGTCGTTTCGGGACTGCCGCCCTCTACATGAGAATATTCGTCTCAGATTTGGGACGGTTTTTCAAGTCGTTTTGCTGCCCACCGTCTTATGGAAGATCCTATCTTCTGAAGCATTTGATTTGGCTTCTAGCGACTTCCATACGTGTTATTTTCATCGGTAAGTGATATTCAATGTCATGAAATTCATTGCAAAATTTTTCTATCGAATTGCACGTGCCGCAAAAAGGCGCCTTAAAAGATTGTGGTATTTAGCCCTCGGAGCTAAAATAGGCGAATACGCTAATGTTGAGTTTCTGTCTTTAGAGGGCGCCGATCGTGTTAACATCGGACCGGCTGCAAACTTCGGAAGAAATACAACCATTATAGCCTATGAGAACGGATTAAGTTCCGGACGTGTAGTGATCGGTGGTGCCTCCTATCTTGGGCAAAACTCCGTGGTCCTTGCAGGCAAGTCGGTGGTGATCGGGCGCCGGGTTATGATTGGGCCAAGTTGTCTTATTGTGGACACCGACCACGGCTTCCGAGATTTGGAAATACCGATGGCCTGCCAATTGGGTAATTCCGAAGATATCATGATCGATGAGGGTGCGTGGATTGCTGGCGGCGTTTCGATTCTTAAGGGCGTAACGATTGGTGCGGGAGCGGTCGTAGGAGCAGGTGCGGTTGTGACAAAATCAATTCCCTCCTTTGAAATTTGGGCTGGTGTCCCGGCACGAAAAATTGGTACTCGAGAAGTTGAGCCAAATCCAAGGTTAGATTAGCATAGTATTGGGCTTCTGCAAACAGCGTGGTTTCCTTGCAGGTGACGGCTTTTTCGATGAGCGGAGAAATGAACGACAAGGAGTCTTCCATAGTGTTCTGGGGCTTGCGGAACTCTGGCAGGTTTAAGACGTGAAGTTGGATCTCGCCGGGACGAAGGAGAAGGTGCGGGTGTCTGAGAATGCTGCAGCGAAGTGGGCGGAGGATGGTAAATTGCTGTCGATTGTCGGGTATGAGGAGTGGAGTTGGCGGCATTTGGACACCATGCAGCTGGGCAAGCTCCTCACAGCTAAAGTCGCGCGGGGGGCCTAGACTGAGGAGGGAAAAGTGGGGGGATCAAGTAGACGACTAAGGTGGTGAGAGGGCCGTGGGCGGAACTTGGTTCGCGATGGACGTTGCTTTTTGACGCTTCTGTGATTTAAGCCCTTCCGGCGTGGGGGAGTACCACGGGGCGGCCACATGGCTTCGCATATAGCACCTCGTCGAACATGCCCTTGCGGCGTTTGACCTCGCTGTAGGACTTCAACTTCACCTCCCGTTCCAGACCGCTTGGCAGCATTTCGCGCACCCTGCGTTTCGAGATGCATTCCTTGCCAGAGGTGGTCTGGATCGTAACCGGTTCGTTGCCGGCCCGCCGGTAAACGCTCTCCGACGGGCGGTAAGTCTCACCGCACAGAGCGGTCACCTCCTGCTCGAACATCAAAAGTAGCCCCTCGCGCACGATGCCGCGGAGCCGCTCCTGGAAAATCCCGTTAAAATCCTCAATACCAGCTTGCGCCGGTGCCTGTGTCCCTTTCTGATCTTTCATGGTGTTGGTTGGTTTAAACGTTTGCTTAAACAGGCGATGTCGGAACATCGCTCGATCAACCACCACCAATCATTTTAACGTTTTAACGGAAAAAAATCCTCTTCCAATGAAACTGACTAAGCTTACCGAAGCTCTGGAAGATCCGATCTTCCTTTGCCTAAAAAAATTAACTTA
>CAJBME010000298.1 GCA_903954065.1 uncultured bacterium
ACCGGGCGGCTCCGGGGTCAGCGACCCCAGCTAGAGAAGAACCGTGGCGCACGCGCCACTACCCTCGGGCCACAGATACGAAACGACTTCGCAGGTAAGTTAACTTCCCGACGAGGGCAAATAGACGGATGACGTTTCCGATCCTGCTTTCAACTTAACCACCGGAAACGACGAGCTCGACGGCGCCGGCGTCTGCGGCTAGGCCGGACGGGCGAACGGCCCCGAGTTGATCGACGAGGATCGCGGGCTCTGGACCCGCCACGCCGGTGTCGAGGGCGGGCGCCTCAGGCAGGAGACCATGGGCGGGCCATTGTCCAGCAGCCGCGGCCAGCGGCGCCAGTCCGGCGGCCAGCGGAGCGGCCAGAGTACCGGTTTTATCTCCGGGTTGATTAAAAACGACGGCCAGAGTGTCCGCGATGCCGATGACATTTCCACCCAGCGAGATGTAGCTGACGGCTGGCCCTTGCAGGTCCGTGCCAGCGGCAGGCCCGGGGCCATTCAGCAGGTTGCCAGCGACCACGCAGTTATGGAGTTGCAAGCGGTTCACATTGGCGGCTCCGGGCACGGCAAATCCTCCGCCACTGATAAACGCATCGGCCGAGCCATTTTTATTGGCTTGATTCAGGGTCACGGTGCAGTGGCGCAACAGGGCGTCGGTGCCAATGGCATAAATGGCACCGCCGGCGGCGGTCAGGGCAATGTTGCCGGAAAACGTCGAGTTGATGAGCACGGCCCCCGGATCGGGGGTGCGCATCTGGTTGAGAAAGAGGGCGCCGCCAGCCCGCGCCTGATTGCCAACAAATGAACAGCCCGTCACCTTGAGGCCGACTCGCGCCGACACCGCACCGCCCGCGCCGGCAGGCAATGCATTGTTGCCTTCAAACAAACAGGCCCGCAGTTCCGCCGCCCCGTGAAATGAATGCACCGCGCCCCCACCAGTCGGCGCGCTATTCTGACGGAACTCGCATCCCTCCACTAAGGCCGGCGTGCGCCCCAGACTCAACGCTCCGCCATCAAATTCGGTAGCCAGGTTGCCCGTAAAGACGCAATTTTTCACAATCACCTGATGACCATCACCTTCAAATGACACCGCCCCACCCCACCGACCGCTGCTGCCCGTAAAGACACACTGCTCAATCAACGCCGTCGCCGCACCGTCCGGACGGAAAAAAACCGCGCCCCCAGCCGTCGCCGTCGAACGGAAAGCAAAAAATCCAACACGCCGCAAGGACAAGGCCCCACCCGTCGGCACCTCGAGATTTAACCCCGCGGCGTCACCGACATCCGCGACCCCATTCGCATTGCGGTCGCCACTCAACGTGACCGTCGGCCGGCCGTCCCCCCCCAATGCCGGGCCGTCAATCGTCACCGATCGCTTCAAAACCGGCAACACCTCAGTCAACAACACCGTGCGCGGCTCCGCGAAAAAAACCGGCTCGAAATCAATCACGACCGGTGTCCCCGGCGGCACCGCCGCGCCGTCCAGCATGGCTTGATGAAATGAACCAAGCCCCGTCGAGGCATCCGTCGTCACCGTAAAGGTCGCGGCCGACGCCGCCCCAGAAATGACCGCCGTCACCAAAACAGCACGAAAAAACGACGAGAACGAGAGGAAATAGGAAGGCATCACAATAATGTAAGCCTGTATTCCGAACTGGGCCGGGTGTCATCCTTAAAAATCAACTCATTGTCTGGACCACCCACACAATCCGTACTTGCCCGACGCCCGACGCCGCGCATGGATACCCCATGTCACAACCCAACTCGAACCCAAAAAAGCCCGAATTTATCGGTGAAAACCCCCACTGGGGACGGACCACCCTGACTGGGTTTACCATCGTCGCCATCGTGCTCACCTCGATCATCCTCTTCTTCCGCTAATCCCCACGCCGGCCGAAGGCCTCACCCTAGGCACAGGCCGGCTGCGTGCTGGAGGCATGCTGGCCGGAGACGACGTTCAGTATCCCGGCCGCACGCCGGTCCATTTTGACCTATCCCGCCGGAGTGCGGCGATTGGCCCAGCCGTTGCCGCTGAACCGCCGGCAACGGAACCTCCACCTTGGCACCCTCTGCCGCCGGACCGACCCGGTACCCGCCCCCGTGCCAGCTCAGTGGCGCGATACGCCCACTTCGGGTACACTCTCATTCGATTGTCCCACCCCTCCGGCATTTGGAGGCACCCAATTCGGTTCAGTGGCCTGAAATCTGCTTAGCTCATTAGTGTCGCTCCCTGTCATTCCCGCACCATCACCCGATGCCTCATCATCTTCGCTTCAACGCCACTCCTTCACTCCCGACCGCCCTCGAACCGCTGCGGGAAATCGCCTTTAATCTCTGGTGGGCATGGAATGCCAAAGCACGCTGGCTGTTTTGGCACCTCGACCCCGCGCTGTGGACGAAAGTAAACCACAGCCCGTTAAAAATGATCCAGCAAGTGAGCCAAGCCCGGCTGCTGGCGGTGGCCAAAGACGACGACTTCCTGCACGCACTCAGTCAGGTGCACCACGAACTGAAATCGTACCTCGCCGCCACCGACACATGGGCCGCCACCCGGGAAACCCAGTTTTCCGCGAAACATCCCGTGTGTTACCTCTCCGCAGAATTCGGCTTTCACGAAAGCATTCCCATTTATTCCGGTGGCCTGGGCATTCTGTCAGGTGATCACACCAAGGCCGCCAGCGACTTGGGCCTCCCCTTCGTCGGGATTTCGCTCCTGTACCGCCACGGCTATTTCAAGCAGCAAATCACCCGCGAAGGAAGACAGGAAGCCATCGATCTGAACCAAAATTTTCGGCAAGTCCCGGTACGGGAAGCCATGCGGGACGGCGCCCCCATCGTTTTCCAAGTCGGCCTGCCCGAAGGCCCGGTCTCCGTGAAAGTCTGGGAAATGAAGATTGGCCGGGTCACGCTTTATCTGCTCGATACCGATTTAGCGGACAACAGCCATGAGAATCGCGGCATCACAGCCCAGCTCTACGGCGGCGACAAGGAAATGCGGATGAAACAAGAAGTGGTGCTGGGTATCGGCGGCAAACGCACCATGAATGCCCTCGGACTGGAACCAGCCGTCTGGCACATGAACGAAGGCCACTCCGCCTTCCTCGCGCTCGAACGCATCCGACAACGCGTCCAATCGCAGGGCCTCGATTTTAATTCTGCCCTGCAAGTCGTCGCCGCCTCCACCGTCTTCACCACCCACACCCCGGTACCCGCAGGCAACGAGGTCTTTCACATCGACATGATGCGCCGCTACTTCGCCGGATTCGCCGAAGAATTAGGCATTGATTTCACGCGGCTGATGTCGTTCGGCCAGCCGCCAGTGGACGCCAATCCCGATGAGTTCTCGATGACCATCCTCGCGCTCCGCACCAGCCGCCATGCCAATGGGGTCAGCAAAATCCACGGACAGGTCAGTCGTGGCATGTGGAAGCACGTCTGGGATGGAGTCCCCGAAGACGAGGTCCCCATCACCAGCATCACCAACGGCATCCACACCCGCACCTGGCTCGCTCCTGAAATCGCCGCCCTCTACGACAAATACCTCGGGACCGACTGGGACCAACACCTCAGCGACCGCGATTACTGGCGCGGAGTCATCGAAATCCCCGACCGGGAACTCTGGGATACTCACCAAGCCCTGAAAAAACGACTGGTCGACTTCGTCCGCGTCCGCCTCCGCCGCCAGCGCGAACGCAATGCCGAGCCCCCCGACCGCCTCCGCGAAGTCAACAACCTGCTCGATCCCGAAATCCTCACCATTGGTTTCGCCCGCCGCTTTGCCACCTACAAACGCGCTCTCCTCCTTTTCTCCCAACCCGAACGCCTGAAGGCCCTCCTCAATCATGCCGAACGCCCAGTCCAGTTCCTCTTCGCCGGCAAAGCCCACCCCGCCGACGGGCTGGGTCAGGAATTCATCCGCAAAGTGGTCGAATTCTCGGAAATGGAAGGCCTGAAACACCGTGTCGTCTTCGTCGAAGATTATGACGCCTGCATCGGCCGCCGCCTGTATCAGGGAGTCGATTTGTGGCTCAATAACCCGATGCGCCCGCTGGAAGCCAGCGGCACATCCGGCATGAAACCACCGCCCAACGGTGGCCTCAATCTCTCCGTGCTCGACGGCTGGTGGGATGAAGCGTGGAACGGTCGCAACGGCTGGGCCATCGGCGAAGAAATCAAGGACGGCAGCATGGAATTCCAAAATGAAGTGGATGCGGAAAGCCTCTACTCGATCCTAGAAAACCAAGTAACCCCCTTATTTTACGCGCGGCCGGACGGTCGTTTGCCACTGGCTTGGCTCCAGCTCATGCGGGACTCGATGCGTACCGTCACCCCGCAGTTCAACACTCATCGCATGGTCGAAGAATACACGACCCGTCTGTATGAACCGGCCGCCACCGCCGCCCGCCGACTGGCCAGCAACTCGTGCCTCCCAGCCCGCGCCCTGCGCGATTGGAAGGAAGACATGCGGCGCCGCTGGCATGACGTCCGCATCGAAGAAGCCCACCTCGAAGGCGGCGACCTCTCGAATGTCCCTGTCGGCTCGCCCGTCAAAGTGGTGGCCAGAGTCCACCTCGGCGAAATCAAACCTGAATACGTCCTCGTCCAAGCCTGCCTCGGCCACGGCGAAGGGGAATCCGTCGGCTGCTACACCATGGTGCCGCTCAGCCCGATCCCCGGCCCCGGTTACCCCGGCGTCCATCAGTTCGAAGGCACCATCACCGCTCAAGATAGCGGCGAGTTCGCCCTCGCCCTGCGCGTCATCCCACAACACAGCCACCTCACTCAAGCTCACGAATTGCGCCTGATCCGCTGGATGTGATGCCTCCACCACCAAAGCCCAGTCCCATCGTACAGCCTTGGGATTGCCCAGAACGGGTAACGCCAAAACGATGAGACGCGATGCCCTTTGGGACATCACTCAAAATTAATACGTCATCGTGCCATTTGCCCTGAATTGGCATCATATGTTAGCCCAGGGCATCGCTCTGGGAACCGCATCCCAGAGAATTGGTGTGTTCTGAAGAAACACCGCATAGGAATGGCCGGGTCGGTGTCCAAGACACGGAGATTATGCGGCGTTCCTTCAGAACGCGGGTTTCCTTTTCCGGGTGAATTCCCAGGGTTGGCACCCTGAGCTGGTATGCGATGCCCCCGCAGGGCATGGAATTTGCAACACGCGGTGGGGCATGAAACCGAAAACACGGTGGGCGCCACCCTATCGCTAGGGTTTGGCCGTAAGGATAGAGGCGGAAATCTCTTCGACCAACGGGCTCCGGACGATGAAGACATTTGGTTCGTCATTGAGGCGCCCGTAGTAGAGTGCCGTGCGCTGGCCTGGGGTCGTGGGCGCGAGGCTGAGTTTGACGGTTGCGGGCTTGGGAGCACCAGTGGCCTCATCAAATTGCTCGATGGCCAACTCAATACTCAATACTGGCTGGCGAAGAGCCACCAGCCCTTGCGCGGGGTCACTGGCCCAGTCGTGAGCCTCAAATTCCGAAAGCCGGTTGACGAGTCGTTCCAACGTTTGCACATCGAGAAATTCCGTAACGTCAGTCCCTTGACGCGTGGCTGTCCATTTCCCTCCGGTGGAGTGATTATACGTACATTCCACGGGCGGGGCTGGCTCTTCGGAAACCGCGAGCGTGCGAATGGAAAGCGGGGCGAAAGCGAGAATCCGCGTACTTTTAAACCGGATCCATTCTCGCGGGACGGATCCGAGGATGGAACCGTCGAACCGCATCACCGTCGGACTTCCCACCCACTGCGCATAAAACCGCTTTTGTTTCTCCCCAATACGAAGCACCGCGCTGTCGGAAGCGGTCGGAGCCGCCGGCCGCGCCCGGTCCGAATGGACGGCCGTCCCAAAAACAATCTCCAACAAAGGAGCATCCAAACCATAGTCCGCCAGCGGGCCAGGCTGATCAAACCACTGCAGCACAATGGCTCCATTAAAAACATCGACCAATGACTGCACCCGTTCACGACTGGCTTCATAGACTAACCCTTGATGCGCCAAATGCCACGTGTTGCGAAACAGATAGAGCGGCGTTTCGCCCGATGCCGCATCCTTAAGGATGACCGTGCTCAGGTTCCTCGACTCAATCGCCGCCAACTTGGTATCGCGAAAACGGTCGAGCGTGCACGCGCGCATAGCCAGCAGATCGGCCCCACAACGGGCATGACCCGGGCGACCGACCACCCGAACCCACGCCGACTCTGGCTCGGATCCGGTGAAAACCTCCATGACTTCACCCTCAGCCGACCCACCGGTCGACCACACAGTGACCCGCACCGCCGGTGGACTGGACGGCAACGGCGGCCCACCCGGCTCGACAAACGACATGGCGCGCGCATTGATCAGGCCAGGCAACAAATGATCCATGATCAACTCTTGGTCCGCCCGCTCCGCCAGTGGCTTGGTCAGACGCCAGACCGCCGTCAGCTTTTTGCGGCGCTCTTCCTCCGTAATTTGGTCACGCTCCAACTCGATCTCCGCTTCTGGACTCTGCACGCCAATGCGCACAATCGCATCCGGCGCGGCCACCACCAGACGAGGGTCCCTCCATTCCCCAGGCGAACGCCCCATCAGCGGCTCCGTCCACGGTACCCGCACCACCAAAACCTCGTCCGGCTTGCGATCACCCTCCTCCAATTGCACATAAAATGTCCCCTGACTGGGAGCCGGACGGCCTAAAATCACACCCACAGCCCCTCCCCCTTTCGGGTAAAACGTCACCCTCCCCTGCTGACCCGCATCCAGGCCCAACTCCTTCAATCGACTTTTCTTGAGGACTTCTTCGCCACTCAACCGCTCCAGCACCTCGGTACCGGAAGCCAGCTGCAGGATCATCGCCACCGCCGGCGCATCAGCCCGGTCCTTGACCGGTGACGTCAAGTTCCACCGCTCCTGCCCCCCGTCACCCGTGCCACGTTCCAGCTTGACCCTCCCCGCCGCATTCGTGATCTCAATCTTGCCAATACCCTCCACCGGCAAATCCAGCAGGATCCGGGCTCGCTCCGCCGCCTCGACCGTGCCCGGACGACGGCTTTCGAAGAAAAAAATGAAGCCGACCGCCGCAGCAGTCAACCCAAGCAAAATAAAGGTGGTGAGCGGACGCATGAACTGAACCAGGGCAAAAACAACTCGACCTTAACTCTTCACCCACGAATCGAGCCAGACCAGCACAAAATCACGGCCGCCATGGTAGCCAGGTACGGTGGCCCCTGTTTTCACACTTGGCCGCGAGGCCACATCCCTCATCCCTTTTTCTCCTCGTCCTCGAGGCAATACAAGAAACGATGACCGCGGAGCAAAAGGGCACTGCCCACCGCCACGGGCGACGCATCAAATTTCTCATCGAGGGCATTGCGGGCCATGACTTCGTATTGATTCGAGTCCTTGATGACGACCCCTTCGCCATTTCGTCCGACCAGATAGAGGCGGCCGTCTGCGGCGATGGGCGAGGCGTACACGCCGCTCAGTGATTCCACGCGTTCGGCATCGATGAGCACCTTGCCGGTTTTAGCATCCAAACACGACAGCAACCCGGTATTCTGCGAGAAAAACCACAAGCGTTCGCCGGACAGCAGCGCGGACGGGACGTACGGGCATTTGCTATCATAACTCCACGCCACCGCGTCGGTATCGGTCAAATCACCGGTGCGCCCTAACCGGATGGCCTTCAGCGCATTGCCTCGAAACCCGCTGATCGCAAAAACCATTCCGTGTCCAACCGTCGGGGTGGGAATGACATTGGTCGTCATGCCCCCGCTCTCCCACAAGACTTTACCGGTCGCCAGCTCGTAACTCCGCACTCGATTCGTCGCACTGATGACCACCTGCGCCACGCCCTCATGGGTCAGTCCCACGGGGGTGGACCAGCTCGTCGGCTCGTCCCGTTCCTGACGCCACAATTCGTCGCCAGTCTTTTTGTCAAAAGCGGCCACAAAATCTTTTCCTTCATGGTCCCAATTGATAATCAATTTGTCTTGATACAAGAGCGGCGAACTCCCCTCCCCAAAACCGGCCCGGGTCTGCATCTGCCCCAGCGCCTTGGACCAGCGCGGCTCACCTTTCATCGTAAACGCATGCAGCCCGCGAGAACCAAAATACGCATAGACCATCTCCCCGTCCGTCACCGCCGAATGCGAGGCAAATCCGTGGTCCCGATGATGCCCTTCATGCGGCAATTCCTCCTTGGCCACCGCCTGCCACTCGATCTCCCCTGTCGCCAAATCCAGACACATCAAGACAAATTGCTGCACTTCGGTCGGCGCTTCTCCGCGCCCCCTTCCGCCCGGTCCACCCGGCGCCGGCTCGGTCCCAGCCGCCGCCGACGTTTCGATCGGTTTCCCCTCGACCGTTTTCCCGGTCCCAATCGCGGTCGTGACGAAGATTTTCCCCTTCCAGACGATCGGAGTCGAGGTACCGGCTCCCGGCAGAGGTTTTTTCCACCGCACATTGGTGGTTTCGCTCCACGTCACTGGCGGTGTCGCGCCCGGTGCCACCCCATTCCCCTCAGGACCGCGCCACTGCGGCCAGTCGCCCCCAGCAGCACTCAAGGACAATGTGAAGAGAAGAGCAGCGGCGTTAGCGCAGGACAGCAGTTTCATGGTGAGTCTGATTAAAGTGTGGCAAAGTGCGCCCGTGTCGAGCGCAGGATTATCTGGGCCGAGACCTCGACCATCGCGACTGGGCATCCATTCGCGGCTCCACTCGCGCCAGCGTCCGAGACGATAGCCTCAGCGCCGCCAGCGCCACCGATCCGATCAAGTCGGCCGATCCGGCCGATCTATCCGCTCACGCGCGACGCTCCCGCGCCCGCGAGCACGTTCCTTAGCGAGGCCCGCGACGGCCGCCGCCCGGAGGGCCACCGGCAGGAGGGCCCCCGCCGCCGCCACGCCAATTACGTTCTTCACGGGGAGCAGTCACCTGCTGCTGGGCCTCGGGGGACAACCCGCTCTGGGCCAACCAGGCGGCACCATTGACGGGGTCAGACCGCAGGTAGCGGCGGCCGACTTCGACCATGGCCTCTTGCCGTTGTTCGGCGCCGCCGATGGAACTGGCCCACGCGATGGCGGCCGCCGGGTCTTCGCCGGCCATCCGGCGCGCAATAACTGAAGCGGCTGCATCCCGATTTTCACCCGCGGGCATCCGCGTCACATACTCGCTGGCCTGCACGCTATCGGCTCCTTCATTGCGATCCATCCACTCGCCCACCACCTCGGCATAGGCCCGGGGTTGATTGGGCCCAGTCAATCCATTGACAAATTTCAACCCTTCCTGCACGTCCTTACGCCCCAACTCCTCCGCCATATTAGCCACGGCATCCCGCGCATACGGCTGAGTCGCATGCTGACGCACAAAATCTGCCACTTTATCGGGATCAGAGCGCCGCAACTGGTCGGTCAGGGTGCCAAACGCCCCGTCCTTCATGTTGGCATCCGTCAACGAGGCAAACCACTCGCGCGCCTTGTCAATCCCACCCGTGCGAATCAACTCGCGCGACAACGTCTCCGCCGCCCGCGTCTTGTCTCCGCCTTCTTCCATCGCCGTCGCATACTTGAACGCCGTGTCAAAATCCGACTTCGCCAACCCGCTGATCAAGGACTGAGACATCCATTCTTTGCCTTCGCCTTCATACGCCGCCAACCACGCCACCGCCCCCTTCGGATCTTGCGCCGCCCAGCCAGTCAAGGCACTGGCTTGCCCCATCCGAGTGTCCCGCCCCCCGCCCTGCTGCAACTGCTCCATGGCCGCTTTCGGGTCAACCCCACCCCACGCATACGCTAACATCCCCATATACCGCATCGATTCCCAACCCGCCGTATTCTCGCGAAGCATCGTCAACGCCGATTGCGCGTTCTCCGGCGTCAATTCCTCCATCAAGCGCGCAAATAACATTTGGCTCTTGATCGGGTTCGTCTCCCGCAACGCCTCCGTCACCGCGCGCGTCATCGTATCCGCCGTCAAGGGCGTGCCCCCATCCAATCCATACCGCTTGAAAAAATCCAATACATCATCATCCCTCGAAACCGTCCCCGCCTTCACCAATCCCTCACCCGCCCCCATCTTCGGTAACCCCGGCGTCACCGGGACCCGCGGCCCCACCGCCGTTACTTCACTCACCACCGATCGACCCTCACGCCACACCACCCCCGCGTAAAATGTGCCGGCAGCAATCACTACCCAGCTGAGATTAAGAAGCAAAACCGGCTTTTTCATGAGAAGAATAATTAGAGGTGGACCAAACAGGACAACAAAAAACAAAAATGAAAATCAACGGAAGGAATAGGGAGAGATTGGGGAGGAAGCGAAAGACATACGATGGAAATCCGGGAGGGAATAAAAAAACGCCAGTGGCCATGAGCCATGGACCACCGGCCCCGCGGTTGTGACGGCGGCGTTCACGCCTGCCGCCACGACCGCGTCGCTTCTCCTTTAGAGTTTTTTCTTCACGTCTTCGGGGACGTCGAGAGTGGTGGTACCGACGTCTTTGATTTCGGTGATCGATTTGCGATCGATGGTCATGGCGTTGCCATTGACGCTGAGTTTACCGGCCACGTGGGTTTCCATTTTCGCCAGAGCACCGTCTTTCATCCAGAGTTTGATTGATCCTTTGGTTTCGGTAGGGGCTGGGGCTTCGCTGCCATCGCGGCGGCGTCCGCCCATGGTCAGCAGGGATTTAACGGCTTCTTCGGTGAGTTCACCGGTGACGACATCTCCGTCTTTTTTCAGTTCTTTCACCTTGCCGACGATTTCTTCGGCTTGTTGCACGGGGGTTTTGAAGTTTTCCAACCCGCGACCGCCCGCGCCGCCCCGACCGCCCCGTCCTTCGCCGCCGCCGGCATTTTCCCGCGCCGCGCGGCGTTCTTCGGCCGTCTGCCATCCCGCTTCGCCTTTGCTCACGTATTTTCCGCCCTTGATGAACGATTCATTGGTGCGCTCACCCATCGTCGTACTGAGCCAGCTGTACCCATCGGCATTCGTCTTGCCGTTGGATGGACCGGGACGCCAGCGGCTGCCCTCAGGCACCACCGTGCTCGTCGTCCAAGAATAATTGCCCGCCGCCGCCAGCTTGCTGATGGCCGCTTTGACTTCGTCGCCGACCGCCGGTGCCGCCGGTGCCGCCGTGGCCTCCGCCGCAGGCGCCGCCACCGGCTCCGCCATCACCAAGGGCGATCCCAACAAAGCCAAGCTCAAAAGGAGAAATGGAGTACGTTTCATAAGTTTAATCATTCGGGGCCCAGCATGATTCACCACGCCGGTATGTGGATTCTGCCGCCCACCCCCCACACCGGACATCATTTCGTCGCCCCCACCTCAGAAATTTTCATGCTCAGGCCACGAATCCATGAACGTCCCGATAAAAAAGACGTTCGGAGAGACGTTCGGCGCCGCGACCGGGGTCAGCGACCCACGGCTACAAAAGATCCGGATCCGAAACAACCACGCAGGCGGCAAAGCCGCCACTGTAGCTGGGGTCGCTGGCCCCGGCTTGCACACTTGGCCTTCGGGCCACATTCCTCAAGACACGGATACGAAAACACTTTTCTGAGATAATTCCCACGAAGTTCCTGTCCGTTTTCGTCGATCACGGCAGTATAATTCCTGTTATGCCTGTTGATTTTTCCGATGCTCAACTGCTCCGCGACTTCGCCTCGAGCCGTGATCAACGGGCATTTGCGGAGCTGGTGGCCCGGCATCAAGACATGGTCTTCGGCACGGCCCTGCGCCGCACGGGCCGCGCTGATCTCGCGGCCGATATTGCGCAACACGTTTTCCTAGCCTTGGCCCACAAGGCCGCTTGGCTCAGCACCCGCCCCAACGTGGGCGGCTGGTTGTACAAGGCCACCCTGCTCGAATCCATCCGCCGCCAACGCGACGAATCCCGCCGTCACTCACGTGAACGCCGCTACGCCGAAGAAGAAATGAAGAATCACCCGCCTCTCGACGCCCGCTCAAACCCTGACGCCGACGCCGACGCCATCCGCGCCCGCGACCTACTCCCCCATCTCGATGACGCGCTGGCGGCCTTACCTGCCACCGACCGCGAGGCCGTTGTCTTGCGGTTTTTCCGTGGCCTGAGCCTGCGCGAAACCGGCGCAGCCCTCGGCACGAGCGAAGAAGCCGCCCGCAAACGCGTCTCGCGGGCCCTCGAAAAATTATCTTCCCTCTTCCGCCGCCGCGGCCTGACCACGACCAGCACCCTGCTGGCCACCACCCTGCTGCCGCAGGCCGTCCCCACCGCCCCCGCCGCCCCGGCTGGATTAACCACATCGCTCATGAAAATCGGCGCCAGCGCCCCCCAGACGAGCCCAGCTGGCCTGCTTTTCCTCAAATCTGCCGCCCTCACAAAATCCCAGCTGGTCGCCGCCTGCGCGCTGACCGCCGCCGTGCCGGTCACTTGGCAAGCCCACCACATCCAGTCGCTCGAACGCGAGAATCGCGCCCTCCAGTCACAATCCATCGCCGCCCGCCAACAACCGCCCGCCACCACCCCACCACCGCCGCTGGTGATCATGGATTCCACGCCATCGGCCGCCCATCCACCGACGCCCCTCCCGGAAACCACCACCGTGCCGAACCCATACGCCAATCGCCGCGGGAAATGGGACGAATGGCGCGAATTGCAACGCCAGCAACAACGCGAGTCCCGCCTCGCCGCTATCCACGAACGTCTTGGGCTCGATGACACTCAACTCGCCGTCATCGCCGAAGCCACGGCCCGCGCCGACGCCGCCGCCCGCCTCGCCCACGAGACAGCCCGCACGACCCATTCTCCGCTCGACCCCGCCGTCACCGCCACCACCATCGCCCAACGCGACGCCACCATCGCCGCCGCCCTCGGCCCCGACGAATGGCCAGAATATCAAGCGTTCGTCCGCGAAGAAGAAGCCAGCCGCCGGGAAATCTTCGCCAATCGCCTCCTCGCCGACCTCCAAACCACCCTGCACCTCAGCGATTCCCAAAAAGACACCCTCTTCGCTCACTTCGCCACCGAAACGACCGCGTCAGAAATCGATTCTTGGCGCACGCCCATCGAATCCATGGACCCGGCCCAAACCGAAAAACTCGCCGATGTTTTGAGCGAAGAACAGTTTAAACTCTGGCGCCAGCGCGCTGAGATTTGGTCGCAATTATTTCGTCGCAGCCCCGAGACCGCCCCCCGTGATGCTCGCTGAGGCGCCCCGCCCCACACATTCCCTCTTGCCATGCCCCTGCTTCCGCCTGTTTCCTCCCGCCCATGATCGATTCCGTCATTCGCAAAGCCCTCGAAACCCGTATTGCCGCCCATGGCCTCGGCTGGCTTAAACTCCGCCACTTCGAACTCCGCTCCGCTGAGAAAAAAATCATACTGGAAATCGATCTCGAGGGCGAACCCACCCCCGTGAACGTCTACGCCACCTACCGCCTGGATGTCGATACCGTCGTCATCGAATCCATCGACACCTCAAAAAAATGGATGACCGAAGTCGCCCACCTCGCCCTCGCTAAACACGGCGGCCACATCGCCCTGCCCGGCGGCCTCATCGGCACCATGGCCCGCGCCATCCTGTAACCGGGTACGCCGGCCCGGGTTTCACACTTGGCCCGGGAGCGCTGACGTCCTCGTCGGCGAGTACGAAACCAGTGATTCGCCTCCCAAAAAAATCGTTCGGCGAAACGTTCGACGCCGCCACTGTAGCCGGGTACGTTGGCCCCGGTTTCCACAATTGGCCCCCAGGCCACACCCCTCAAGACACGGCTCCGAATCCGCTTCTTCGCATCCGGTCCCCTGCTAAAAAAACGTTCGGCGCCGCGACCGGGGTCAGCGACCCACGGCTACAGAAGAGCCAGACCCAAAACAACGGTGCAGGCGGCCACGCCGCTCACACGCCTTCTTCGACCGGCGCAACGGCTCCGCCACTCACTCACACCACCGTGGCTTTCGATCGTGACCTCCGCCGACGAAACGCCACTCCCAACACCAACACCAACGACGGCATCCACATCCGGGGCTCTGGCACCGCCGTCACCGCCGTCTGGCCCGCCAAAATCGATTCCCCAGCGATCGTATTGATCGCCGCGGAATTTAATGTGAGCAAGCCGCCGCTATAGGTAAAATTCATCCACCCATAATGCGATGAAGGAGCGTTCTCTGTACCTCTATCATATTGAAAACCAACATATGTATTGTTTAATGATCCCGAATAGAATAGAGAATTTCCATATCCTGTGGCGCTATTAATTAATCTTCCATCTGTAATCGGAGCTGCCGTAAAACCACCATTACCATTGTTATCAGAAGAAGTTTTACCAAGATAAAAATCACCCACTTTTGAAAATACAAATTTGTATGTATTAACAGGGGAATTTGATGCTATAACCCCAAGAGTTGTACCATCAAAAATCAAATATCGATCCTGATTACTCG